>CAMYML010000109.1 GCA_947259305.1 uncultured Gammaproteobacteria bacterium | reverse complement strand
ACGAGTTTGGCCGATATTGAAATTCAGGTTGAAACAATCAATCTTGTACTAACGGTCAATAGTTCAGGGAATACCAAATCACGGCTAAATCTATTTGGCCAGGGTGGTATATATTTCGCTGATACTACGTTAACCGGACCATTTGATAGCGTAAGCGAGAATAGTAACGGGTTTTTACTTGCCGCCGGGGTCGAGATTATGCTCAATCGACATTTCAGTCTTAGAGCTGAAGCTTATAATTTGTTTGATGTTGAAGATTTTGCAAATGACGAATCAATCTCGTCCTTCAATTTGGGCGGAAATTTTATCTTCTAATCTACGCGGGGAGAGGGAAGCACAAACGCTATGCCTGGTTAGTGAGTAACCGCAGTTGCAGTTAGTTGATGGGCGCGATGAGCGTCTGTTGTCAATACAAAGTCGTTGTATCCGTGTCAATAGTTGAGTGTCAGCTGTTGGCCGATTACCGCAGCCGCGCTGGTGTGTTTCAGCGTCTCCTTTTGAGAAATTTGGCGCCCAAACCCGTTGAGCCAGCAGCGATAAGCAACCCGCAGCCCCTACGTGGGATTGGGCCATAATTTGACCGACTACGCTGTTTGCGAGCAGGTTGGCCAAATTTTTTGAGTTATTGATCTACGTCAATTTAATCCGCTTTCTGAACACCGTTTAACCCATTTGGGTGATGTATTTGAGTATCGGCCAAATAAAATAAATCGCGTGCCACTTTTAGTTAGGGAAGCGATCATGAAAGGTATTAATTTACTCGCATTGACAATGGGCCTATTCCTGTTGATAGGTACAGGGGGTGCCGGGGCAGCAATAATCCAGGATCAGAGTAGTGGCGGTCCCGCTGGTTTTACATTTACCCGGTGTCTCGGTTGTGGCGGGAGTATTCTCGACATTGCACAAACCTTTACCGTGGGACAGGAAGGTATCCTGGCCCAAGTCGATATTTATAACGTCTATTTGAATCTTTCGAATGGCGGCTCCACCGGCGGGAATCCACTATTGTTCGATATCCGCAGTACCACCTCCGCGGGATTACCGGTTGCCGATAACAGTCTCGTGCTGGCGACCCTGGAAATGCCCGCAAGCTCTATGCCTACCGGCTCTTTCCAACCCCCAATGGTGTTCGATTTGCTGTCGCTCGGGATCAACGTCAACGTTGGAGACGTTCTCGCCTTGGTGCTGAGAAGCAACGATAACGTGTTTGCTTTCGGCACTTCCGGCGGCAATGCCTATGCCGGCGGGCAGTACACGCAAAGGTTTACCCCCGATGGGGTCTTTCCTGATTTCGTTGCGCCGTCTTTTCCGAACGGTACCGACCTGTCGTTCAGGACTTATGTCGATACGACGGTAATCCCGGTCCCGGCGGCCGTCTGGCTGTTCGGCACGGCGCTGATAGGATTCGTGGGCTTTTCCAGAAGGCGAGTCGTCTCGTAATCCAGTAACATGGAGGCCGATTCTGAACCCACCCGCAAAGCCGGGTTTTTATTTGCTAACAACTATCCTGACAGAGAGAGTTTCGAGAAACCAAGCAAGCTCATCTGAGAGTCAGCTTTGGAGAAAATAGACCCTCAGCAAGTAATTACAGGCTTCCGAGTTCGACCTTTAACAGACCCTGAGCCTCCCATAGTTCAAGTCATTCCCGCACAACGAGGGCCCACACTGGTTATTCGTCGGCATCGAAAAACCAATTCCTTTAGTCGAACTTGATAGTTTGCAATTTCCGGACTTGGTCCCGCAGATGGCCGGGCGTAAACGCAATGGCTGCCGGATCATTCTGTACCGCTCGAGTGCAGACTACGGGGCTGCGCAGCAACACCGGCACGTAACGCAACGTTAAACCCGATTTGGAGACCGCGGGTAAACAAATTTTCTTCGTGATCAGTTCTTCGGGTAGGCTGGCAATGATACGGCTATCGACCTTGTGAATCATGCGATTCAGAAACTCCTCATCCCAGAATATCGCCCACGCGCGGAAATAAATATTCGCGTAATGGCGTTTTCCCTTCACGGGATCGAGCCCAAGGCGTTTCGACGCTTCTCTCGATAGACGACTTTCCAGGTAACTGGGCTTATGCCGGTTGCGCATTAGTTGCCAATGCCGCCTCGACTCCCCAATGGAGTAAAGGTTTTCAGCTAGCTCAAAAATCTCACTTGTCATGCTGTAACCGGGCAGCTTGTCCACCTCATCAAGGCAGCTTGCGACGACTATCTGGGCCACTTGCTTGATTGAGATATCGCTCTTTCTGCACAAATCTGACAAATCGTATGCTTCACCGGTTTTGACGTACTCGGCCAGCAAGCTCGCGTCAAACATCGATGGTGGCAGGCTTCGTATTTCAACGGCCAGCATTCTGGCACTGTCATTATTCATATCCGAATTCTTTAGCGTGGCAGCAGAATGTTTTCAAACCAGGCTCTCCGGTTTAGCCCGGCCCGCATTAAGTCATTTGTAACTAACTCTGGCACTTCTCTCCAATAGAAATATAAATCCAGATCCTTTGTAAATATAGTCAGGGTAAACAGTAGCGTTATAAAGTTGTTTATCGAATAAAATTTTATCACTTTATTGTCAGGCGTCCGAGAGTGGCCGAAGGACGAAGTCTTGTTGGTGCTAGCAAGCGTTTTCTTTGGCGAAAACAGGCCCTCAATTCCACTCGATCAGTTGCAACCGCCGCAGGTCGTCACTCGCTTTCAGTGTTGGAGAATAAAGTGATTTCATCAACGCCGGTACGGGTTTGACGAAGGTTCAGGTCTCCGGGGGATACATCGCCCTGCGCAGTCGGCGCCGCTCGGCCCGCGCCACTGCGTATTCGCGGCGCGCGATGTAGACGCCGCTACCCACCACCAGGGCTGCCCCGATCAAGGTGGTGGTGTCGAGGACTTCACCGTAAAAGCTGAAGCCGATCATCATGGCCCACACCAGGATGAAGTAATTGAACGGTTGCAGGATAACCGCCGGCGCCAGTTCCAGCGATTTGATGAGCAACAGGTGGCCCATGATCGAGGTGATACTGATTGCCAGCAGCCACAGGCTTTCCTCGGTATTTAAAGCCCGCCAATAAAAAGGCACCACCAGCAGCGAGGCCAGGAAACCGACCAGGCCGAAATAGAGTAACGAAGTTTCGAAACTGTCCTGGCGTGATACCTTGCGCGTTATCAGGTTGTACAGGGCGAACATAAACGCACAGGCGAGCGCCATCATCGCAAAAGGTGAGAACACGCCGCTGCCCGGTTGGATAATAATAAGCGTGCCGATGAAACCGATCGATACCGCGAGCCAGCGTCGCCAGCCAACCTGTTCCCCCAGCAGCGGCACCGACAGCACCGTGATAATTAACGGGAAGCAGGCGAATATACTGTGCATCTCGGCTATGCCGAGATAGCGCAGGCAATAGGCGAACAAGCCAATTTCGCCGACGATCAGCAGTCCACGCAGTAACTGCAGTTTCGGCCAGTGCGAGCGCAGGGCGACCCGAATCGGGGTTCGGCGCGACGCGTAGATCAAGGCGAACAGGGCAAAGAAAAAATAGCGCACGAATATCAATTGCGGCACCGCTACGGTGGCGGTGAGGTGCTTGGTGATGGCGTCCTGCGCGGCAAACAGCAGAGTTGCCAGGATCAGGGCGACGATGCCCTTAACCGCCTGGTCCTGCTGTTGCTCGGACGGTCTGTTATCGCCTGCCAACGAGCATCCTTAAGTCAGCGGTAGCGCAGCGAAAAGTCGATCGCGCGCAGATTCTTGGTTAACGCGCCGATGGATACGTAGTCGACCCCGGTAGCGGCGATCTCGAGCAGGTTGTCGCGGTCGATGTTGCCGGAGGCTTCGAGTTCGATAGCTCCGGCGTTCAGTTCCACGGCACGCCGCAGGTCGTCCAGCGTAAAGTTGTCCAGCAGGGCGCGCTCGACGCCGGCGTCGAGCGCCTGCTGTAACTGCTCGAGATTCTCTACTTCGACTTCGAGCAACTTGTCCGGATGTAATTGCCTGGCGCGGCTTACCGTCGCGGCGATCCCGCCGGCGGCGGCAAGATGGTTTTCCTTGATCAGAAACGCATCGAACAGGCCGATGCGGTGGTTGCTGCCACCGCCGCAAAGCACCGCATACTTCTGTGCGACCCGCAGCTGCGGAATGGTTTTGCGCGTGTCCAGGATGCGGCAGTCGGTATGCCGGATGAGGTCGGCGTAGCTGCGTGTCAGGGTCGCGGTGCCTGACAGGGTTTGCAGAAAATTCAGCGCGCTGCGCTCCGCGGTCAACAGGCCGCGCGCCGGGCCGGAGATTTCGCACACCACGCTGTTGGCGCTGATCGAGTCGCCATCCTGCGCATGCCAGCGCGTGACGATCGCAGGATCGCACTGGCGGAAGACTTCATCAAACCATTCGATGCCACATAACACGGCGTCTTCACGCACCAGCAGCTCGGTTTCGAGTTGCGCCGATTCGTCGATCAACTGCGCGCTGATATCTCCGCTGCCGACATCCTCGTCGAGCGCGTTGGCCGCCTGGTTGATGATCTGCTGATAAAAATCCATGGCTTAAACCTCGTATTCTTCCCGACGCAGTTCATGGCCCGCGTCGAGGTAGGCGTTGATAACCACCGCTTCCGGAATTGCGCCCAGGTAGCGGCCGCTGTCGGAGTCGATCAATGGAATCGCCTCGCCAACATATCCGCGCATGGTTTCCATCGCATCCCAGATACTGGTGCTTTCATTGAACTCGGGCCCCTGTGCGATATCGATTGCAGCGACGCTGCTGCTATCGTGCTGGTCGTGCAACTGGTGTTGCAACACCAGGCCCAGGTACTTTTTGTCGGCGTCGACAATCACGGCCGACGCGGTCGACTTTTCCGCCATGCGTTGACGCAGTTCGGACAGGCGGATGTCCTGCTGCACCACCGGCAGCGCGTCGGTAACCAGGTCGGCGACCGTGTGGTGCATCAGGTAGGCGCGTTCACGCCCCTGCGACAGGTCGATGCCGCGCTGGCCCAGCTGAAAATCGTAGAGCGAACGGCCGTACCACTGGTAGGCGATCAGGTTGGCAAACACGATGGCAACCATCGCGGCGATGGTAATTTCATAGCTGCGGGTAAGTTCGAATACCATCAGCAAGGCGGTCATCGGCGCGCCGATGACCGGGCTCATCAACGCCATCATGCCGCAGATTGCGTAAACCGATAGACCGGAATAGTCGTTCAGCAATTGCCCTGGCACCAACAGTGCGAACAGTGCGCCGAACAGTACGCCGATCAGCAGCGCGGGGAATATCACCCCGCCGGCAAAACCGAAGCCGATGCAGAGCACCGTGACCAGCAGTTTGGTGACCAGGATCAGCAGCAATGCATCCGCCGTATAAATACCTCCCTGGATGGACTGCCTGAATACTTCCTGTCCCGCGCCCAGAACCTCGGGTACCTGTAACGCTACCAGGGATAAGATAAATCCGGCGATCATGGGTTTTATCGCCACCGGGACTTTGACCCGCCCGGCGAGTTGGGTGGAGTAATGCAGCAGCTTCATGAAGGCCACCGCGAGCATGCCGCAGGCGATACCCTCGAGCGCAAACAGGAAGAATTCGACCCAGCGAAAGCTACCGTCAAATTCGATCAGAAACAGCGGTGGGTGCTCGAAAACGACGTTGGCGACGAGGTAGCCGCAGGCGCTGGCGACGGTTACCGCGGTAAACATGCGCAGCGAGTAATGGCGCAGAATGACTTCGTGGGTAAAGATCAAAGCCGCGATCGGCGCGTTGAACGCCGTCGATATCGCCGCCGCGACGCCGCAGGCGATGGCAATGCTGCGCACATCGCTCAGGCCGAACGGCAGGCGGTTGGTAAGCTGGCCCACCAGCGTGCCCAGATAGACCAGCGGCCCGTATTGACCGACCGATGCACCGCAGCCCAGCGACAGGATCGAGGCCACGGTCGAAGACACGCCTGATATCGGGGAGCGCAGCTTTTCACGCAGCTGAACCGCGTAAATGGTGTCGGCCGGGCCGGTTTGCGTGCCGCCTTCGACGCCGTAACGCAGGGTCAAGCCTACCACTAGCCCGCCGATGCTCAGCACCGAAGCCGTAATCAACCACAGCCGGCCGCTGTCGAGTCCGGCGCGACTCGATGCGCTAACGTAAAGTACATCGTTAAGATAATGCACCAGTTCGACGAAACCGATGGTGGCGAAAGCGGTGATCAATCCGGCCACCAGCCCCACCAGCGCAATTGCCGCCACGCGTTTTATGCTTTGATGGGGTCCAAATTTCATCTGCGGATTGCGCTGCCGCGCAGAATGGCGCGGCGATTTAGCGCGCGGAACTCAGCCAGACGCGCCTGGTTTGCAGAAAGTCGCGCATGCCTTCCTAGCCATTTGGAGTCGTAGTAGTAGGAACAGGTGTTCATTCGTCTTGCCTCAGTTTAGCCACGGGTCCCATTCGTTGATTTCGATCAGCGTCGGGCGGTCGGTCTTAAATGCCGCGGCGATGGCGTCGGTCAGCCCCTGTGCACTGTCGACTCGCAGCGCGTGGCACCTGCAGGCATGAGCCAGCGCAATAAAGTCCGGGTTGATGCCGCTAACCCCGATCAGGTCGATCTCGCGCAGTTTCATATCGTCCTGAATTTGCTTCAGGCCTTCGTTGTTCCACAGGATCAGCGGCAGCGGCAGCTTGAGTTCCGCCGCGGTTACCAGCTCCTGCAGCGTGAACATGAAACCGCCGTCGCCGGCGAAGGAAACCACCGGTCTATCGGGCAGCGCCAGCTTGGCGCCGATCGCATCGGGCAGACCGCAGCCCAGCGTGCAGTAACCGGCCGGATAATGCCACAGCTTCGGTTTGGCAACATTAAAGGCAAAGGCGCCGGTGTAAACCAGCTGGCAGATGTCACCCATGACGATGGTATCGGCGGGTAGCGCGGCGCGCAGCACCTCCAGCGTTTTGCAATGCCGCACTTCGCTGGCGCTGAGGTTGTCGAGGATCTCGCGGCGAATTTCGGCCACCTCGGTGGCGGTTTCCGTCCTCGCTTCGACCTCTCCGAGCTGCCGGGCGATTGCCTCGGCGGTCGTTTTGGCACCACCGATGATCGCGACCTCCGACGGGTAAAGGTCACTCATTTTACGCGGGTCGAGATCGACCCGAATGATTTTGCCATTGATTTCCAGGGTTTCGACGAAGCTGTCGACCTCGGATAGCTCGGTGCCGACCGCAAGCACTACGTCGGCGTTCTTCAGGTACTGCTGCACCTCGCCGCGCACCGTGCCGGCGCTTAAGCTGAGTGGGTGGGAATCGTCGATAATGCCCTTGCCCGCGGTGCTGCCGATGACCGCGGCGCCGAGTCGCTCCGCGATCTCGGTGATCGCCTCGCTAGCGAGCCAGGCGCCGCCGCCGACGCAAATCATCGGCTGTTGCGCACCGCGCAACAGTTCGCAGGCGCGTGCGACTTTCTTTGCCGTCGGCGCCGGCCTGCTGGGTAACTCCACCGCCTGCCAGTCGGCACCGGCCGGCATCGCCAGCACGTCGATAGGAATAGCGATGTGCACCGGTCGGGGGCGCTCGCTGGCAAACACCGAAAACGCGCGCGCGATCAGCCCGGGCACTTCTTGCGGGCTCATCGCGGTGGCGGAAAATGCAGTTAACGGCGCGGTCGTGTCGGTCAGGCTGGGCACTTCGTGCAAGCATCCCCAGCCCTTGCCGAGGGTGTAGCTGGCCGCGTCGCTGGAAAGCATCAGCACCGGTATGCTGTCGGCATAGGCCTGGCCGATCGCGGTCAAGGCGTTGGTGACCCCGGGTCCCGAGATTACCAGCGCCACCCCGGGTTTGCCGGAGGCGCGGGCGTAACCGTCCGCCATGAAGCCCGCTCCCTGTTCGTTGCGCGCCTGCACGTGCTGGATGCTGCTCTGGTTCAAGCCCCGACAGAATTCCAGCGTATGCACGCCCGGAATGCCGAACAGCGTGTCGACGCCATATTGTTCGAGCAGTTTGATGGTCGCTTCACCTACGTTCAGATCGCTATCGATTGTCATGCTTATCCTTTAATTTAAAGCTGATAGAATATTTTCGCAGACCTGCTCGGTACTGGCCTTGCCACCGAGATCGGCCGTCAAGATGCCTGCTTGCAGGCTTTGCTCAGCCGCGTCCTCGATGCGTTGCGCCAAATCCTTGCGCTGCAGGCTGTATTCGAACATTAGCGCAACGCTGAGAATGGTGCCGATCGGATTGGCGATCCCCTGGCCGGCGATGCCAGGCGCGGTGCCGCCACCACTTCGGGGCCGATGCCGTCGCCGGGTAATACCAGTAGTTTGAACGGGTTCGCCATGGCGCTTGCCTAAGTCGTCAGATAGCTAGCTTATAGTCGATTCAGCGCGAGGTAAATCTCACGTTCACAACTTTTTCAGGCAATCGAGATAATCGGCTTCGTCGGGAAGTTGCGCGCCGCGTTGTGCGTTCCACAGGACCTGTCCGAGGCACTCCATCATCGCGTGTTCGGCCTCGTGCTGACCTTGCGCCGCCAGCAGTCGCTGGTAAATCGATTTTATTCCCGCAGGGCGGTCGGTGCCCGCCTGTTCGCGCAACGCGATATGCATGCCCATGTGCAAAAACGGGTTGGTCTGACCCTGCTCGGGGGTAAACTCCTGCTGCTTGATTTCGGCGCTATCGGCCAGCAGCGCATGGTACTCGGGATGGGCTTCGATCACGTCGGCGATCAGCGCCTCCATCGGTTCGAGCAACTGCTGCTGTTGCATCTTGTGCCAGACGTTGAGGTAAACCTGGCGTACTTCGTCACGCGATTGAAACATTAGACCGCATACTGTATGAAGGGAACGAAATTCAGGGGAAATCTGGCAAAAAATCGCCTGGAGCGATTTTTCGCCTTAGCCTCGAAGGGGTGAGGCGCAGGGATGCGCTGTTTCGACACATCGCGAATAAACAAGGCTGGACGATCCCCCGCCAGATTTTTCCTGACAAAATCGCCTGGAGCGATTTTGGACGCGCTAAAGCGCGGCCCCGTAGGGGCGAGGCGCACGGACGCGCCGAGCATTTCGTTCAGGTAGTAACTGGATTTTTTCTGACTCGACCGTAATTCGGTCGCTGGTTTTATTTTGTAAATTACGTTCATTCTTCAATTACCGTCTTCATGCAGTATGCGGTCTACTCGATATTCTTCTGTTTGAATTCGCACAGGTCTTCGATGATGCAGCTGCCGCAACGCGGTTTGCGGGCGATGCAGGTGTAACGCCCGTGCAGGATCAGCCAGTGATGCGCGTCGAGTTTGAATTCTTCCGGCACGAACTTGAGCAGTTTATTTTCGACCGCGAGTACGTCTTTATGTGCGTGTCGACCGCGATGGTTGGGTGCCCGAAGGCGACGTTTAGGATGACGTTTGCGGTTTTACGGCCCACGCCCGGAAGGGCTTCGAGCGCGGTGCGTTCGTCGGGTACCTCGGAATTGTGCTGCTCGATCAGGATTTTGCAGGTGGCAATGACGTTTTTGGCTTTCGAGTTGAACAGGCCAATGGTCTTGATGTAATCCCTGACGCCGTCTTCGCCCAGCGCGAGCATTTTCTCGGGCGTGTTTGCCACCGGGTAGAGTCGGGCAGTGGCCTTGTTGACGCTGACGTCGGTTGCCTGCGCCGACAGCAACACCGAAATCAGCAGTTCGAAGTTCGAACGGTATTCGAGCTCGGAGCGCGGTTGTTTGATGTGTTCGCGCAGGCGCGAAAATATTTCATGCCGTTTTTGCGGATTCATAGTCCTTCGGGCAGGGCGTCGACGGGTTGGGGTTTCTCCGCGGGCCGCAGGTCCAGCCAGTTCTTGGCGACGATCAGGATGGCCAGCCCGAAAAATGCGCCTGGCGGTAACACCGCGAGCAGGAACCCGCCGTAGTCAGGGTTCAGCGTGATGGTTAGCGCCTGTGCGCCGGCGCCGAACATCAGCTCGGCATTGGCGAACAGGGTGCCGAAGCCGATGATTTCGCGCAGGCCGCCGAGCAGCGCGAGCACCGCCAGGAAGCCCGTGCCCATCATCAGGCCGTCGAGCGCGGCCGGTCCCACCGGGTTGCGCGACGCGAAACCCTCGGCGCGGCCGATGATCGCGCAATTGGTGACGATCAGCGGAATAAAAATGCCGAGCACGAGGTAGAGATCGTAGAACAGCGCTTTCATCGCCAGCTCGATCATCGTAACCAGGGACGCAATGATCAGCACGAACACCGGCAGGCGCACTTCGTTGCGCACGAAATCGCGGATTAACGAAACGATCGTATTCGATAACACCAGGGTGATCAGGGTCGCGATGCCGAGTCCGATGCCGTTAACCACGGTGCTGGTTACCGCCAGCAGCGGGCATAGCCCGAGCAGCTGCACCAGGGCGACGTTATTGCGCCACAGGCCGCTTTTGGTAATTTCGCTGCTGTCAGTCACGCCGTATCCTTCATCAGAAAATCATATCAGCGTTCTGTTGATAGTAAAGCAGCGTATTCCTGACGGCCGAGATGATCGCGCGCGGGGTGATGGTGGCGCCGGTGAGCTGATCGAACTCGCCGCCATCGCGCTTGACCCGCCAGCCGGGCGCATCCGGGTTGTCCAGCGATCTGCCGTCGAAACTCTTGATCCAGGGGGATTTCCGAATCTCGATGCCGTCGCCCAGGCCCGGGGTTTCGGCATGTTTAATGACGCGTACGCCGGCCAGGCTGCCGTCGAGGTTAACCCCGACCAGCAGATAGATTTTGCCGTTGTAACCGTCGGGCGCGATACTGTTGAAGATGACCGCCACCGGTTCTCCCTGCCTGCGCGCGCGGTACGCGGTGGTCGACGATTCGGTGCCGAGCAATGGCGCCGCCGACAATTCCAGCGTGTCGCTGGCGATATCGTTGTCGAGCAGCTTGGGCGGCAGTAAGGCGTAGAGATTGCGCAACAACACCTGGCGCTCGTTTTCGACGATTGCGTCTGCAGTCGTGAATTCGGTGACTGCGACCAGGCTGGTGCCGGCGACCGCGAACAGCCACAGGAAGGCCCCGGAGATCAGGATTTGGCGGCGGCTGATGGCGATCATTTTTCGCCGTAGACGCGCGGCTGGGTATAGTAGTCGATCAGCGGCACGCACATGTTCGCCAGCAGCACCGCGAAGGCGATGCCGTCGGGATAGCCGCCCCAGACCCGAATCACGTAAATCAGGCTGCCGATCATCAGGCCGTAGTAAATTCTGCCGAGGTCGGTGGTGGCCGCGCTGACTGGATCGGTGGCAATAAAAAAAGCGCCGATGACGACGGCGCCCGACAGCAGGTGAAACAACGGCGAAGCGTAAATCGCCGGATCGATCAGATAAAATAGCAGCGCCATGGACATCACCGCGGTCAGGAGCGATAGTGGAATATGCCAGCGGATAGTTTTTGTGATCAGCAGGTAAACACCGCCGACAAACCACCACAGCGCAATCCATTCCCAGCCTGTGCCGCCATAATGGCCGAACAGCGGCGCTTGCCGAATTTCATCGATCGGGATGTTTTGCCCGATGCCGGTCTTGACCTGGTCCAGCGGGGTGGCCGAGCTAAGCGCGTCCCATTGGCCGATATCGACGCTGCCGAAACTGTAGGCGACCGATTCCGCCAGGCTCAGCGTCTGGCCGCTGACCGCGGCTGGCAGGTACCAGGTCGTCATTTCCCGCGGAAACGAGATCAGCAATACCACGTAGCCGACCATCGCCGGATTGAAGGGGTTGAATCCGAGCCCGCCATATAAATGTTTGCCCGCGACCATGGCGAAACCCATGCCTACCGCCACCAGCCACCAGGGCGCATGCATCGGCAGGCAAAGCGCAAACAGCCAGGCTGCGACCACCGCGCTGAAATCGGTTAGATGCGGCAACACCGGTTTGGCGCGCAGCCTGAGGATGGCGGCTTCGAAGGCCAGCGCAAAAATAATCGCCAGCGCGACGTTGACGATGACTCCGGGCCCGAAAAACCAGGCATAGGCGATCGTGCCGGGCAGTAGCGCGACGATGACCTGGATCATCAGTCGCTTGAGCGAATTACCCGGGGCGACATAGGGTGAAGAGACGATAACGCGGGTCATCGGGTCTCTTCCTCGACCGCTTTCTTGCGTTCCTTGACGCGTTCCAGAGCGGCCTGTACCGGATCGGGCATCGCATCATCGCTGACACCGCGTTGCAGCTGTTTCTTTTTCAGCGCCTCGCGCTTGAGGCGGCGACGTTCCTCGTCCGCCTGTTGCTTCAACAGCAGCCGTTTTTCACGAAACTCGAAACGGGCGCGGGCCCGATCCGATTTGAACTGCGCCTTATGCGCCCCGCGTATTTCGCTTTTGGCGGCGCGGTAATACTGCACCAGCGGAATCTGGCTCGGGCAAACAGCGGAGCAGCAGCCGCACTCGATGCAATCGAACAGGTTGAATTCCTGGGTGCGGTCATAGGCTTTGGCGCGCGCATGCCAGTAGAGCTGCTGCGGCAGCAGCTGCGCCGGGCAAACCTCGGTGCATTTGCTGCAGCGAATACACTCGTCATGATAGCCGGGCGCATGCGGTATGGTTTCCTCGTGCATGACCATGATGCAGTTGCTGGCCTTGACGATTGGCAGGCTGTCGCCGGATAGCGCGAATCCCATCATGGGACCGCCCATGACCAGGTAAGGATCGTCGGCGTTTTTATAACCGCCTGCCTGTTCTATTAAATGGCCGATCGGAGTGCCGAAACGCACTTCCCAGTTTCCCGGTTGCTGAATATTGTCGCCGGTGCAGGTGACGATACGCGAGATTAACGGCTGGTCCTGTTCGAGCGCGCGCGTTATCGCCCCGCAGGTGCCGACGTTCTGACACAACAGGCCGATATCGAAGGCGAGTTTTCCGTGCGGTACTTCCTTGCCGGTCAGAATCTGGATCAACTGTTTTTCCCCGCCGGACGGATATATGGTCGGGATTGCGATGATTTCAGTGTCTGCCAGCGGGTGGTTGGCAAGCGCCTGTCGCAGCGTCGCTATCGCTTCGGGCTTGTTATCCTCGATGGCGATGAGCGTCGTTTGTGGCCGCAGGATTTGCTGCAGGTATCCGCTGCCGCGAATCACTTCCGCGGCGTAATGCCGCATCAGCATATCGTCACAGGTAATATAGGGTTCGCATTCGACCCCGTTAATAATCAGGGTATCGACGCGATGCATCTTGCCGCGCGCCAGTTTCGGCGAAGTGGGGAAGGCGGCGCCGCCGAGGCCGACGATACCGGCGCGACAAATGCGCTGGATCAGTTCGTCGGGCTCGAGATCTTGCGGGTCGATTATGTCGGTCTCGGCCGCCTCGTCTTTGCCGTCGACATCGATGACGATGCAACGATCCGGTTGCCCCGACGGATGTGGCACCGGGTAGTTGCCGATGGCGCTGACGATGCCGGAGGTCGGGGCATGCACCGCGGCGCAGATCAGCGATGAATTAGTGGCGATGACATCGCCCTTCAATACTCGATTTCCGACATCGACCAGTGGTTTGTTGTATTCGCCGATATGTTGTCTCAGCGGCAGGATTAATTGTGCGGGCAGGCTAGCCTGTCGCAGTTCCTGTGTCAGCGACTCGGTTTTGTGGCCGTCTAGATGCAGCCCCCCGTGAAAGTGAAAAAGTTTAGCCATCCTGTGCCAGCTCCAGCTGGTCGAGCGGGTTCGACCATTTCCAGTCGTCGATGGTTAGTCGCTCGGGCACCATGTCGATGCAGTCGACCGGGCAGGGCGGCAGGCACAGCTTGCAACCGGTGCATTCGTCGGCAATGACCGTGTGCATATGTTTGGCGGCGCCGAGAATCGCATCCACCGGGCAGGCCTGAATGCAAAGCGTGCAACCGATACAGGTTTGTTCGTCGATTACCGCCACCAGGGGGACGTCGAGATGTTCGCCATGCTCGGCGTTGAGCTTAAGCACCTCGGTATCGAGCAGGTCGGCGAGCGCAACGATAGTCGCCTGGCCTCCGGGCGGGCATTGATTGATCGGGGCTTCGCCGTTGGCGATGGCCTCGGCGTAGGGGCGGCAACCCGCATAGGTACACTGACCGCACTGGGTTTGCGGTAGCAGGGCATCGATTTGATCCACCACCGGGTTGCCCTCGACCTTGAAACGGATCGAGGCGTAACCGAGTATCAGGCCAAATAATCCAGCCATCAGGCTGATGGTAACGATCGCGAGTAGCACTCTTTAAACCTTGACCAGTCCGCCGAGGCCCATGAACGCCAGCGACATCAGTCCCGCGGTGACCAGGCCGATCGCCGATCCCCTGAATGGCGCCGGCACGTCGGCGACGTTGATGCGTTCGCGCATCGCGGCGAACAGTATCAAAACCAGCGAAAAACCGAGCGCAGCGCCGAATCCGTAAATCAGCGATTCGAAGAAGCTGTTCTGCTCCTGCACGTTGATCAAGGCGACCCCGAGCACGGCGCAGTTGGTGGTGATCAGCGGTAAGAAAATTCCGAGCACGTTATACAGTAGCGGGCTGGTTTTATGCACTACCATTTCGGTGAAATTGACCACCGCCGCGATCGCGATGATAAAGGCGATGGTGCGCAGATACTCGAGTTCGAGCGGCGCCAGTATCCAGCTGTTGATCAGGTAGCTCAGCACCGCCGACAGGGTTAGCACGAAGGTGGTCGCCGCGCTCATTCCAATCGCGGTTTCGACCTTGCGCGATACGCCCATAAAAGGGCATAAGCCGAGAAACTTCGCCAACACGATGTTGTTGACGAACACGGTGCCAATAAAAAGTAACAAATATTCCGACATGGGCGCGATTATAAGGCCTGACCCCGGTTAAAAACACAGGATTTACCAGAGGTCTTTATTGAAACTTCGAATAGATCAGGGGCGCAGCGGGGAGTGCGTCAGTCGGCGTAGGCGCCCGGGCCGAGATTTTGCGCCTGTTGGATGAAAGTCTCGATGCTGACCTTCGGCTTGAGATGCAGATCCATCGAGCTGAGGCTGTTGTGGTAGCGGGCCGCCGAGCTGAAATCGTCAAGCAGCGTCCTTAGCTCCGGGCTCTGCAGAATAGAAGGCACCGCGATCGGGCTCGCAATCAGAACGGCGAGAATAATGCTCCTGCTTCTTTTAAGGTGCGATATATGGATCAGGTAAAGCGCAATCGCGCAGGGAATGAGCCCCAGGTACCAGCCGAAACGGAACAGGGTCGACGGCCAGCTCGCTGAGAACAGATAATCCATCGCGTCGACGAAATACGCCGAACAATAGTAAAGCAGGTATATCAGCGCTATCGATGTGACCAGCTGCCTGATTTCCCAGCGATTTACCAGCAGTCGTTCGAGTATCGTCAGCGCCAGCACGAAAGCGCCGATCGTCAACACGGTCTCGCGCAGGACGTACTTGAGCAAATCGCTCCATTTGAAGCTGTTGTAGGAATTGAGGTAAAACTCGAGCCCCCCTGCGATCAGGCAGGCCAACACCAGGATCACCGCCCAGGAGGCATGCCCGAACAGGTGGCCACGGCGACCGCCACCGGCAAGCGGTCGGGTTGCCGCAACGGCGAAGCTTTGCGGCAACAGTTGCGCCTGCACGCGACCGATTTCGAGACTGACGGGCAACGCTTCGGTTACCAGTGACGCCCGTTGATGACCGCCGATGCGCGTCGGATTGACTTCAGTCAGGTTGACGATTTCCACCGAATCATCGCCATAGCGAATAATCTTTAAATGGTGGGGCGCCACCGTTGGATCGGAGAGGATTATATCGTTGTCCAGGGCGCGCCCGATGGTCGTGACTTCGCGCTCGATCGACTGGTATCGATGCAGGCCGCGCGTGCTGATCTCGAGCATCAGGGCCGCCATTCGGTATGCTCCAGAAACTTTTGAATCAGCGGCAGGGTCGACGCGTATTCGACCCCGGTCATGATCAACGTGATAAAGAAGCCCTTGTTTTTATGACCCGTTAGCGCGGCGGTAAACAGGACGTCACTCATGCCTTTGTATTCGACATACTCCCGCCGGCAAAGATTGGCTTTTAGTTCCTGGCCCGATACCTCGACAAACCAGGTTTCACAGTTGAAATTGCTGACGATGTCGCGGTCCAGTTTAGAGTCGATCTGATCCTTGTTAAGGTTTTCATACAGGTTGTAAAACTGGATTGCGTTCAGCTCTTCGGATTCGAGCCAGAAGTATTCATAAATCAGATCGCCGACGAACTTGTTGTCTTCATCGAGATAAACGTGGTTCTTGTTGGCGCAGCGTATCTGGTAACGCTTGTAGCGTGCAATGGCGCTGAGTTTGGCGCTGTTATCCCAACAGCGCACGGTCGGTGAAATCACGCCAGGCAAGCTGAACTGACGCAGATCGAGTTCCGGCC
This sequence comes from uncultured Gammaproteobacteria bacterium, assembly GCA_947259305.1. Lineage (GTDB taxonomy): Bacteria > Pseudomonadota > Gammaproteobacteria. The sequence goes on along the minus strand of CAMYML010000109.1, from coordinate 4,069 downwards.
ATTCACTGGCGAGCAGTTGTTCGATGTAGTTGTTTTCATAGGCCAGCACCTGGCGCGCTACCTCCAGTTTGAGGTCGTCTCCAGTTTCGAATTCGCCCGCGGCGGATTGTTCGATCAGGTCGGTCAGGAAACGCGAAGGCACGATGAAACTGATATCGTTGCGTGCGGTGGCAACGTTGATGCCGATGGCCTCCCCCTGGTCGTTAAAGGTCGGGCCGCCGCTCATGCCCGGATTTAGGCTGCCCGAGAAGAGTATGCGACTGTCGTCGGTTTGATTCAGAATGCCGCCGTTGGTGCCGACCGCGATACTAAGTCCCAGGTCAAGTGGATTACCCATCGCGAAGATCGGCGCGCCGCGCGACGGCAGCGGGCTCATTTTGATCGGCTCGCCGACCGGTTCGTCAGCGCCGAGCAGGGCCAGATCGCGCGCGACGTCGAGTCCGAGCAGCCTGAGTTCACCTTCCTGCCCGTCTTTGCCGAGGTAGGAAATATAAAATACGTCGGGTTCGAGGATAACCTGGCCGATGACATGATAGTTGGTCGCGATCTGCTTGCCGTCGCCGACGATGAAGCCCGAGCCGATGCTGGATTTCTTGCCGGTTTCACGATTGAGCACGCGGATCTGAAAAACGCGGTCCTCGTTGATCTGGTAAATTTTCTTGGAATCCAGCGCAACGGCGGGCGAGCCTGTAATGCTCGCCAGTAACAGGCTTGTTAGCAGTAATCGGAAAAACAAGTTAGCTGACTCGCATTCCCGGTTTGGCGCCCGAATCCGGATTGAGAATATAGAGCTCGGTGTCGCCGCTGCCCGCCGCCAGCACCATGCCCTCGGATACGCCAAAGCGCATTTTTCGCGGCGCCAGGTTGGCCACCATGACGGTGAGTTTGCCTTCCAGGTCTTCCGGCTGGTAAGCGCCCGCGATGCCAGCGAAGACGTTGCGGGTCTCGCCGCCGATATCGAGCGTCAGCTGCAGCAGTTTGTCGGATTTCTCGACGCGCTGGGCGGCGACGATCCGGGCGATGCGAAAATCGAGTTTGGCAAAGTCGTCATAGTTGATCTCGGGCGCAATCGCTTCGATCGACGAGTCGCTCGCGCCCTGCTGAATTTTCTGCTCGGCGGCGAGGTCTTCTTTTGTAGCCTCGATCATGCGCTCGACAAATACCGGCTCGATGCGGGTCATCAGGGGCTGGAAACGGTTGATCGAGTGGTCGAGCAGGTTGTTGCCGAGGTCGGCCCATTGCAAATCCTCGACATTGAGGAATGCCTCGGCCTGCGCCGCCAGTTTCGGCAACACCGGTTTCAACAGAATGATCAGCTGACGAAAACAGTTCAGGCCGATACTGCAGACATCCTGCACTTCGTGCTGACGAGCTTCATCCTTGATCGTCACCCATGGCTGCATTTCATCGATGTACTGGTTGGCCTTGTCCGCGAGCGCCATGATGTCGCGCATGGCCTTGCCGAACTCGCGATTTTCATAGTAGTTCGCGATGCCGTCGGCGGCCTCGAGGTACTGGTTGCTGAGTGCCTCGGTGGAAAGTTTTGCCGCGAGCTTGCCAGCGAAACGCTTGTTGATGAAGCCGGCGCAGCGGCTGGCGATGTTGACCAGCTTGCCGACCAGGTCGGAATTGACCCGCGCGGTGAAATCCTCGAGATTCAGATCGATGTCGTCGATCCCGGGGCCGAGTTTGGCGGCGAAATAATAACGCAGGTACTCGGGATTCAGGTGTTCGAGATAGGTGCGCGCCATGACAAAGGTGCCGCGCGACTTCGACATCTTTTGTCCGTCGACGGTGAGAAAGCCGTGGCAGTGAACCGCGCTCGGTTTGCGGAAGCCGGCGCCGTGCAGCATCGCCGGCCAGAACATGGTATGGAAACGCGCGATATCCTTGCCGACGAATTGAATGAGTTCGGTCTCGCTGTCCCTGTTCCAGTAATGGTCGAAATCGTGGCCGCTGGCTTCGCACCAGTTCTTGAAGCTGGCCATGTAACCGATCGGCGCGTCCAGCCAGACGTAAAAGTACTTGCCCGGCGCGTCCGGAATTTCGAAACCCCAGTAGGGGGCGTTGCGCGAAATGTCCCAGTCCAGCAGGCCTTCGTCGAGCCACTCGTTCATTTTGTTGGCGATTTCGGTTTGCACATGGCCCGCGGCGAACCAGGCTTTGAGCATGTCTTCGAAGTCTTCCAGCTTGAAAAAATACTGCTCGGAATCCTTTTCGATCGGCGTTTCGCCACTGACGACCGATACCGGGTTTTTCAGATCGGTGGAGGCGTAGGTGGCGCCGCAGTTTTCACAATTGTCGCCGTACTGACCGCCGGCGCCGCAGTTGGGGCAATCGCCCTTGATGAAGCGATCCGGCAGGAACATTTCCGCCTTCGGATCATAGGCCTGTGAAATCACGCGCCTGCGAATATGCCCAGCTTCGCGCAGCTGGGTATAAATGTATTCGGCAAAGAAGCGGTTTTCTTCCGAATGCGTGCTGTAGTAGTTATCGAAAGCGACCCCGAAGTCGGTAAAGTCCTGCAGGTGCTCCTTGTGCATACGCTCGATCAGTTCCTCCGGGGTGACGCCCTCGGCCTGCGCGCGCAGCATGATCGGCGTGCCATGTGCGTCATCGGCGCAGACGTAGATACACTCGTGGCCGCGCAGTTTTTGAAAGCGCGCCCAGATGTCGGTTTGCACGTACTCGAGCATATGGCCGATATGGATCGGGCCATTGGCGTAAGGCAGCGCGCTGGTAACGACAATTTGACGGGGTTTGGCACTCATGGGACGGGCTTGGCTGCTAAAAGCAGGTCATTTTAGGGTCTGGACCAGACCCTGTATAGAACATTCACACAAAAACTAAGTGATATTTAACCTCTGGCTCGGGTAAAATGCGCGCTCCCGGCGAGAGCCCGAACCGATTGCATAACGATGTCGATAGATAAATCACAGATAGAAACGAAACTGGGTGAAATTCAAGATCCCAATATGGAAACCGACCTGGTCGCGAGCAAGGCGGTAAAGTCGATCGAGCAGGATGGTGATAACTGGAAAGTCGAAATCCAGCTGGGCTATCCGGCAGCCGGTTACTTCGAGCAGTTGAAACAGGAAATCAAAACCTCGCTTGCCGGTCTCGAAGGGATCGGGGAAGTCGACGTCAGGGTTAGCAGCCAGATAAAGTCGCACGCGGTCCAGCAAAACCTGAAACCGCTGGAAGGTATCAAGAATATTATCGCGGTCGCCTCCGGCAAGGGTGGCGTGGGCAAGTCCACCACGGCCGTCAATCTCGCGCTGGCGCTGCAGGCCGAGGGTGCCAAGGTCGGAATTCTCGACGCCGATATCTACGGACCCAGCATTCCGCGCATGCTCGGTTGCCAGGGGCAGCCCGAATCTACCGATGGTAAGAGCCTCGAGCCGATGATCGGCCACGGCGTTCAGTCGATGTCTATCGGCTACCTGGTCGAAGAAGACACACCGATGATCTGGCGTGGACCGATGGTAACCCAGGCGCTGGAGCAGTTGCTTAACGATACCCGCTGGAGCGACATCGATTACCTGATCATCGACTTGCCACCGGGCACCGGGGACACCCAGTTGACCCTTGCGCAGCGTATTCCCGTCAGTGGTGCGGTCATAGTGACCACGCCGCAGGATATCGCCCTGCTGGATGCGCGCAAGGGCTTGAAGATGTTCGAAAAGGTCGAAGTGCCGGTGCTCGGTATTATCGAGAACATGAGTATTCATATCTGCAGCCAGTGTGGTCATAGCGAGCATATCTTTGGCGAAGGCGGCGGGGCACGCATGTCGGAGGAACACGGCGTCGATTTACTAGGCTCGCTGCCACTCGATATCCGTATTCGCGAACAGGCCGACAGCGGTAATCCCACGGTGGCGGCGATGCAGGACAGCCAGATCAGTTCGATTTATCGCGACATCGCGCGTAAAACTGCAGCCAAGCTCGCCACCAAGGCGCGCGACCATTCGGCGGCGTTCCCGAATATCGTTATCCAGAACAACTGACCTGTGAGCGCATGCTTGCGCTCACAGGTCATCCCGGAAGCGCCGTAGGCGCTATCCGGGAT
>CAMYML010000108.1 GCA_947259305.1 uncultured Gammaproteobacteria bacterium | reverse complement strand
AGGCAGTTTACGATTATACCCGCCAGGTTACACGGCAGGGTCATCCGTTTCCGTCGTTGCGCGATATCGCCAGCCGTTTCGGGTTCCAACATACCACGGCCCGCTTTCACCTGAAGGCGCTGGAAAAAAAGGGTTATATCCGGCAGCGCTCGCAACGCGTCTCGGATTACTTGCTTACTGATGATGGGCTGACCGATGAAATGCAGCACAGCGGTGAGACTTTCGACCTGGTCGCGCAAATTCCCGCCGGCGCCCCGCTGCCCGTGTTTGATGAAACCCGTGAATCGTTTTCAGTCACGCATGACTTTTTTGGCGGCGGCGATATTCTGGCTATCCGCATCATTGGCGACAGTATGTCGGGCGATTCGATCGCCGAAGGCGATATTGCGATGATCAAGCGTCAGCAGGAGGGCAACAAGGCGGATATCCTGGCATTGCGTATCGATGGAGAAATTACCCTCAAGCGCGTCGAACTGCAGGGAGATCAGGCATGCCTGCTGCCGTCAAACCCGGAACATGATATTCGCACAGTGCCCGCCGAGCAGCTCGAAATTCTCGGCAAGCTGGTCGGCATCATCCGTAAACTTTAGGCAGATCTCGCTATTATGGCCTCACTCCCTGCGCAATTTACCGAAACCTCGCTGCAGCAACAGTTGCAATCCGCGCGTTCGCTCAAGCAACAGCTGCAAAACCAGCCGCAGGAACTGCATTCGGGTATCGCGGCGCTGGACGAATGTTTCAAGCAGATCAAACCCGGCGATCTGGTCGAATGGGGCATACCCCCCGGGCTGAATGGTCGCCTGATTCCGTTGCAGTTGCTCAAGCACCAGATCCCCCTGAGCCTGTGGATTTACCATCACCATGGCCTTGGCGTGTTTGCTTCCAGCTGGATCAGTCATGGCGTCGATATGCAGCGCCTGTTTTTCATCTGCTCGGAAAACCCGGTCAAGGAGTTAAGGCCTGTTTTTCTCGAAGATACTTTCAGGCGGATCATCATCGATGCGCCGCGTCGGTTCAGTGACGGCGATATGGCTTTCGTCAGCCAGCAGGCGCGCAAACAGGATCAGATCGTATTTCTGATCCGGCATTTCTTCCTCAGCCAGAAAAACGGCAACCCTTACGCCAGCCTGCGGATCAATACCTGGCAAAGCGGTAAGCGGGCGTTTTCACTACAGCTTATCAAGGGGCCGACTAGCGGCAGGATTACGCTGCCCTATCATGCCGTGGCCGAAGAGCATGGCCGTTACAACTGAAATCAAAACCAGGGTCATCGACCTGGCCGAACTGCGCGGTCGCGACGAGTTCCCGGCCTATGCGGCGATCTATAGTTCGACTCCGGCCAATCCCTTCGCGCTGTCGCCGACGGCGATTCGCTGGAGCGAGACCATCGTTATATCCCGGCTCGCTGATTGCAAATCCTTCTGGCTCAATCAGAAAAAAAAACTGCGCTGTAAGCTGACCGAGCTGTTCGATTCATCGTTGCAATACCATTCTGGCGAAGACTATGTCGCCGTGTTCGGCGAGCATCCATGGCAATGCCTGTGGTACCTGGACTACCAGTTAAAACACCAGGCGCAAGGTTTATACCTGCTGCAGGGTCGACTCAATCAAAACATTTACAAAACGCTGGACTGGGAGTGCTGGTTCAGTGCACAGGCGCAGCTGGGGGAACATTTGAGCGCAACTAATGCCGTGGGGTTTCGCGCCGATGCCTTTAGCGCGCAGCAGGCTCGGATGCGGCGTTTTATTCAGCGCATCGGCGTTACCTCGCCGCATGAAATGAAGGCGGCTGACGCCAATTCGATCAGGCGCCGCTTCGGCAAGTGGCTCGGGTTGATCTGGCAATGGAGTTTTACCGATTCGCGTGAGTTACAGCTTTTCCCCTGGATCACCCTGAGGCAGGAACGCTTGCCCGCGGTAGAGCGCGACCTCGAGTATCCGGTTAACCAGTGGTCTTATATCGAGCTATTGTTGCGCGAGGATATGCAAGGCTTATGCGATCAATTCAAGCGCGACGATGGCCAGCATATCAACCGCATGCTGTGGGAGATAACCCTGTTCAACCATCAGAAAATAATGGTCGAACTGTCTTTTCGCCATCCTTACTCGTTGCATCGTGATCGGCCCGGCTTCGATACCGCGCTGTATCAGGCCAGATACCTGTATGAAGACATGATGCGTAAACTGCAGGCGCGTGACACCGATCTCGATTTGCCCGAGAGCATGCCGTTCATCTGTTGGCGGATAGAAGTTTGTGAACATCTCGTGCTGGCGCCGATGCTGTGGGATTTGTTTGCGCGGGATTTCGACGAGATCGATTATCAACGCATCATGGCGTTACAGAACAAGCTGCCGTTGGCCTTCGAAAGTTACCAGTCAGACGCCAGCTTTTTTCCCGAACAGTCTTTTAGTGCGGTTGCCGTCGGCGAATCCCCGGTTACGGATTTTGATCATCATGCCTGGTCTTCTAGTGCAACCAACAAACCACTGTTCTACTATCAAAGCGCGCAGCCAATTGAAACCCCCAGTCGACTGCAGAAAATATTTCTCGAACGAAATTCGAACCAGTGGTGGTTGGGAGAAGATGCACTGCAATCGATCCGCGATTATTTCATCCTGAAAGATCGCAATGGTAGAACAAGCTGGGCTTATCGAACCGGGGATGGATCGTGGTTCAAGCAGGGTGAATTTTGTTGATGAATCCATGTCATGTTCAGCAATTTCAATGAATGGCTCTGCAAGACCAACTTCAGCTTTCTGCACGGGGCATCTCATCCGCGGGATTTAATCGAGCGCGCCAACCGGCTCGAGTATCAGTCGCTTTGCATCAATGATTTCGATGGCGCGTATGGACTCGCGCGCTGCTATCGTGAACTCGATTATCTGCAACAACAGCAGCAACACCGCGGCCTGAAATTAAACTACGGGGCTGAAATTCACCTGCTGCGAGATCATGACTTACCGCTGTTGCTGCAGGACACGCTGGTGCTGGTAGCGCAAAACATGCAGGGTTACACCAACCTCAATTGCCTGCTGAGCTTTGCACATCGACAAGGCAAGGATTACGCCAATGTTCCGCTTGAACACCTGTTGAACAGCGATGTCGATGGCATCGTTGCAATTCAGCCCATGCGCGGCGTGATTCGCTCTCACCAGGGCATTGACCGGCATGCCGAGCTGAAACAGTTGTTCGACAAGCGATATTTTCTTGCTATCAGCCGGCACCTGCATCCCGCGGAAGACCGCTGGATAAATACTACGCTGCAACAGGCCCGCCAGCAGGGACTCGATTATATTCTGAGCCAGGACGCGTTTTTCCATAACCGCCAGCAAAAATGCATCAGCGACCTGCTGCAGGCGATTCGGAGTAACCAGGTGTTCGATTCATGCCGCGAGCATTTTTTTCCAAATGCCGAGCGCTGTTTGCATCGGGCCGATGAATTACGCCGCCTGTTCGCGCCGATCCCGGGATGCCATCAGGCCCTGGGCCTGTCCCGAGAGTTAAACCAGTCATGCGAATTCAGCCTGGCGCAGCTGGGGTATCACTACCCCAGGGAAATGATTCCGGCCGGGCATGATGCGCAATCCTATCTGAAATTTCTGGTGACGCAGGGGGTACAGGACAAATTTAATCATCAGCCACCCGATAAAATTCTGCGGCAACTCGAGCATGAGCTGGTTTTGATCGACAAGCTCGATTTTGCCGACTATTTCCTGACCGTCTGGGATATCGTCAGCTGGGCGCGAGAGCAGCAAATCCTGTGCCAGGGCAGGGGCTCTGCGGCAAACTCCAGCGTCTGCTTCGTGCTCGGCATAACTTCGGTTAATCCCGCTCAGTTCGAGCTGTTGTTCGAGCGTTTCGTCAGCATGGAGCGTGGCGATCCACCCGATATCGATGTCGATTTCGAACACGAACGGCGTGAAGAAGTGATCCAGTATATTTACCGGCGTTACGGTCGCGAACGGGCCGCGATGGTGGCCAATGTGATCACCTTCAGGGGCAAGGGTGCCCTGCGCGCGGTCGGCAAGGCGCTCGGCGCCGATGACAGCCTGCTGCGGCAGATGTCAAAGATCGCATCGAGTCGCTACTTTCGCGGCGCCGGTACCGAGAACATTGTCATGGCGCTGAAAAACGATTACGAGCGGCAAAACCCGCAGGCCCGCAAAATCAGCTGGCAGCTGTGGATGCAGCTGAGCGAAAAGTTGCACGGGTTTCCGCGTCATCTCGGAATTCATTCCGGCGGTTTCATGCTTGCCGACAAGCCGTTGAACTGCCTGCTGCCGCAAGAGCCGGCGACGATGGAAGGCCGTAGCGTGATCCAGTGGAGCAAGGAAGATATCGAAGCACTCGGATTTTTCAAGATCGACATTCTGAGTCTCGGCATGCTGTCAGCGATCAGAAAATGTTTCGACTACGTACAGCATTATTATGGCCAGCGTCTGCGGCTGGATTCGATCCCGGATGACGATCAGCCTACCTATGCGATGATACAAAAAGCCGATACCGTCGGCACTTTCCAGATCGAATCACGCGCGCAAATGTCGATGTTGCCGCGGCTCAAGCCCGCCTGCTTTTATGACCTGGTGATCGAGGTTGCAATCATCCGACCCGGTCCAATCCAGGGGAAGGTAATCCATCCCTTCCTCGCGCGGCGTGAAGGCCTGGAACCGGTGACCTATCCCGATGAGCGTTTACGGCCGATACTGGAACGCACCCTCGGGATAGCAATCTTTCAGGAGCAGGCAATGCGTATTGCGATCGCGGTGGGTAATTTCAGCGCGGGCGAAGCCAATGAGTTGCGCAAGAAGATCGGTTCCTGGGGGATCAAGGATTTTAACCGTGACCTGAATCCACTGCTGGTCAAACTTGAAAAGGGAATGCAGGACAATGGCGTCAAGCCGGAATTTGCCGAACAGATTCTCGGGCAGATGAAGGGTTTTGCCGAGTATGGTTTTCCCGAATCGCATGCGGTTTCTTTTTCGCTGATTGCCTATGCTTCCTGTTACCTGAAGTGCCATTACCCGGCGGCTTTTTTTATCTCGGTCCTGAATTCGCAACCGATGGGGTTTTATTCGCCGCATGCCTTGTTACAGGCGGCAAAGCGTGAAGGTATCGACCTGTTGCCGATCTCGTTGAACCGTTCGAACTGGGATCACCAGCTTGAAAAGCCGTCGCCGCGGAAGCAGTACGCGATTCGCCTGGGTTTCCGCCTGGTCAATGGCCTGGCCGAGGCTAGCGTGGCAAAGATAATTGAACAGCGCAATCGCTCGGGCGGCTGGAACAGCTTCGAGCATTTCACCCGTGACTGTGAACTGGCCAGGAATGAAATTACTGCGCTGGCGGCGTCCGATTTATTCAGCGCTTATGGTGATTCCCGTTCCGATGCGCTGTGGCAGGCAGAGGCCGCGCCTTATAAGCCGTTGCTCGATAAACCAGATGATGGCATTGACTGGAGAAAAGAGACCAGGCTGGAGTCGATCCAGAAAGACTTCCACGCCTTCAGGACCAGCCTGAAAAAACACCCGGCAGCCGTCATCAGGCAGGAGCAATGGCCATATCCCGTTGCGCTTGAAAAGTTTATCCCGGCCAGCCAGTTGATCGAGCAGCCCGCCGATGCCGACGTATTCACCTTCGGCATGGTGCTGGTTAAACAATCGCCGGGGACGGCGAAGGGCATGGTTTTTGTTACGCTCGAAGATGAAACCGGCTTCATCAATCTCGCCTTTACCCCCCAGGTATACACCCGCTTTTATCGACAGGTCGATCAGCAACCGTTTCTGTGTATCGTCGGAAAGTTACAGCGCGTGAATGAATCGCATTCGATTCTGGTTAAACGTGTGTTCGATCCAGACCCCAATGCCAATCTGCTCGAATTGCGCAAACCGAAATCTGAAGCGCAGCCCGGCATTTCGATGGAACTGGTCAAGCCCAGAGCCTTCCATTGAGCCTGTTTCAGTTGCAGCGTTCGCTCGATTTCAATGGAGTTGTACGGTTCGAGACTGTCAGACATCTGTCAGGTTTACAAAAAGATAACCAGGTTCAGCATCGCCTGGCCCATACGCCACAATGTTTGAAATACCGGCACCCCGAGGAAATTCAGCGCAATCAGGATCAGCAGGGCATAGGCGCCGTAACGCTGATTGAATTGCAGGTATTGAAGCGCTACTTTCCGGGGTAATACGTAAGGCAGGATGTAACTGCCGTCGAGAGGGCCGATGGGCAGTAAATTGAACAGCATCAGTAACATGTTGATCAGCCCCAGGGTCCTGAAGAACTCATAGGCCTCGGGGGTCTTGAATAATGGAAAGCCCAGTTTATAACCAACCACGTAAAGGTTGATCGTAACCACGGCCAGTAGCAGGTTCATCCCGGGCCCGGCAGCCGCCACCATCAGCGTGCCCCAGCGGGTATTAAATTTTCGTGGGTCGGCCGGCACTGGCTTGGCGTAACCGATACCGATCAGCAACAGCATTAGCAAACCCAGTGGATCGATGTGAGGCAGGGGATTAAGCGTTAGTCGTCCGGCGCGTTCGGCGGTATCGTCACCGATCAGTGATGCCACCCTGGCATGACCGTATTCGTGGAAGGTGAGCGAAAAAATCAGCGCGAAGGTAATAGTGACAAACAGCACATAGTGCTGCTGGAGTAATAGCTGGATCATTGTACTGTCGGGTTTCGGCTAGCCTCCGTCAGGAGTTTTCACCTCGACCAGGCCCTCGGCTGGGTCTGCTTCATCTTCTTCCTCCTCCGGTTCTTCGACCAGGCTCAATCCACCAAACGATTCATCGGAAGCACTGGCCGCACCGGAACCTTTCTCTCCCAGCTCGATACGCAAACGCAGATTGTTCTCGGCATCGGCATTCTTGAGCGCTTCCTCGAGGCTTATTTTGCCATCAATATACAGATGATACAGCGCCGAATCGAAAGTCCGCATCCCCATGGCTTCCGATTTTTCCATGGTCTCCTTGATTTCGGCCACGGCACCCTGTTTGATCAAGTCTGCGACGCGCCCCGAATTTAACAGAATTTCGATTGCGGCACAGCGTTTACTGTCCACGGTCGGAATCAGTCTTTGCGAGACGAAGGCCTGCAGATTGGTTGAAAGGTCGCTCAATAGCTGATTGCGGCGTTCTTCCGGAAAGAAATTGATAATGCGATCCAGCGCCTGGTTGGCATTATTGGCATGCAGGGTCGAGATCGCCAGATGTCCGGTTTCGGCAAAAGCCAGAGCATGTTCCATGGTTTCGCGATCTCTGATCTCGCCGATCAGGATGACATCCGGCGCCTGTCTCAGCGTGTTCTTCAGGGCATCCTCGAATGAATCGGTGTCCATGCCGACCTCGCGCTGATTGATGATGCAGCCTTTGTGCGGATGGATATATTCGACCGGGTCTTCGATGGTGATGATATGTCCGTGGGAATTGGTGTTGCGGTAATCGATCAATGCCGCGAGCGAAGTCGACTTACCGGATCCGGTGCCGCCGACAAACAGGATCAGGCCGCGTTTGGCCATGATCACCTTGGACAGGACCTCGGGTAAACCGAGGTCATCCTTGTTGGGAATTTCGGTGACGATGTTGCGGATGACCATCGCCACTTCGTTGCGCTGTTTGAATATGTTGACGCGAAAACGACCGACTTCCGACAGCGAGATTGCCAGGTTCATTTCCGGTTTTTCCCTGAACTCGGCCTTTTGCTTGTCATTCATGATTTCCTGCGCCAGTGAATCGACCCAGCCGAGAGGGGCGGGATCTTTACCGAGCGGTTTGAGCACGCCGTTAAACTTGGCGCTCGGTGGTGCCCCAGTCGAAAAATAAAGGTCGGACCCGCCTTTTTCGGCGAGAATCTTCAGATAAGGTGTGACTTTCATGACTGGTCCTTCGGTTATCGGGGTATTTGTTGGAAATGAGTATAGTCACTCGCTCACGACGCGTGGGGGTAAAATTTCGAGGACAAAATCCTACTTAAGTAAAAAATGAACAAGGTCACATAAGCCTTTGAAAATTATGAAAATACGCTATAATCAGTAACCGGTTGCTTAATATTTGTAAAAATTCCATGACATCAAAAGGGCAAGCTCTGAGGGGTAAAAGGAAGCCGCTGCAACCCGGGGAATGAAATTTAGTCTATACATAGTCCGAAACAAGAAAGACATGAGCCTCAGGATCACGCTTCTGAATTTCGAATATTAGAATCAGGATGTAGATGATGGCTATACAAAAAAGGTTACAAGAGTGTCGCAAGACCTGATCAACAGGTATAAAAAATCATTTCGACTTCAGTTCCAGAATGCAGAAACCGAAACCAGGTATCGGGACATGCAGGAGACACGAGGCCGAAGCTCGAGCGCGTTCGCTTTTGGCGCCCTGCTATTGCTTTGTATTGCCTATGCCTACCTGGAATCGCGCGCTTTTGGTCACGAGGTCGCGATACCGATGTATGGATACATCCTGGCGGCCGTAGCGGCATTTGCTAATCTTCTGCTAAGCAGGTTCTCGCCCGAGCTCTACTATCACAATCTGCGCCTGATCGGGAACGGTGTACTCGCCCTGGTCACCGTAATCGCTGCGGTATTCCTGCAAAAATATAGCGCCTACCATGCCATAGAGTTCATCCTGCTTGCGATTTGGCTGGGCAGTCTGAAATCGGTGCGCCTGGTTATCACCTTCTCGATTAATGCGCTACTGGCGATTGTTTTTATTGTGGCCATGTACGCGACCGACATATCGGGATTCTGGATATCCCTGGTTGCGGTCTTACTGGGCGCCGCCGTATTGCTGGGTGGCTACATTGGTTACCTGACCGAACGCGCCAGGCGCATGCTGTTTCTGGAAACCGAAATCAACAAGAGCATGACCAATCGACAGGAGTTATGGGCTTTTACGCTGATCGATCTGGACATGGCCTTGAGCGGCATTCTCGATTTCAAGGAATTGATTGCGCTGCTGAAAAAACACCTGGAGCCGGTAATCGAATTCGATTCCTATATTCTGACATCGCTGGAAGGCCAGGGCCCCAAACCGGTGGCGGATAAAGTCGAAGGTGAACTGTTCGAGAACGATGAAAAGACCTTCTGGTCGGAAGACTTGCTGGGTAAGTTGACCCAGACCCGCCAGGCGACGACTAGCGCGGAACACGAGACCGTGAAGGGCTTTCTCGGTATGGAAAAGCAAAGATTTACTTCTTACCGTCTCGACGTGCCGGTTTTCAATGATTCCAGGTTGATGGGCGTGATCAGTCTGCGCCGCGATTCAACGCCGTTTGACGATCTTGATATGATTGCCAGCGTCAGTATTGCCGCGCAGGCGATGTTGATTTTCAAGCGTTCTACCCGCGGTTCGGCGATGGTTCTCGACCAGACGGTCCCCGATCCGGTAATTCGGCCCAAGAAATCCGAGGATGTCACATCGACTACGACCCTGTCTTCCTCGGAAAGCAAGGACATGGAGGTTACCGATCACAGTTTTGCCGAACCCGATCAGACCCTGGTGCCGAAAGATGTAATGAACACCCTCAAAAAGGAAGAGGAGTCGGCAAAGAAAACCATAACCCTGATGAGCCGCGAAAATGCCGACAAAATTGCGGTTGATCGATATCGCACCGCCGCGGTAGAAGGCGAGCCCCTGTCGATCCTGATAATCGAGGTTGATGGCCTCTCCAAGTTGCGCGAACAGGATGGCGACCAGGTCGCTTACAAGGTTTTTGCGGCCATCGTCAAATTCATATTTACCAAGGTCGACAAGGAAAAGGATATCCTCGGACGTTATGGCCAAAATGGCCTGAGTGTCCTGATGCCCAAGATCGATATGAATGCGGCGGAAAAATTCGCCGAAATGATCCGCCAGTTTGTCGCCAATGCTCGATATAAAACCGCATACGGCGAAAAGAGCGCCACCCTGAGTATTGGCGTAGCGGCGATTACCGATGATACTGGCGACTATGGTTCGATGGTCAAACGAGCCGATATGGCTTTGTTTGTTGCCAAGAAGAATGGTCGCAACTGTGTCAAGGTTCGCCTCTAACGGGCAATGTTTCCATTCCATCTTTAGCTATTGGTATGGTCGATAATCAGCACTGGTTAGATCGCTGGAAGGAAAATCGTATTGGTTTTCACGAGCCCACGGTTAACCAGCATTTGCGCCAATATCTGCCGCAGTTTTCACTGCCCAGAGGCGCTTGCGTCTTTTTACCGCTTTGTGGTAAAGCGCACGATATCGTCTGGATCGCGCAACAGGGCTACGAGGTAATCGGTATCGAGTTGTCGCAGCTTGCCATCGAAGCGTTTTTCGAGGGGAACAGGCTCGATTATGAGCGCTTTGACACGGATCGTTTCGGAATTTACAGGTCTGGCAACATCAGCCTGCTACAGGGCGATTTTTTCGATCTATCCAACGATGATCTTGGCGCCTGCAGCCTGGTTTACGACCGCGCCGCTTTGATTGCCATGGAGCAGCAGCATCGGCCGGGCTACTGCGACCACATGTTATCGATCATTCCTGCCGCCAGTAATATGCTGTTGATTACCCTCGAATACGACCAGGCGGAGATGCAGGGCCCACCTTTCTCCGTGCCGAGCGACGAAGTTTACCAGTATTATTCCGATGCTTTTTCCATTAACCTGCTCGAGTCTAATGACATAATTGATGAGCGTCCTCGCTGGCGTAAGGTCGGCCTGAGCGCGCTCAGCGAATCGGTGTTTCGTCTCGACAGGTGATAATTGAAATTTCAGGGTAACTTGCACAAGATGCTGACCGCGGCCAGCAGCCCGGTAAGCTATAGTCTCGAACTGGGTGGTCGGCAGCTGGCGCTAAATGACTGGCTCGGTAGAGATATCAGAATCGAGTATCTGCAGCAGATCGAGTGCATTCACTGCGGTCGGCTGACCAGGAAAAGTTTCAGCCAGGGCTACTGTTATCCCTGTTTCAGCAGCCTCGCGCAGTGCGATCTCTGCATCATGTCTCCGGAAAAATGTCATTTCCATCTCGGAACCTGCCGTGAGCCGGACTGGGGGATGTCGCACTGCATGCTGCCGCATTTCATATACTTGTCCAAATCCTCTTGCGTGAAGGTCGGTAT
>CAMYML010000107.1 GCA_947259305.1 uncultured Gammaproteobacteria bacterium | reverse complement strand
TCTCCAACTCGCCGGTAAGCACATCAGCATCTTCCAGCGCCAAGCTTACACCCCAGACCGTTGTATCATCCCCGGGAGTATCTTCCGTACCGATTTTTGTGGATGCGGGTAGTACAATCAGATCTGCGGCTGTGGCTTGCCGAATGCTTGGTATCCCGCCACCCAGTGGCGTAAGATATTCGTCCTCGATTACAACAGGATTTAAACCGGCCTTAAAGGTAATTGTGCGTTGTGCTTTCTCTTCAAGACTCAATCCACTGGTACTAATAATGAGATTATAAGTTGCGTCATATGTGCCCTGTATTCCCGCCGCGGTAACAGCGTCCAGTTCGACCGGATTGTAGGGAACCGTGTTGAAATACGGGATCGCACTGACATCGGGGATATTAATCAACACGCCTTTGGTGCTTGGCGAAACCGCAGTTAAAGTCGCAACGATCCCATTGTAGGCTCCGGTGAAAGTGGGAACAGGGGTGATGCTTTCTCCATTTACGCTGGGATCGGCACCGTCAACCGCGTAAAGCAAGATATCGTTATTGCCAAGCCAAAGTACAAAGAAACTGGGGATTTGCGTAACGGCGTCATCGATCATACGAACCGTATTGTCGCTAGCAAACCTGGCAAAGAAGGGATTTGCCGACGGCACCGCGAACGCCGCAAGCGATAACTCTCCATAGCCCGGGGCCAGGGCATGAAAAGACTTGGCCCCGGGAACGCCCATATTATTGAACATCCCTGCACCCTGGAGGCGTACATCAATCGCGGTTGTATCCGTCGGGTTTATCGTCAAAGGTACCGCCGGCCTGGTGGGGTCAAGCAAGGGATTGGGTGCCAGAACAAGTCGATCAGCCCTGCCCAGATCAACAGTCGTTAATGTCATGCTGCCGGTCTTGCCCTCGTCCATCAGGGGCTGATCGAATTCGCCACCCCCTGCCTGGGCGAACTGCTGCGCCAGAATCGCCGGGTACGAATTTTTCTGGCCGTGCCTGTAGAGTGCGCCGTCCGCGTAGCCCGCTGTCAGCGAATCACCAAGAGCAACAAACCTCGAGAAATCGGCGCTTCCCGGGTCAGCGTTAGTATCCGGGCTACCGGAAATCTCGGCTTCGCAGCCTGCGATCAGCGCCAGTACGACCAGAACTGAAAAATACTTCTGTATGATAGTTTGCATCACTTTTCACCTAATACCTGTAGGTCAGGCCGAAGCCGATCGAATTGGCCGCGGAATCATAGGTTCCGCCGAACGGAATCGTGAATCCGCCTTCCTCGTAAAAATCATAGGAATTATCTTCATCGTCGAAAGTCAGAATCAGTAGCGAGAAATCCATCTCGAGGTTCTTCGAGTAGCGATAGGTCGCACCCGCGGTATAGCCGATGGAATCATTGCGCGGTGTTTCGGGCGCAAAATAACCGTTCGGCACCGGCGATTCATCAAAATAGATACCCCCTCGCAGGGTCCACTTGTCGTTGTATCGATACTGCAGGCCGAAGCGGAATATATTCGCATCCTGGTAGTTTCGCGGATTAACCGAGGTGATGCCGTTGTCGAATTTGATTACCAGTTCGTCGTAGACGTCCCAGTAAGTGCGATTGAAATCGAATGCAAGGGTCATCTCGTCGCTGTACTTGTAGGCGATGCCGATTGTCAGTTCCGCCGGCAGCGGCAGGTCGGCATCGAATTTGCCATCGGCAAAGGTCGATTGCAGCGCCGTTGGTACGTCGGCGAAATCGGCATCTTCATCCCGTGCTTCGATAGTCACTTCCGAGCGATAGCTGAAACCGAGCGAAGTCTTGTCCGATAGTTGGTGCAGTACTCCCAGGTTGAAGCCCCAGCCAGTGACGTTGTCCGCCTTGATCGTTACATTGGAGCGGTTTCCAATTGCGTCCGTCAGTGAAGTGCTGAGATTGCGATTGAACTCGACCGAACCCAGCACCAGCGCCGGCCCGAAACCGATGCTGGTGGAATCATTGACCTGGTAACCGATCGTGGGCTGTATATAAATGGCCTGCAGTTCGATGAAGTTGACCAGGTGCGAGCCTGCCCAGTCGGTCGGCCATTCGACCTTGTTGCCATAGGGCGTGTAAATACCCAGCCCCCAGGACATCTGGTCTGACATTTTTTGCGTGTAATAACCGTTGATGGGTGTTCCCAGCGGATTGTCGGTCTCTTCTTCGACGAGGGTCGGCTTGTTCTGATACAGGGTTTCTCCGGTAAGCAGAGTCAGGCCGCCAGTGAAATCCTTATCGGACTCGAGTTGCGTCATCGCACCAGGATTGAAGAAGACCACTTCCGAGCTCTCGCTCATCGCGACTCCCGTGTGCCCCATGGCAAGGGCTTTTTGCCCTTGCAGCGCAACCCGGTAACCACCCGCGTGAGCCGAACCGGCCACCGCCAGGCCCAGCATTACTATAATTATCGTTTTCATGATCAGGATGGTACCCCTCCTCTCGGTTAAACCCTGCCCCGTGAAGAGCAACCATCGGATTTTTCAGCGTAGATTTAAACCACGCTCCTCATTTCCACGAAACATATATTTTTTGTTATATTCCGCTATTAGTTTCAAAATAATACTCCTACGCGGGCGAAATTCAAAATACCTGATGATTAAAAATACCTATGTAGCTGACAGCGATATCCACGGCCAGGGCCTGTTTGCCAAATCCATGATCAGCGGTGGCACGATTATTGGCTGGCTGCAGGGTCGACCCAGCACCGAGGACGGCGACTATGTACTGTGGATTAGCGAGCAACAGGGCATCGAAGTTATCTGCGATCTCAAATATATCAATCACTCCGAGCAGCCCAACGCCTGTTACTACGATGACCTGAGTGTCATCGCCTTGCGCGATATCGCGCCGGACGAGGAAATAACCCACGACTATGAATGCAATGACTGGTGAATACCGCCACCGGGGATATATAATAAACCGCTTCAACCCATAGAGCGCAGGCCTTCATGACCAATTCAGCAGTCGCAAAATTCAACATGATCGAGCAGCAGATCCGCCCCTGGGAAGTGCTCGACAATCAGGTATTGTCGGTACTCGACACGGTCAACCGTGAAGATTTCGTGCCCGCTCCTTACAAGGGCCTGGCCTATGCGGATTGCCAGATCCCGCTCGCTAACGGCGTCCGCATGCTGCCGCCAACCGTCGAGGGCCGCATGCTGCAGGCGCTGCTGATCGGCGCCGATGACCGCGTGCTGGAAGTCGGCAGCGGCTGCGGCTACCTGACCGCCTGCCTGGCGCAGCTGGCGCAGCGGGTTACCAGTATCGACAGCCACGGCGATATCATCGAATTTGCCCGCGCTAACCTGGCTAAATGTGGCCTGGATAACGTGGAGCTTGCCGAGATGAGCCTGGCGCAGGTGGACGACAGCCTGGCCTATGACGTGATTGCGGTCACTGCCTCGCTGGCCAGGGTTCCGGATAACCTGCGACAGGCGCTGACGCTTGGCGGTCGACTGTTCGTTATCGTCGGCCAGTCACCGGTCATGGAAGCATTACTGATTACCCGCGTCAGCGAGTCCGAGTGGACGACCCAGTCGCTGTTCGAAACCGATTTACCCCGGCTCGGCGGTTAGACGATTAAACCATGCGTCGGATGAGCGCGTCGCAGCTGGCAGCGCATCTCGAGAATGCCAGTCCATTGCTGCTCGACGTGCGCGAACCCTGGGAATTCGACATCTGTCATATCGACGGCAGCATCAACCTGCCAATGGCGCAAATCCCGCAAAACGCGGCGCGTTTTCAGGATGTCGCGGAAATCGTCGTGATCTGTCATCACGGCATTCGCAGCCAGCACGTGATCCAGTTTATGCAGCAACAAAACAGCAATGTATTGGTCAACCTCGATGGCGGCGTCGACGCCTGGGCGCGCGAAGTTGACGCCGATATGCCCGTGTATTAATCGGCTGGCAGTTTCTTTATAATCCTCGCCTGGATAAAAACATGAAGCATCGAATGCACAAGCTATCATTTAAAATCGTTTTACTGGCCCTGTTGGGATGCTCGCAAGCTTTGCAGGCCCAGGACCTCGTTACCGTCTACGGCCTCGCGCTGGAGCGCGATGCCGAACTGCAGATAGCCGAAGCCAATTACCTGTCCGCGGTCCAGGCTCTGCCGGTCGCTCGCTCCGGCCGCAAACCCCAGGTGTTTCTGAATGCCAACGGTTCGCTGCGCGAATCCGACAACTCGGTAACCGGGGACAATGACAATGAAACCATTGGCTACAGCCTGAGCCTGACGCAGTCGCTGTATGACAACGAGACCACGGGCAATATAAATTCGGCCGAAGCCAACACCGCGGCCGAGCTGGCGCGCCTGCAGGGCGCCAGGCAGGGATTGATTCTGCGCGTCGCCGAAACTTATTTTGACATCCTCGCGGCGCACGACAATGTCGATTTCGCCTACGCCGAACGCACCTCGATTGCGCGTCAACTCGAGCAGGCGCAGAAACGCTTCGAGGTGGGATTGATTGCAATTACCGACGTGCATGAAGCGCAGGCGGCCTTCGATAGCGCCGAGGCGCAGGCGATTCTGGCCGAAAATATCCTTGAAAACGCTTACCAGGCGCTGGTGTTCATTACCGACGATACTTCGATCAGGGATGTTGCTCGCCTGGGCGAGACACTGCCCATGTCATTGCCCGAGCCGGCAAATGCCGAGGCCTGGGTAGAGCTCGCTTTCAAGAATAACCGGGATTTGATCGCGGCGCAGCAGGCGCTCAATGCGGCCCGGTTCGAGCGCGACAAGCGCGCGCGACGTGGCTATCCGACGCTGGACTTTGTCGCCAGTTACGCGGATAACGACGTCGAAGACGACGGTATACTCGGTGACTCGCGGCAGGATGATCTGACCCTCGCCATCCAATTCGAGATGCCGCTCTACACCGGTGGACGCATCAGCGCCGAGCAGGCGCAGGCCGATGCGGATTTGCGCTCCGCGCAAAACACGGCACTGTTGCAGAACCGCCTGGCTTCGCAACAATCACGCACCGCTTACCTGGACGTGGTTTCCGGCATCAGCCAGGTCAAGGCGCTCAAACAGGCGCTGGATTCGAGCAATATCGCGCTCGAGGCGACCCAGGCGGGATTCGAGGTCGGCACGCGCACCTCGGTCGACGTCCTGACATCGCTGCGCGACACCTATCGCGCCCAGCGCGATTACGCCAGCTCGCGCTACGATTTCCTGCTCAACAACCTGCGCCTTAAGCAGGCCGCCGGCATCCTCGAGGAAGATGATTTGTTTGCGATCAATCGTTCGTTGATTCAACCGTAGTCGATGGGCGAACAAAGCTCCGAATTATTCAAAGCCAGCGATTACTACTCCCCCAGGTTCTGGCCCATGTGGTGCGTCCTGGGGGTGCTGCGGCTGGTGTCCTTGCTGCCATTTCGCGCCGAACTCATGGTCGGGCGCATGCTCGGTCGCCTTCTCCTGCTGATCTCGGGTAAACGCCAGCGCGTCATCGATATCAACCTGGAGCGCTGCTTTCCGGAAAAATCCCTGCACGCGAGAAATCGAATCAAGACCGAGTGTTACCGGAACATCGGCATCTCAATGATCGAAATGGCGATGTGCTGGTGGTGGCCCCCGGAAAAACTGAAACCCATGGTCGAAATCGAGGGGCGCGAGCATCTCGACGCGGCGCTCGAAACCGGCCGCGGCGTCATCCTGCTCAGTGGTCATTTCACCAGCCTCGAAATCGGGGGCCGCCTGCTGGCCCTCTCCGTACCGTTTCAGGCCATGTACCGGACCCAGCGTAATCCGCTGTTCGACAGCTACCTTTTTACCAAGCGCAGCGGCTATCTGGTCAATATCATCTCACGCAAAAATACCCGTGGATTGATCAGGGGAATCAGGAGCGGAATTCCGACATGGTATGCCCCCGATCAGGATTTCGCACGCGAACGTAACGTGTTCGCCCCCTTCATGGGCATTGCCACCGCCAGCATCACCGCGAGCTCGCGCCTGGCAGAGGCATCCGGGGCCATTATGCTGCCCTACTTTCCGCTACGCAAAGATGACGGCTCGGGCTATGTGCTCAGGATCGATCCACCGCTTGAAAATTTCCCGAGCGGCGACGACCTCGCGGACGCGACGGCGATTAATCTTTCGATCGAGAAGTTCGTGCGCCTCCATCCCGAACATTACATGTGGATTCACCAGCGATTCAAAACCCGCCCGCCCGGTGAAGCGCCTTTTTATCCATGAGCGACGCGGCGAAGCTGAAATCGCCGGGCCTGGGCTATCGTCTGCTGTCTCTGCCGCTGTACCTGTTCTGGATTCTGCACGGCGTTAAACATGGCTTGAAACACGGCATGCCCGGCTACCTGTCGATGCGCATGTTCGGCACTGCCGGCAAGGCCCCCGACCAGGTCTGGGTGCACGCCTCATCGGTTGGCGAAGTGCGCGCGGTTACCCCGCTGGTGCAGGCGCTGATCGAACAGGGCGAAGCCGTTTTGTTCACCAGTTTTACCGCTACCGGCTACCAGGCAATCCAGCATCGTTTTTCCGACTCGGTGGCGCGCGCCGTTATTCCACTCGATAACTGCTGGCATTGCCGGCGCTTCTTTAAGCGGCAAAGCATAAAACTGGGCGTTGTAATGGAGACCGAGCTCTGGCCCGAGCTGCTTTACCAGGCGCGCAGGCATAATGTAAAACTGTTGCTGGTGAACGCGAGACTGTCGCGTAAATCGCTGGACGCCGGCACTTTTATCCGCGGATTGCTGAGCACCACCTTAGGCTATTTTTCCCGCATCCTGACCCGCGGCAAGCGCGATCTCGACGCCCTGCTGAGCCTCGGCGCCCGCGCGGATCAGGTCAGCATCGTCGGCAATCTGAAAGCGCATATCGACCTGTCGCAACAGCACAGCCGCCTGGTCGAACGCGACTACCTGATCCTCGCGTCCAGCCATAGCGGCGAGGAACAGCAGTTTCTCGAGGCGCGCCCGGCGCAGCGCGCCGACATACTGCTGGTGCTGGCGCCGCGGCACCCGGAGCGCAGCGCAGCGATTCAAACCCTGATCGAACGCTCGGGCTTAAATTACGCGGTGCGCAGCAAGGCGCAGGCGATAGGAAATGACACCCAGGTCTATCTCGCGGACACGCTCGGCGAACTCAAACCCTTGCTAGCCTACGCTCAGGTGGTCATTATGGGCGGCTCTTTCGATACTACCGGCGGGCACAACCTGATCGAGCCGGCCAGCCTCGGTCGCGCAATCGTAACCGGTCCTGCCGACGCTAACATCGTCGCAGATATCGAAATGCTGGGCATCGGTAGCGGCGTGTTGCAGGTGGAAAATATGGCGCAGTGCTGGCGCAGTATCGTGGAACTGCTGGAAAATCCAGAACGAGCACAAGCGCTGGGGCGCGAAGCCCAATCGAGGCTTGCGCAACAGCCCGATGTGGTTCAGCAGTATATGACGGCTATCAAGCCATACCTTTAAACGAGGGTATCCCGGATCGCTTCGAGGGGATCTGGAATGGTTTCAAGCCTGGTAACCATCCATAAAAGATTGCCAGTCGTCGGCATCGTAATAAAGCTTCTGAATTCTATTCCGCTTTTCCATCGATCGCTGGAAACGGAACAGCGGCCGCCACTGCCAGTCGCCAATATGGTTTACTATGCGCGCCTTGTCGAAGTCAACCAGGTAAAATCGATCCTGCGAATCGATCAGCACGTTATCGGATGTTAGATCGGCATGACGTATGCCCTCGGCCTGCATTTGCTTGACCAGTACGCCGAGACGATGCCAGCAATCCGACTGCAGGGGCTCGCGCTGCAGCCGCTGGGTCAACATTTCGGTATCTTCCAGGAAAGCGGTTATCAACGACGCGCGATACCACAGGCCGGAGCGGCATGCACGGGCGGCAATCGGCTCGGGTACCGGCAAGCCTGCCTGACGCGCGCGCAGCAGAACATACCATTCGCGCCAGGGTCGCGACATCATTTTACCCATCCACAGGTACTGGTTACTGAGCAGCTTGCCGACAAAACCGCCGCGGAGATATTGACGCAGTAGTGCCCGGGTGCCGTCCAGTTGAATCACGCAGCTTCCGCCGCGCCCGCCGGCGACCGTGTCGTAGCCCGGCCTGTTTTGCCAGTAGGCCGCTTCAAAATGCTGCTCGCTGAATTCCAGCACGCTATCCTGGGGTTGCAGGATTAAGCAATTGCCCGACTTAACGACGCGCAGCATGATACGGGATATCGGCGAGCGTGATCTGCGGCTGCAGGCTATCGTTGACCAGCGTCGATCCGTCGTTCGAGATCGAATCGATACTGACCTCGCTGATGCTGGAAGCCTCGATCGTCTTATCGCTCGAGGCGATCTTGTGATAATGCGGGGTGTATCCGATCCAGCGCCCGCCATCATCGCCGAGCCGCTGTTCCCACAGCACCTCGGCGCGGTTGCCCAGATGCGCACGCAGTTCGCTTTGTTTCAATTGCGCCGCCAGTTCATGCATCTCGCGGCTGCGCGCTTTTTTGGTCGCGCCGTCGATTTGCTCGGGCAGCCGTGCGGCCTTGGTGCCTGCGCGCGCCGAAAACGGGAATATATGCATATGGCCGAAGCCGATAGCTTCGACAAACTTCATGGTCTGGCGCCATTCCTGCTCGGTTTCCCCCGGAAACCCGGTAATCAGATCGGTAGTAACGTTAAACAACGGCAGCGCGGCGCGGGCGCGCTCGACCAGACGCGCAAACTCGGCGGTTTTGCAGCGGCGCGCCATGCGGCGTAAGACCGAGTCGCAGCCGCTTTGAAGCGGCAGGTGCATATGCGGCAGCAGGCGTGAATCCTGAAACAGGCCGAAGAAATTATCCGGCAGATCCCAGGGTTCGACCGAGGCAAGCCGGATTCGGGGTATTTCGCTGTGTTCGAGTATTTCATTGAGCAGACGGTAAAGGCTGGAATCGATATCGCCGCCATAGCCACCGACATGCACCCCGGTGAGAGCGACTTCCTGCACGCCCTGCCGGTGCAGGCGGTTTATCTCGGCGAGAATATCGGCCTCGCTGCGGCTGCGCTCGTCACCCCGGGCCGTGGTTACGATGCAATAGGTGCAGCGATAGCGGCAGCCATCCTGTATTTTGATGAATCCACGATGACGACCGCGCAACAGCAGCGCGTTGCCGGCTTCACCCAACACCGGTTCGACAGTCACCCCCTGCCCGACCCCGTCGCCAACCAGATCCAGCGCCTGATCGACCAGTTGTTCCTTGTGCTGATTGTCCACCACCAGATCGACGCCCAGGTAATCCTTGACCGCTGCCGGATTCAGGCTGGCGTGACAGCCGGTAACGATCAGCCTGGCGGCGGGATTATTGCGCTGCAGGCGCCCGATTTGCTGGCGTGACTTGCGATCCGCCTGGGCGGTAACCGCGCAGGAGTTGAAAACCACGACATCGGCTTCCGCGGCATCGGTAGTCACCTGGTGCCCGCGCTGCATGAATTGACTGGCCCAGGTCTCGAGTTCGGCTTCGTTTAGCCGGCAGCCCAGCGCCTGGAAATTAATAAACACGTGTCGATCACTCTCAAAAATGTCCGCGGATTCTAACAACATCCACTCGCAAAACCCACTCTAATTCCAGGCGTCTCCTACTACTTCGGTATAGGTGGAGGCCCCATCGATGCTAGCTCCGGGGAGCATCTCAACGGCAACCGAACAGGTCGACCGAAAAACAGGATTCAGGTCAGGCTTTCGCAGATGTTGTGGCCTGGTTTTTAGGGGCGGACCAGACCCGTATTCTAGCTCGCTGAAACCAGGCGCCGGTGCAGCGCCCGCAAGCGACTGAAAAATTCATCGCGATCCACATGACACTGCCTGATATGCCGGCTCCCGTTAAACGCAGTGCGCGCGTGTAATACCCGGTGATTGTCCATTATTACAGCCTGTCCAGGCTCCAGCCGATATTCCACGCAGGCCTCAGGGGCGTACACCAGGGCCAGTATTTCTCTCAATGCCCGGTAAACCGGTTCGGTTAAGCTTTCACCCACATCCAGAGGTGCCATGGTGCGC
This sequence comes from uncultured Gammaproteobacteria bacterium, assembly GCA_947259305.1. Lineage (GTDB taxonomy): Bacteria > Pseudomonadota > Gammaproteobacteria. The sequence goes on along the minus strand of CAMYML010000107.1, from coordinate 1,245 downwards.
TCGTTAATATGCACAGCCGCAATATCGCCAAGACGGTCCAGTTCGATAGTGCTCCACCGCGCCGACAATGCTACATCGTCAACCTCGTCGACCAGGAATCGCTGGTGAGGAATCGGGACCTGGCAAAGCAATTCAAATAACTCGCTATCCTGGGCTCGAATATTTTCCGCAGCCCTGAACCCGTCGACCAGAATCGACGCTCCACCACCGCATTCGCTGGCACGCAGGCAATGCATCATGAACAAACCGGGTATCGGGTCGCGAAACAGCTCATCGTTGTGAGGCCTGATGGCGTGAGATGTTTGCGCCAGAATGCGTTGTTGCGGCGTAGATATCAGATCGAATACGCGCCCGTAATGAGTTTGCCGAATATATCCAAAGATATCAGCCAGCCGCTCGATCTGACACTCCTCTATGGGGACGCCATTAATAATCGCAAAACCATAGTCTTTTATCTGTTGCATCATTTGTAGACAGATTGCTGGATCTGCTTCGATTCGATCGTATTCCCACTCGGGTATTTCGTCGCTTAGATTCGAGTCCCATGTCATTGGCTGCTGTCGCCGTTTGCCAATTGACTCAGCTGCATAGCAGTGCGCTCGCAGCCAGGCGGGTGCATAGCTGGTTATATGGCCGTCCCCGGCCCACTTGATCTGCAGCGACCCCGCGGAATCAACGGAAATTTCATCGGCAGCAATGTCCGGGTCGATACTCCGCAGTTCCTGGTATCGATGACCGCCGCTGCGGTCACCGCATTGCGTACAGGTACAATTATCGCGTAGCCAGATGTGGTGGAACAGGCTGTGATGAGAGTCATTCCAGGTGAGTACTATCTTGCCCTGCTGCCGGTCGATTTTTTGTATCCAGGAATCTGACCGATTTGTCGGGTTAGTGAAAAACGAGTCTTGCATCAAAACATTGCCGGCAGGTGTAGAGACATAAAAGTTTATCCAGAAGATTGATAGCTGTCTTTTATTATATTAATCACTCCGTTTTAATATAGTTTGTTTAAATCTCGCGGGCCTTTATTGGGCCGTTATCCGCTTTTGACTTATCTGCTTATGAGGTTGTAATTTCTCGATGCGATCGCTGATGCGCGTGAACAGGCCGACAAATGGGTAACACTATTGCTGTAATCGGGTTACCCAGGTGTCCGGGTTAGACCGTGAAATCTTTGGTGCCGGAGAGAGGAATCGTGCCTCCGACCCACGCATTACGAATTACGAATTACGAATTACGAGTTAC
>CAMYML010000106.1 GCA_947259305.1 uncultured Gammaproteobacteria bacterium | reverse complement strand
CCGCGGTAGCGCAGGTCTTAAAAGACTTCAAGGCTGACAGCCTGCGCCGTTATCCCGATCCGCAAAGCAGCGAACTGGTGACGGCGCTGGCCAACTACCACGGCCTGACAACGCAGCAGGTTTTCGTGGGTAACGGTTCCGACGAAGTGCTGGCGCACGCCTTTCAGGCCTTTTTCAAACAGACAGAAAAAATCCTGTTCCCCGATATCAGCTATAGCTTTTACCCGGTTTATTGCGCGCTATACGAAATCGAGTTTCGCCAGATCGCGCTCGACGCCGAGTTCAGAATCGACTGCGATGGATTCCGTTGCGCCAACGGCGGCATCATCATCCCCAACCCGAACGCTCCTACCGGGATAGCGCTTAAATTAACCGCAATCCGGGAAATGCTTGCGGATAACCCCGAATCGGTAGTCATCATCGATGAGGCCTATGTCGATTTTGGCACCGAGTCGGCCGGCCAGCTGATTCCTGAATTCGACAACCTGCTGGTGGTGCAAACCTATTCCAAGTCGCGCAGCCTCGCCGGGCTGCGGCTGGGTTTTGCGCTCGGCAACGAAAACCTGATCGAAGCCTTACTGCGCGTCAAAAACTCATTTAACTCGTATCCGATCGACAGCCTGACCAGCGCCATCGGCCTGGCAGCTCTCCGCGATGAGGAATATTTTCAGGATTGCAGCCGGCGCGTCATTGTCAGCCGCGAACGGCTGGCAGCCGAACTGGCAGGGCTTGGCTTCGAAGTGTTTCCTTCTAGCGCGAACTTTGTCTTCGTGCGTCACCCGCACAGCAAGGCCGAGACCCTGTATCTCGAGTTGAAAGCGGCGGGCATTCTAGTGCGCTATTTCAAGCAGGCGCGCATCGACGATTGCCTGCGCATCACGGTCGGTACCGAGACCGAATGCGATGCGCTGATCGACGCCCTGAAAAAAATCCTCGGTTAAATGGCCAGGATCCGCCGGGAGAATCCGGCATCGCGGATTTATTACAAGATCCCCGCGGGGCTGCGTAGGAAAGGCAGCTAAACTTTGGAAAACACTCGATCGGCGCAGCTAAAGTTACCTTTTTTGGAGTCATTCCCGCGAAAGCGGGAATCTAGCGCGCCGTTTTTGCAGCGCCATTGTTGCAAGGTCCCCGCTTTCGCGGGGATGACTTTCTATCAACAACTAAAGGTCCAGGGGAAAAAGGTTCAGCCGTGGTGCGCTGGGCGCCATGCGCTGCCACAACACGGCGTAGGTTTCGCCGGTTTCGGGATGAACACTGTCTGCAGCAAGATCCTGCAGGGGTCTCAGGACAAAGGCGTTTTCGAGAATTTCAGGGCGCGGAATCCTGATGCCCGGCAAATCGAGAATCAGATCGTCGTAGGCCAGGATATCGAGGTCGATGGAACGGCTGGCGAATTTCGGCAGACTGCGGTCGCGGCCCAGTTGATTTTCAATGTCGCGAAAACTGGCGGCTACGCGTTCGACTTCGAGCTCGGTATCGAATCCCGCCACCAGGTTCAGAAAGTCGTAACCATCGAAACCAACCGCGGCCGAATCATAAACCGGAGACAACTCGAGCTCACCGAAAAGCTCACGTAGCGCGACGACAGCCTGACGCAGGCGGGCCTCACGGTCGACATTACTGCCGAGGCCAACGTAAACCCGGGCGCTCACGTGGTTTTTTCACCGCGCTCAATGATGACCCCCACCGATTTGGAGCCGCGTACCGCACCTGGCTTGTGCAGGGTCAGCTTGACCCAGGGCACGGCAAACTCGGTGCGGATAATATTGCAGATCTCTTCCGCCAGGGACTCGACCAGCTCATACTTGCTTTGCTCGACAAATTCGATCAGGCGCTTGGCAACGCTTTTATAGCTCAGCGTATCCTCGATATCATCCGATTTTGCGGCCTTGCTGATATCGGTTGCCATTTCGATATCAAGGCTGATGGTTTGCCTGATCTTGCGCTCCCAGTCGTAAATTCCGATTACGGTCTCGATCTGCAGGTCGTGGATGAAAACTATGTCCATCGGGCGGGTATCCGGGTAACTATACAGCCTGCAATCTTAGCGGCTGGGGGCGTCAAAAGGAAACACCAAAGCCCTGATAAATGGAAAGATTTCGGCCTTATGCCGCTTGAATCCTCGATATGCTTCTGGTAGAGTTCGCGCCCTCAAACTAATCTCGCTATTCAACGGAGTTCCACCATGTCCCGGGTCTGTCAAGTAACAGGTAAAAAACCTGTTAGCGGAAACAATGTGTCGCACGCCAATAACAGGACGCGACGTCGCTTTCTGCCCAACCTGCATTCGCATAAATTCTGGGTTGAATCCGAGAATCGCTGGGTGAAACTACGCATTTCCACCAAGGGCATGCGTATCATCGACAAAAACGGCATCGACGCGGTCATCGCCGACATGCGCAAGCGCGGCATCAAGTGCTAGGAGTATAATCATGAGAGATTTAATCAAACTGGTTTCGACCGCGGGTACGACCCGGTGGTGCGCAAGCACGTCGAATACAAAGAAGCTAAAATCAAGTAAGCGCTCAGCCTTGACCGATAGCAAAGAAACCGGCGCCAGCCGGTTTTTTTGTGCCCGCAGGATTGCTCTAGTTTCAGGCTTTAATATCGCATCCAGTCAGGTATGATTAGGCCCACACAAATCCCCAGGGTTTCCATGACAGAGCCACTCGTTCAGGTTGAAAACCTGTCCCGTTATTACCAGAACAACCTCGCCATCAGCCACCTCAGCTTCAATCTGAAAGCCGGCGAAGTGCTGGGATTTCTGGGTCCCAACGGCGCTGGCAAATCGACCACGATGCAGGTGATCAGCGGCAACCTCGCGCCCAGTGAGGGTGAGGTCAGCATCGCCGGTCACGATATCATCGAAGCACCGCGTGCGGCCAAGGCTCACCTCGGTTATTTACCGGAGCACCCGCCGGTGTATCGCGAGGCAAGCGTCGACGAATACCTGAAATTTTGCGCGCGCCTGCATCGCATTGCGCCAGGTCAGCGTGCGGCCGCGCTCGACCGCGTCAAACAGCAATGCGGGCTGACCACGGTCGGCAGGCGCCTGATCGGCAACCTGTCGAAGGGTTATCAACAGCGCGTCGGCATTGCCCAGGCCATCATCCACGATCCGCCGGTGGTTATCCTGGACGAACCTACGGTCGGGCTCGATCCGATCCAGATCCGCGAAATCCGCGAATTGATACGCTCGCTCGGCAGCGAACGCAGCGTTATTCTGTCGACCCACATTCTTTCCGAAGTCCAGGCCACCTGCGACCGGGTGCAAATAATTCGCGCGGGCGAACTGATTTACCACGCCTCGACAGAGTCACTCAACCAGGGGCACGAACAGTCCTATACGATCGGCTTACGCCAGGCGCCCGGGCTCGAGCAGCTGATCGCGCTGGCGGGCGTCGATCACGCGGAAAAGCTGGGCAGCGATCGATTCCGTGTATTCTTTAGTCCCGAGTCGAATCCCGATGCGCTGGTCGCGACATCGGTCGAGCAGGACTGGGGGCTGTACGAACTGGTTCCCGAACAACAATCGCTGGAAGACCTGTTTATCGAGTTGACCCATAACGAGGAGACGAACGCTCAATGATCTGGGTCATCGCCCGGCGCGAAGTCGTCGCCATGTTCCTGTCGCCAATGGCCTGGATTATCCTTGCCGTAATTCAGACCATCCTCGGTTACATGTTTCTGGCCAACCTGGATAACTTTTTCCTGCTGCAACCCCAGCTCATCCAGCTCGCCAATACGCCCGGGGTTACCGATATCGTTATCACCCCGCTGATGCAGGTGGCCGCGATTATTCTTTTGATGGTCATGCCGCTGATGACGATGCGCTCGATCGCCGAAGAAAAACGCAATCGCACGCTCAGCCTGCTGGTTTCCGCCCCTATCGCTATGTCGGAAATCGTGCTCGGCAAGTATCTCGGACTGGTGCTGTTCATTGTCACCCTGGTCAGCATGCTGATGCTGATGCCGTTGTCGCTTTATCTCGGCACCAGCCCCGACGGCGGCAAATTGCTCTCGATCTACCTCGGCATGCTGTTGCTGCTGGCGTCTTTCGCCGCGATCGGGCTTTACCTGTCGAGCCTGACCGAAAACCAGACGATTGCCGCGATTTCCACCTTTGGCGTACTCCTGATGCTGTGGATTATCGACTGGATCGGGTCCTCGGTCAGCAATGGCCAATCGGTGCTCGCCTACCTGTCGATACTGAAGCATCACCAGGCGATGCTGGAAGGTGTTTTCAAATCCAGCGATATCGCCTACTACCTGTTGCTGATCACCGGCTTCCTGGTGCTGACGATTCGTCAGCTTGATCGGGAGCGCCTGCTGTGAAGGTGGATTCGCGCATGCGCCTGCAGTATCGCATTCAGTCTGGTATTTTTTTGCTGTTGTTTATCGCATTGATGGTGGTGCTTGCCTGGATTTCCAACCGCTACCCACTGAGCATCGACATGAGCGCCAATCAGCGCAACAGCCTGTCGCAGGAGTCGGCGCGCCTGGTCGCCGGAATCGAATTCCCGCTCGAGGTGACGCTGTTCGTATCGCCGATCAACGAGAGTAAACCGCTGCTCGAGACCCTGTTCGAACGTTACCACCTGCTGCAGTCCAACATCGTCGTTACCAGCCTGAATCCAGATTTACACCCGGATTTACTGCGCGCCCACGATATTCGTTACGATGGAGAGGTGCTGCTCGAGTACCGCGGGCGCAGCGAGAAGGTTTCGCAGGTTAGCGAAGCCGCGGTCAGTAGCGCGATCCAGCGCCTGTTGCGCCAGGGTGAGCGCTGGCTGGTGTTCCTCGAAGGCCATGGCGAGCGCAATCCCTATGGCGAAGCCAATCACGATTTCAGCCTGCTCGCCACGCAATTGGCGAGCAAGGGATATCGCGTCGAAGTTCTCAACCTGACGCAATCCAGCAGTATACCTAAAAATACTAACGTGCTCATTCTTGCCAGCCCCAAGGTGGCTCTGCTGCCCGGCGAGATCGACCTGTTGCGCGAACATATCGAAAGCGGAGGCAACCTGTTATGGCTGGCCGACCCGGAACAGGCGATCGAAGGCCTGGACATGCTCGCGGATCTCCTCGCCATCGAGTTTTTACCCGGAATCATCGTCGACCCCAACAGCCAGCTAATGGGCCTGGACCGGTCCGACTTCGCGCTGGTGGGCGAGTATCCCCGACACCCGATTACGCAGAATCTTGGCAGCCTGTCGCTGTTCCCGCAGGCGCAGGCGCTCGAGTTCCACGGGGAAGACAGCTGGCAGCAGCAGATTTTCCTGCGCAGCGATAGCCGCAGCTGGAACGAAACCGGGGAATTGCGCGGTGAAATTTTCAACGGCGATCACGAGGATGAAAACCAGGGGCCGCTGAATATCGGGTTAACCCTGGCGCGCAGTCATCAAACCGATGCCGGCGAACTGTTCGATCAGCGTGTTGCGATCGTCGGCGATGCCGATTTTATATCGAATCGCTACCTGGGCAACGGCAGCAATCTGGAGATCGGCATCAACCTGCTCAACTGGCTTAGCCATGACGATCAACTGATCGCCATCAGTCCACGCCCGGCACCGGATACCCGTCTCGAGTTATCGCAGGAGAAGCAGCTTTTCATCGCACTTTTATTCCTGGTGGTGATGCCGCTGGGGTTGCTCGCCAGCGGCCTGCGCATCTGGCTCAAACGGCGTAACCGCTGATGCTGTCACGGCGCATGATCATCAACTTCGTATTGATCGTGCTGATCATAATATTTACCTATGTCGGCAATCGCTTCGACGTGAACCCAGGCTACCAGCCAAAACCGAGCATCACCGGCATCAGCACGGCAGACATAAAATCGATGGAAATCAAAACCGCGGACGCATCCCTGTCGCTTAAGCGCGAGGCCGGCGGCTGGAGCCTGGAAACCCCGATCCGCTGGCCCGCCAACAATGTCAACGTCGAGCGATTGCTTGATGTCGTCAACAGCCAGGCCGAGTCGCGGCTCGACGCCGCCGAAATCGACCTGGCAACGCTGGGGCTGGACTTTCCCAAGGCCATGTTACGTCTCAACGATACCCGCGTACTTTTTGGCGCCACCAACAATATCGGTGAACGCCGTTACACAATGATCGATTCGACCGTATTTTTGCTACCGGACATACACCTGCCGTTTATTTCGCAAGGACTATCCGGTCTGGTCGACCGGCGAATGCTGCCGCGCAACCTGGGCCTGACTTCGCTCGAGCTGCCCGAATTGCAGCTGAGCCGCAACGCCGACAATAACTGGGAACTGGCGGCGACTAACGATTTCAGCCCGCAACAGATAGCCCAACTGGTGGGCAACTGGCAAGGGCTGGAAGCAGCGCGAATCAAGCCTTATATAGCCGCGGGTACACCGCGGCAGAAAATTCAGGCCGCTTTCGAGAATGGGCAGAAGCTGGAGTTTTTCCTGATGTCGATCGAGCCCGAAATTGTAATCGCCAATCCACAGATCGACCTGCAGTATCATTTCAGGGCCGATCTATACTACCAACTGATTGACTTGCGCCGCGATGAAAATCCCGCTTAGCCTGCTGCTTCTACTCATTGCCAACGCCGCGCTGGCACAGGCGCCGTTGCCGCGCCTGGAACTCGGTGCCGGGCTGTTCGCACTGGACGCACCGAACTATCGAGGCTCGCAGGACTCGTCCACCTACCTGCTGCCGTTTCCCTACATCAAGTATCGCGGCGATATCCTGCGTGTCGACGAGGGCGTACAGGGTGTCGTGTTCGAGTCGCCGGACTGGTTGTTTACCCTGAGTGCCGACTTTTCGCTGCCTGCCGACGACGACACACCCGAGCGCGAAGGTATGGACCAAATCGACGCTGTTTTCGAAATCGGGCCGTCGCTGAATTACCGTTTAATGGCCCTGCAAGGCAGCGCCTGGTGGATCGACCTGCCACTGCGTTTTGTCTATGCCATCGATAGCAAACACGACTTTATTGGCCAGGTTTTTCAACCCCGGCTGTCCTGGCGAAAACCGGCCAATCGACTGGGAGAGTGGAAACTGTATTTTCTCATCGGACCGGTATATTCGAACGCCGAACATCACGCCTACTTTTACTCGGTCGACACGGGCGAAGCCACGGCAACACGCCCGGCCTACGATGCCGATGGCGGATTTAGCGGTTACCGCGGAGAATTCACCTATAGCAAGCGCTTCGGCAATTACTGGCTGGGGGGATTTATCCGCTATGACAACCTGCGACATGCGGTGATCGATGACAGTCCGCTAGTTTCTGAAACCGAATCCTGGATGGGCGGTGTCGCACTGGCCTGGGTGTTCCATCAGCGATAAGCTGTTGCCATGCCTGAGCTACCGGAAGTGGAAACAACGCGACGCGGAATCGAACCCCATGTTTGCGGCCAGCGTATCGACGCCGTCATCCTGCGTGATACCCGTTTGCGCTGGCCGATCAGCGCCGAGGTTGCAGGCCTCGCGGGCAGGCAGATAGAAGCCGTATCGCGGCGCGGAAAATACCTGCTGATGCGGCTCGACCGGGGCAACCTGATCTGGCACCTGGGCATGTCGGGCAGCATGCGTATCCTGCCGGTCGGCGCGGCTGCGCAGTCGCATGAACATGTCGAACTACAACTGGCCAACGGGCAGGCGCTCAAGTTTCGCGATCCGCGACGCTTCGGCGCGCTGCTGTATAGCGAGCCTGATCCGTTACAGCATCGCCTGTTAAACCGGCTGGGCCCGGAACCGCTGGGAGAAGACTTCGACACCGAATATCTGCATCGGCGCTGCCGCCAGCGCAGTGCGGCCATAAAAAATGTACTAATGAACAGCCACATCGTCGTCGGGGTCGGCAATATTTACGCCAGCGAAGCGCTGTTTCGCGCCGGCATCCGCCCGACCCGTGCGGCGCGCCGCATCAGCAGGGCGCGCATCGCCGGGCTGGTCGACGCGGTGCGGGAAATCCTGGCCACGGCGATCGAACTTGGTGGCACGACGCTACGGGACTTTACCCAGGCCGACGGCAATCCGGGATACTTCAGGCACGAACTGCAGGTTTACGGCAATACCGGGGAATGCCGGATTTGTGGCGCGCCGATCAAGCACGTGGTGCTGGGGCAACGTTCGAGCTATTACTGCCCGGAATGCCAGTCATGAAGCTCGACCAGGAAAATCTGCAACAGCAACTCGAGCCCTACTTTTTCAACAGCGGGACGGTGGATGAAGTAGCCAGGTTCATCCTCGCGCTCGAACCGCGTTGGCAGGATTTCGTTTTTGACTGGGTGTTGTCGGTGGCCAGGACCCAGCCCGAAATCAGTTACCAGTTCGCCAGCAAAGCCGCGCATGCGTTACAGACTATCGGTCGCCAGGGTTGCGAGAACTGGCTACAGTTCGCGCTCGATGTCTACTTCGAGCGGGGTTTACAGCCCGCGGTGGAATCGCTGAATAACCTGGACCAGTTTATCGCGGCGCAGCGCAAAAGATCCCGCGGGCTGGAATTTTCCGGTACTCGCGGCGTGCTGCAACATTTCCTGCATGGCCTCAACGGACGCCGGCTGCGCCTCGAATCCAGTGAGGAGGTTTTAACCGACAGTGAAATCCTGCAATTGCCCGAGGTGATCGATTACTTCCCCGACGCGGCCGATAATTTTGCCTGTTTCAAGGCGATTGCCGTACACCAGTGGGCACAATGCTGGTACGGCACCTGGCGCGCCGACACGATTGCGCAAATTCCGCGCGAGGAACCGATGCTACGCACCTTTCACTACCTTGAAACGCTGCGCCTGAACGCCTGTATCGAACGCGATTACCCCGGGCTGGCGCGCCAAATGAAGCGTCTGCAGGCGGATACGCCGGCGCTCTGGCGGGAACTGGAGGCAGAGCTACGGGATCCGGCGAGCAGCGTGCTCGATTCGATCCGACTCAGCGCAGAGCACTGGGACAAACCCCGGCCCGACCCCTTTCCGTATCAGGGCAGACTGGACCCGGAGCGGGTGCAGTCCGTCCTCGAAGCGCGCCTGCAGCGCGAGAAACAGCAGCTGCAGCTGGCGCTGGCGCGGATGGTCGAGGCTGATGCAGACGGGACCCCGGGGAAAAAATTCGAGCTTAAGACCGAGCAGGACTCAAGGCCCGAGTTTGAACTCGAAGGGGTGCCGATGCCGCAGGATGCCGAAGTCGAGTGCCTGCTAGCCTCGATCATGCAGGACCTTGGCGAAATGCCGCCGGATTACCTGCAGGCAGCGGGCAGCGGCGATTACCTCGACGGCCGCGGGGCGCAGTCCGGGGAAGATCACCCGGATGACGCCTGCAAAGGAAGCTACCACGAACAAGGCACTTTCCTGTATGACGAGTGGGACTGTACCCGCAGGGCGCATCGCAAACGTTGGTGCACGGTGCGCGAACGCGAAATTCAGCCCGACTATGCTTCGACTTTTGTCGGCGACACCCTGCATAAATACCGCGGCCACATCAAATCACTGCGCCGCAGTTTCGAAGCCCTGCGCGATGAGTACCGCGTGCTGAAAAAACAACCAGATGGTGATAGCCTCGACTTCGATGCGCTAGTCGAGGCCATCGCCGACCTGCGCAGCGGCAAGGAAATGACTTCTCGAATATACCGTAAGGCGCACCGCGTGCAACGCAATATTGCCGTCATCCTGATGGTCGACATGAGCGGCTCCACCAAGGGCTGGATCAACATCGCCCAACGCGAGGCTCTGATCCTGCTGGCCGAGGCCCTGAGTTCGCTCGACGATCGCTACGCGATCTACGGTTTCTCGGGTAATACGCGCAAACGCTGCGAAATTTACCGGATAAAAACCTTCGACGAAACCTACGATGAGGGAGTACGCGCACGTATCGCGGCCATCGAGCCCCAGGACTATACGCGCATGGGGGCCACCATTCGCCACCTGAGTTATTTGTTCGATCACATAAACGCGCGCACCAAGTTGCTGATCACTCTCTCCGATGGCAAACCCGACGACTACGATACTTACCATGGCGAGTACGGCATCGAGGATACGCGCATGGCCCTGTTCGAAGCGCGTCAGCGCGGCATTCACCCTTTCTGCATCACTATCGACGAAGAGGCGCGCGACTACCTGCCACATATGTATGGCGATTCCAGCTACGTGTTGATCGACGATGTCGACAAACTGCCCTACCGCATCTCCGAAATCTACCGCGGTTTGACCAGCTGACAGCTTGATATTTCTTCCGTAAAATATACGGAAGAAATATCAAGCTGTCATCCCGGAAGCGCCGCAGGCGCTATCCGGGATCTTGCAAATACCTGCGGTCTCAATATAAAGACCCCTTTTCAAGATCCCCGCTTGCGCGGGGATGACGTTAAAGGGCGTATGAACTATCATCGAGATCTCCAACCTGTACGAGACAGAAATCATGTCCATCCACGCGATAGATTCGAACACCGATACGGTTTCCCAGGCCAGGATCGACCTGGCCGCAGCCTTGCGCCTGGCGGTATACCACGAACTCGAGGAGGGTATCGACAACCACTTCACGGTAACCGTACCCGGCTACGACGACCGTTACCTGGTGCTGCCCTTCGGCCTGCACTGGTCGGAAGCGCGCGCCAGCGACATGCTCATCTTTAACGAACCCGGGGACACTCTGGACGGCGACGGCATCGTCGAACTCTCCGCGCAGTGCATTCACGCGCCGATCCACCGCATTACCGGCAAACGCGTGGTCTTTCACACGCATCAGAACTGGGCGCTGGCGCTCAACATGCTGGCAGACAATCGCCTGATCCCGGCTTGCCAGACATCCGCCTTTTTCGACGGCAAAATAGCCTACGATGATCACTACCCGGGAACCGCCGATACCCTGCAGGAAGGCGAACGCCTGGCGGCCCTGATCGGTGGCAAAGAAGTCGTATTCCTGAAAAATCACGGCGTACTGGTGGCAGCGGATTCGATCGCCAGGGCTTACCGCCTGCTGTATATGCTCGAGCGCGTCTGCCGCGCACAGATCCGGGCGCTCGGCACCGGGCAGAAGCTGCAGCCCATCTCGCGGGAAGTGATCAGGCAGGTTCAGACCCCCGACGAGCACGACCGTCACAAGGGTCAGCGCGACCATCTCTTCTTTGCCGCGCTGAAACGTTTGCTCGACCGCGAAATGCCGGGCTACGCGGACTAGGTTTCCCGGCAGCGCTTCGGCGGAGGGTTTTTCAGCGCAAGCTAGCCGCCAGCTGCACGGGAGAATGCCGTACGGCCTTGATTGGCGGCGACAGCTTCTTTACCATCGGTTGCACTGCAGACATAAGGCAAACATCATGCCCGTGAAATTTCCCACCCGTTTAACCATCCTCGTATTCACGCTGGCATTCGCGGTCGCGGCGCAGGCCGTACCCGGCGAAGGCACCCGAATCATGATTTCTGCACCCTCGAGTTACGCGGTAAATGCCGGCAAGGCAATATCCGACAGGGGCGGTAACCTGGTCGACGTCGCCGTGGCGGTCGGGCTCACGCTAACGGTCACCAATCCTTCCAATGCTTCGCTCGGCGGCGGCGGATTCGCCCTGGTCAGCATGGGCCAGGGTGTCGAAGTACTGGATTTCAGGGAGATGGCGCCCGCGGCCACCTCGCCCGAGTTTTATGTCAATCGCGATAAAGGTGCGTCCTGGAACGGCGGAGCGGCGATCGGCGTGCCCGGCGTCGCCGCCGGACTCTGGGCCCTGCATCAGAAGTATGGCCAGTTGCAATGGACGAAGCTATTCGCTACGGCACTGCAGCTGGCGCGAGATGGTATCGAGTTTTCAGGCACCGAATCACGCTACTCCGAAACCCAGAAAGATCGCTTCAACTCGGCCGGGCTGCATCATTTTTACAAAACGCCGCAACAGCATTACCGGCCCGGGGAAGTCCTGAAACAACCGGCACTGGCGCAAGCGCTCGCACTGCTGCGTGATGAAAATCTTAGCGGGTTCTATCGCGGCGATGTGGCGCAGGATATTGTCGATACGGTTCAGGCCAACGGCGGTGTCATCACGCTGGCGGACCTGGCCAACTACAGGGTTCGTTGGCTGCTGTACTCGATGCCACCGCCCAGCAGCGGGGGTGCCGTGATCAAGGCCGCGTTCGAACTCTTTGACAAGGTTGATATTGAACGGCACAAGCCGCTCAGTGTCGATGAAATCCATTTGATGGCGGAAGTGCTGAATCGCGCATTCAGAGGTCGAGCCTTGCTGGGTGACCCGGATTACCACAAGAATCCCTTTGACCGGATCTTATCCGCCAGCTATCTCGATGAAATGGCTGGCAGCATCAGCCTGGCCAAAGCCGTCCAGTTGCAACCGCTGGTCGACAAACCGCTCGACGATTCCAATGAAACCACCCAGTTTTCGATTCTGGACGCCGAAGGTAATGCGATTACGCTAACGGTAACCCTGAATGGCAGTTATGGCTCCGGGATTGTTTCTGACAAATATGGCATTTCACTGAATAACGAAATGGATGACTTTACTACTCGCCCCGGGGAGCCCAATGCATTCGGCCTGGTACAGGGATTCGGCAACCGCGTTCAACCCGGCAAGCGCCCGCTCAGTTCGATGAGTCCAACCCTGGTTGAAAAAGACGGCAAAATCGTGATGGCACTCGGCGCGGCTGGCGGGCCACGAATAATCAGCAGCGTGATTCAAACCATTTATCGCGTCCTGGTCACCGGGCTCGATATCGATCGGGCGGTGCAGTTTCCGCGCGTGCACCACCAGTTTCTTCCCAACAAGTTATACCTGGACGAGTTTAAATTCTCTCCCGAAGTTGTCACTGGCCTGCAGCAGCGCGGCCATGAAACCGTGGAACAAAGGCCGGGCTACCTGGGCCGAATTAAAGCGGTACGTCTGAATGACAGGAACTATCTCGAGGCAGCTTACGACAATCGCAGCGAAGGTGCTGTCGGCGGTTATTGATTCGGCGCCTGGCCGGGGCCGTTGGACTGACAATCCTGGTCGTTTTCAGTCCTCACCAGTCAGCTGCTTGTATTTTTCCAGCAGCCCTTCCTGGGTTTCCGGATATTCCGGATTAAACGGAATACAGTCTACCGGGCAGACCTCGACGCATTGCGAGGTTTCGAAATGCCCGACACATTCGGTGCACAACAGCGGATCGATTACATAGTACTCTTCACCCGGCGATATCGCGTCATTCGGGCACTCCGGCTCGCAAACATCGCAATTAATGCATTCATCGGTGATCATCAAGGCCACGTGGCATATCTCCGTCGGGACAGTTACTTTCTAGCCTGCAACTTGGCGGTCAGGCGCGCCAGGATCTCGGGATGCAGAAACTCCGAGACATCGCCATCGAGGCGCGCAATTTCCCGCACCAGGCTCGACGAGACGAAGGCGTAGCGCTGGGCGGCGGTGAGAAAAACGGTTTCGATTTCCGGCGCCAGTGAGCGATTCATCCCCGCCAGCTGCACTTCATATTCAAAGTCCGAAATCGCGCGCAGTCCGCGGATAATCACTTCGGCATCGCAGTCACGCGCAAAATGGATGAGCAGGCCGGAGAAGGGCTTGACCGAGATACGATCGTTGTCAGAAAACACCGTTTCCAGCATATCGAAACGCTCGTTGATGTCGAAAAACGGCTCCTTGGCCAGGCTGTCCGCAACGCCGATGACGACGTGGTCAAACATTTTCAGCGCGCGCCGGCAAATATCGATATGCCCGCGGGTAACCGGGTCGAAAGTTCCAGGATAAATTGCGATTCCTGTCATGGATTACCTCAGTATTCCAGCATTGACTGCTGGGCAAAACAAACGAGTGATTCTAACCACTTACCTGCCATTCGGCTATAGCGTAGTTCACCTGACCGGCTGTTTTGTGATGCAGCCAGTGCAGCCGGGGCGAAGGCAGCTCGAAGGTTTCCGGGCTTGGCCACTCGAAGTACAGGCGAGCGCCCGGCAGCAGGCAGTCATGCGCCTCGAGTTGCTGCAGCACCTGCCGACGTAACTCGGGCCTGGCATAGGGTGGGTCGATGAATATCAGGTCGAATTTCTGCTGTAATTGTGCGATCGACTCGAGCGCATCACCACCGATTATCTCGATTGCCGCGGTATCGAGCTTTTGCGCCTGCAACCGCAGTTGCTCGAGCGCCTGCGCTTGTTGCTCCAGCGCAACCAGCCTGCTGGCGCCGCGCGAAAGTGCCTCCAGACCCAGCGCACCGCTGCCGGCAAAACAGTCCAGCACCATTGCACCCGGGCAATAGGCGGCCAACCAGTTGAATAAGGTTTCGCGTATCCGATCCGGCGTCGGGCGCAAACCCGCAGCCTCGATGACCTCGATTTTGCGGCCACGCCATTTGCCGCCGATGATTCTGATCCGGGATTTCCTGGAAGTCGCCATATTCACGCTTTATGTGGGTTAGAAGTGCACAGATGGAATCGCTTTCTGTTAGCATATTGTGCCTGAATTCTGTTACCCGGAAAAACGATGTTCGGATTTAAATCTGCCGCCAAAGACGACAAGGACAAGCCGTCCGGCCTGTTTGCATCCTTGCGTCAGCGACTGTCCAGGACCAGGGAAAACCTGTCGGGTGGACTGGCTGATTTACTGCTTGGTAAAAAGCAGATTGACGATGATTTGCTCGAACGACTCGAAGACCAGCTACTTATGGCCGATGTGGGTATTCAGGCGACCCGGAAAATCACCTCGACCCTGACTGAATCGCTGCGGCGCAGCCAGTTGGGCGACAGTGAAACACTGATCGACACGCTGAAAAACACGATGGTCGAAATTCTCGCGCCCTGCGCCATACCGCTTAGTATCGATCCTGGCAAGAAACCCTTCGTCATTCTTATGGTCGGGGTCAACGGCGCCGGCAAAACCACTACCGTTGGTAAACTCGCACAGCAATACAAAGATCAGGGGCTCAAAGTGATGCTGGCAGCCGGCGATACCTTTCGCGCGGCCGCGGTGGAGCAATTGCAGAGCTGGGGTGACCGACTGGGAGTGCCGGTCATCAAGCAGGGCCAGGGTGCCGATTCCGCATCGGTCATATTCGACGCGCTGCAATCCGCACAGGCGCGCGGCATCGATGTATTGATTGCCGATACCGCCGGCCGCCTGCATACGCAGGTCAGCCTGATGGATGAACTTGAAAAAATAAAGCGCGTGATGGCCAAGCTCGATCCCGATGCGCCGCAGGAAATCCTGCTCGTGCTCGACGCAGTTACCGGCCAGAACGCGCTGGCCCAGGCCAGCAATTTCAGAGACGCGGTCGGTATCACGGGCATCGTCCTGACCAAGCTCGATGGCACCGCCAAGGGCGGCATGATCTTTAATGTTGCCGAGCAGTTGCAAACCCCGATCCGCTTTATCGGTGTCGGAGAATCGGTCGAGGACCTGCGTCCCTTCGACAACGAGGAATTCGTCGATGCCCTGCTGGCCGAGACCTGAAGCTGATCCAGACAGATGATAGAATTTCATAATGTAACCAAGCGCTACGAAGGTGGTTACGAAGCACTGACCAATGTTTCGCTAAAACTCGCTGACGGTGAGATGGCTTTTATCACCGGTCACTCTGGAGCGGGCAAGAGCACCTTGCTGAAAATCATCGCGCTGATCGAAAAACCGACCCGTGGCCAGGCCTTGCTGAACCGCATTAATTTGAATACGGTGGCAAAACAACGTATCCCCTATATCCGGCGCAATATCGGCATTATCTTCCAGGATCACCAGCTGTTATTCGACCGCCCGGTGTTTGACAACGTGGCCCTGCCGCTGCAGATCCAGGGCTATCGCCCGCAGGAAGTCGCCAAACGCACGCGCGCCGCCCTCGACAAGGTGGGTTTGCGACACAAGGAAAAATCGATGCCAATCACGCTGTCTGGCGGTGAACAGCAACGCGTAGGCATCGCGCGCGCCGTGGTGCATAAGCCAATGCTGCTACTCGCCGACGAGCCTACCGGCAACCTCGACCCGGTACTGTCGCGTGAAATCATGCAAATCTTCGTCGACTTCAACCAGGTTGGCGTGACCGTACTGGTCGCGAGCCACGATCTCGGGCTGATCGGAGAGCTGGATAAACCGCGCCTTACGTTGAACCGCGGGCAATTGATCCTGAACGACCTTGCCGAAGACGAGCAGGAGCACGGCAATGGCTGGTAGCAACATCCGACGCCATAAACCGGCGACCACGAACCGTATTTCAGCCTATTTGCTGCACCATCTGCAGTCGTTGGTATTCAGCCTTGGCAAAATTTACCAGGCGCCAGCCACCACCATCATGACGGTTGCAGTAATCGGCATCACCTTGTCGCTGCCTGGCGGATTTTATCTGTTTCTGAAAAACATCGACGCGATGTCGGGCGACTTTCGCTCCAGTTCCCAAATCGGCCTTTACCTCGATCTCGACGTCAGCGAAAAACGCGCGCGCGCGGTAGAAAAGGATATCGGCAGCATGGCGCAGGTAGAATCGACGCGCTTTATCTCACGCGATATGTCGCTCGAAGAGTTCCGTCAAAACTCCGGTTTTGGCAAGAGTATAGACACCTTGAGTAGTAATCCCCTGCCCCATACCATCATCGTCGAACCGGTCGCAGCCGATACCTTTGAAATTCGCAACCTGGTAAACAAGCTGCAGGCCATGCCGGAAATAGAAATCGCCAAACTGGATACCGAGTGGCTCGAACGGCTCTACACGATTATCGAAATCGCCAGGCGTTCGGTTACGATCATCACCATTCTGTTTGCCTGCGCGGTGCTATTGATCATCGGCAACACCATACGACTCGATATTCAGAATCGTTACCAGGAAATAATCGTCACCAAACTTATCGGCGCCACCGACGCCTTTATTCGTCGCCCCTTCCTCTATGGCGGCGTTTGGTATGGCCTGCTGGGTGGCATTTTTTCCTGGCTGATTGTCGAAATCGGTTATCTCGCAATTTCGGGACCGCTGGAGCGCCTGAACCTGTTGTACCAGTCTGAAATGACCTTGATCACTTTTTCATTTCACGACTTTATCATTCTGATAACATCTAGTACTCTACTTGGACTAGCCGGCTCCTGGATCGCAGTTGCCCGGCACCTGAATCAAATAGAACCAAGCTAATCAGATAACAAATGCCTGCAAAACGTCGACTATTACTGATAGATTCTTCGGATTCGGCGCGCACTATTCTGTTCAAGGAAATTTCGTCCCGCGCGCCTGAGCTCGACATCATAGCCTGTGGCAGCGGCAAGGAAGCCATGACTGCGGCCAAACGTTTCGAATTCGAAATTATCACGACCGGCATCAGCCTGCCGGATACCGACGGTTACCAGCTCATCGAGGAGATTCGCCAGACCCCGAAAAACAAGGATACGGCTATTTTCGTGGTCTCGGGTGATACCGACACGCGGGTAATGGGTGCCGGCATGGATGACACAGATGCAGTTACGGCCTATTTCGACAAGGCCGAAGGCCACAAGTCACTGGTAAACTTTATCCTCAATTTCCTCGGTACCTACAACGAGCTGCCGATCAAGGTCCTGTACGTCGACAAGAGCGCCACGTCGACTGCTATCACGACCGGTATACTGGACAAAAATAACATCGGCTATACCCATTTCAGCGACGCTGCAAAAGCGCTTGATTGCCTCAAACAGGACCTGGCGGCCGATGCCAACTGCAGTTTCGATCTCATGATTACCGACCTGATGTTAACCAGCAAAATGAATGGCTTTGAACTGATCCAGACAGTGCGCAACGAGCTGGAGCTGGATTACCTGACCCTGCCGATTCTGTTATTGACCATCGAGCCCGGTGAAGATGAGCGCACCGATTTCACGGCGATTTTCGGTGCCGGCACCAACGATTTCATTACCAAACCGGTCGATGAAGACGATTTGCTGGCGCGCCTGCAAACCCTGGTCAATATCAAGCGCCAGAGCGAAGCACTAAACCCCTGAACTTCCGCATTGATTCGATCTGCTAGTGGTCGTGACCGCCGGGTCCGTGCACGTGGCCATGCGCCATTTCTTCCTCTCTGGCATCGCGCACGGCTTCGATCTTGACTTCAAATTTCAACTTCTTCCCGGCTAGTGGGTGGTTGGCATCGACCGTCACCGTGGTTTCGTTAACCTCCGTGACGACCAGATTTATCTGTCCCTGGTCGGTTTGCGCCGTGACCGCCATACCAGGCTCGATTTTTTCCATTTCCTGAAAAGCTTCTATCGGTACCTGCTGCACACGGTCATCGCTATGCTCGCCATAAGCATCGGCGGGTTCTACCGTGACTTCCAATTCATCACCGATCGATTTACCCTCCAGCGCCTGTTCAAGCCCCGGGATAATGTTACGCGCACCGTGCAGGTAGGTCATCGGTTCCCCGTTTTCTGACGAATCGATCACTTCATCACTGTCGGAATCGGAGACCTTGTAATGAATCGTGACAACCTTATGCTGAGCAATAGTCATATTTTTTTCCTTGCTTTAAATCCCGTTTGGGAACAAATGATTGAAAGTTCCATGGTGCTGGCGAGCGTAATTGCGATGCGACCAGGAAGATTCACGCAAAGCTGGGATTCGAAAAACGCTAAGCAAAACCTGGCTTTACGGAATCCTATTGTAACAAAACTGATGGCAGGATATTTGCCAAATTTTGCTACCCGCGCGACCGATACCCTGGCATGAATTTAGACAGCTAAGACTGATCCAGAGCTTCCTGTATGACGTATGCATTATGAATTTTTCTTTAATATCCATACATTTAGAGAGTATATTAATATTTGCTAATACACTTGAACTTTTAGCTTAGTTTATGCTCTAATTGCTAGCACTCGAACAGCATGAGTGCTAAATAAAATACAAACCGAGGTTATTTATGAGCACAGAACTGGTCAACACTAGTAAAACTATGCCCGTACTAATGGGCAGCTCTAACCTGGACGCCTACATACAGGCTGCCAGGCGCGTCCCTGTATTGAGCGCTGAAGAAGAGTATTCACTGGCAAAAGACTTGCAGGAGACCGGCAATATTGCATCTGCCCAAAAGCTCGTCCTGCCGCACCTGCGTTTTGTCATCAAAGTCGCCAATAACTATGCCGGTTACGGCCTGCCAATTCCCGACCTGATTCAGGAAGGCAGCATCGGCCTGATGAAAGCCGTCAAACGTTTTCGACCCGAGGTCGGCGTGCGCCTGGTTTCCTTTGCCGTGCACTGGATCAAGGCGGAAATTCATGAGTACATCCTGAAAAACTGGCGCATCGTCAAGGTCGCCACTACCAAGGCGCAGCGTAAATTGTTCTTCAGACTGCGCAGCCAGAAAAAACGCCTGGGCTGGTTCAAGTCAGAGGAAATCGACCACGTCGCCGAAACCCTGGGCGTGACCCGGGAAAACGTGATTGAAATGGAAAACCGTTTGAACAATTACGACGTCGCCTTCGATTTGTCGGGAGATGAAGATGAGGATTCAGCCTACCTGGCGCCTGCATATTCCCTGGCATCGAATACGCCTTCACCCGAACTGTTGCTCGAAGCCCAGAACACCGAACAAAACAATATGCAAATGCTGGGAGCAGCGCTCGAGGAACTCGACGATCGCAGCAAGGCCATCGTGACCCGTCGCTGGTTAACCGAACCCAAGGCGACGCTGCACGAACTCGCCGAGGAGTACGGGGTTTCGGCGGAGCGGATACGCCAGATCGAGAGCAATGCCTTCAAGACGATTAAAACTTCATTTGTCGCCTGAGGCCTGGCCAGACAGGAAATCAAAGCCCGGTATAACCGGGCTTTTTTTTGTGCCGGTTGTCCTTATAAAAAAATACTATACTCAAAGCTGTTACCCATCGAGTTTGTAAATATGCCGGATACCAATTCTCCCGCAGATGAGAATGATGAAAAGACCCTGCTTGAGGCCAGGGTCAAGGCGCTTGAAACGGATCTGCGGCAAAAAAAGGAAATTATCCTGGCCCAGCATACCCAGCTTGAGGCGTTTTCCGAATCGTCGATCGATGCGCTCGTACAAATGGACTTCGACGGTTATATCACTGGCTGGAACAAACAGGCGGAGAAGATTTTCGGCTGGAGCGCCGATGAAATACTTGAACAGAAAATCGAGCAGATGATTATTCCGGTGCGCTACCGGGCGGCACATCTGAAAGGCATGAAAAGATTTCTGGAGACCGGCGAAACCTCGGTCATGAATAGCCTGATCGAAATTCATGCACTGCATCGCAACGGCCATGAATTCCCGGTAGAACTGTCACTATCGGTTATCGACTCACCCGATCTGCAGGAGTTTAATGCCTATATACGTGACATTTCGGAACGTAAACACGCCGAGACCGTAATCTGGAATCAGGCCAATTTCGATTCGCTGACCAGTCTTCCCAATCGCAACCTGTTTCTGCAAAATCTCGAACATGAAATGCATTCCTGCGACCGCAGCAACCAGTCGATGGCGCTCATGTACCTGGATGTCGATCGATTCAAGGACGTAAACGATTCACTGGGTCACGATATGGGAGATTTATTATTAATCGAAATATCCAGCCGACTGAAGAAAGTCGTGCGCGAAATCGATACCGTTTCAAGGTTGAGCGGTGACGAATTTACGATCATCCTCGGCAATATCGACGATCAGCTAGCGGTACAACCGATATGCCAGGAATTGCTGGACTCCCTGGCGCGGCCGTTCCAGCTCGATAACGAAAAGGTGTTCCTGACCGCCAGCATAGGCGTAACCTTTTACCCGCAGGACTCGAAGAAAATTGAAGACCTGCAGCGTAACGCGGATCAGGCAATGTATGCCGCCAAGTCAGAGGGCAGCAACCGCTTCAATTTCTTCACGCCCGAATTGCAGCAACGCGCGCTCAGGAAACGCAAAATGATCGGCGACTTGCGCAAGGCGATAAACGGCGAGCAATTTGAAATTTATTATCAGCCTATCATCGATCTGCAGGAGAATATGCTGAACAAGGCCGAGGCCTTGCTGCGCTGGCATCATCCCGAATCCGGTCTGGTCAGCCCCGCCGTTTTTATTCCAATCGCCGAGGAAAGCGGTTTGATCTCCGAAATCGGTAACTGGGTTTTTTACAATGCTATCGAACAGGCCGGTCAATGGCGTGAGCAATACAACGGGGAATTCCAGGTCAGTATCAACACGTCACCTTGGCAGTGGATCGATGAGGCGGCGGCCATGAGCAAGTGGTTCTCGCACCTCAGTCAGCATGGCATCAGTGGTCAGACGATCAGCGTAGAAATCACCGAGGGGTTGTTAATGGACGCCCGCGACAAGATCACCAATCGATTGCTAGATTTCAGGGACGCCGAGATTCAGGTTTCAATCGATGACTTCGGCACCGGATATTCGTCGCTATCATATCTAAAACAATTCGATATCGACTATCTCAAAATTGACCAGTCGTTTGTGCGCAACATGGATCACGACCCGAATGACCTGGCACTGTGCGAAGCCATTATCGTGATGGCGCAGAAACTGGGAATCAAGGTCATCGCAGAGGGTGTAGAAACCGAGAACCAGGATCGCCTGCTAAAGGATTTTGGCTGCGACTTCGGTCAAGGTTACCTCTACTCACGGCCGGTGCCGGCCGCGGATTTTGAATCCCTGCTCGAGCAATGGAGTACGAAGGACAAGTCCAGCGCCAGTAAAAACACTGCCTGACCCCGACACTCAAAAACAGTTTGCCAAAAAAAAGCCCGGCTAAACCGGGCTTTTTTTTTAAAGTTGATCGATTACAACCAGTAGACAAATATAAATAATCCCAGCCAGACCACATCCACGAAGTGCCAGTACCAGGCAACCGCCTCGAAGGCGAAGTGATTTTCCGGGGTAAAGTGGCCCTTCGCGGCACGAATCATGATGACCAGCAGCATGATGGCGCCCATGGTCACGTGGAAACCGTGGAACCCGGTGAGCATGAAGAAAGTGCTACCGTATATGCCCGAATCGAGTCGCAGGTTCAAATCCTGGTAAGCGTGCATATATTCGTAACCCTGCAGAAGTACGAATCCAAAGCCGAGGGCAACGGTGGCGAACAGCCAGTACACCAGCCAGGTGTTGTCCCTGCGCTTGAGCGCCCAGTGGGCCAGGGTTACGGTCCAGCCGGAAGTCAGCAGGATCGCGGTATTGAGCGCAGGCAGTCCCCAGGCACCCATGACTTCCCTGGCGACCTCGAACTTGTCAGCCAGCGGCACCGACAGCAATGGCCAGGCAGCTTCAAAGTCGGGCCACAGGTATTGCGCCGTCGCATCGTTGTTCGAACCGCCGTCCAGCCACGGTATCGAGAATTGTCGCGCATAAAACAGCGCCCCGAAGAAAGCGGCGAAGAACATGACTTCTGAGAAGATAAACCAGCTCATACTCCAGCGGAAGGTCGTATCTACCTGCTTGTTGTAGAACCCGGTCAGTGACTCGGTGACCACCTGGCCGAACCAGCCGTAGAGCATGAAAATCAGTATAGCGAGACCGACAAATATCGGGGTCGCGCTCCAGGTTCCATGCAGGAAGTTGGCCACGCCAACCACGGTCAGGGTCAACCCGATGGAACCGATAATCGGCCAGTGGGTGCCATGCGGTACGTAATATTCTTCGTTGCTAGTACTACTCATGGATTGTCTCTCTCTTTATCCTGAATGCCAGGTTCTTAACCCTGTTCCTGACTGAAAAAAGTATAGGACAGGGTAATCTGTTCTATTTTGTCCGATATGTCGGTACCGACAATAAAGCGCAGCGGCATATCGCGCGACTCGTAGCCCTCGAGTGCCTGCTGGGTGAAACAGAAACATTCGGTCTTGTTAAAATACTCCGCGGCAAGCCCGGGCGAAACGCTCGGTATCGCCTGCCCCAGGGTACTATCCTTGCTGGTGCTGCGAACCCGGTACATGGCTTCGTAAACCTGCCCCGGGTGTACATCCAACTTTTTTACCAGCGGCTCGAAGCTCCACGGCAAACCCGAACTGGTGTTCGCCAGGAACCGCACCTCGATCGTACGCGAGCGGTCGACCCGGTCGGCATCGATTTCGGCAGCTTCGATCCGGCCGGTTTTCCCGTTGAGGCCGGTAATGTCGCAAATCACGTCGTACAGCGGCACCATCGCAAAGCCGAAGCCGAACATCAGGAGCGGGATCAGCGCCAGTTTCCAGGGGCTGGTTTTATTCATTCAAACTTGCCCCAGAAAAACGTGGCGATGAAAAACGTCGCCACGATCAGCACATGCGCGATGACGATACGCCAGGTGCGCTTGCGTCGTTCCGCCGACGTAAAGTAATCCTGCTCGGACTGTTGTTGCTGCGTCAATGCCACAAATCGCTCGCCTTGCTACCTGACCGGCGGCGCCTGG
>CAMYML010000105.1 GCA_947259305.1 uncultured Gammaproteobacteria bacterium | reverse complement strand
CGATGGCGAGGATTAACGAAAAGCCGAGGGAAAAGCCGAAGAAGAAGGCATCCATTGATTAATTTTTAACAAAGTATCAGAATCCGCGCATGTTAAAGCAGCACCTGCAAAAACCCGAAATCTTTCTCTACCTGTTCGCCGCCGCGGTGCCGATCAGCTTCGCCGCCTGGCAGGCGCTGATCAATAATTTTTCGATCGAGCAGGCTGGATTCAGCGGCATCGAAATCGGTATCCTGCAGAGCCTGCGTGAAGTGCCGGGATTTCTCGCCTTCGCGGTCGTGTTCCTGTTGCTGCTGTTGCGCGAACAAACCATTGCTTTCCTCTCCTTGCTGGCGCTGGGCATCGGGACCGCCATCACCGGCATGCTGCCCTCGGTGCTGGGTCTGTATTTCACAACCGTTTTGATGTCGGTCGGTTTTCATTACGCGGAAACCATCATGCAATCGTTGTCGCTGCAGCTGATCGGCGTCGAGCGCCTGCCGCAGGTGCTGGGACGAATCATTGCCGTGGGTTCTTTTATCGGACTGGCGGTGTTTGCGCTGCTCTACCTGATGGTCGAGGTGCTGGCGCTCGATTATATGTGGGTCTACCTGCTGTTCGGCTTGTGCACGCTGGTCATCGCCGTGCTGATGTATTTCGGTTGTCCGCATTTCAAGGGCGAGGCCGAGCAGCACAAAACCATGGTGCTGCGCAAACGCTACTGGCTTTACTACCTGCTGACCTTTTTATCGGGCGCCCGGCGTCAGATCTTCGTCGTCTTCGCCGGATTCCTTATGGTCGAGAAATTCGGTTTCAGCGTTGGGCAAATGTCGCTGCTGTTCCTGGTCAACGGCGTGCTAACGATTTACCTTGCGCCGCGCATCGGTCGGCTGGTGAGTTACTGGGGCGAAAAGCGCACTCTGACGCTCGAATATGGCGGGCTGGTATGCATCTTTACCGCCTATGCCTTTGCCGAAAATGCCTGGTTCGCCTCGGGACTGTATATTCTCGATCACATTTTTTTCGCGATGGCGATTGCGCTCAAGAGTTACCTGAAAAAAATTGCCGACCCGGCCGACATGGCCGCGACCGCGGGCGTGTCGTTTTCCATCAATCATATCGCGGCGGTAATACTGCCGTTCGCGCTGGGAATGATCTGGATCGTATCGCCGGCGCTGGTTTTCATCATCGGCGCGCTGTTCGCATTTGCCTCGCTGATGCTGTCGCAAATGGTGCCGGGTGCGCCGGAACGGGGTATGGAAACGGTCTTCTCGCACGGCTGAGAAGCGCTCGCTGCCCAGGGTTGCCGACAATCCGGGTTAATCCCTGTTAACGGTTTGAACCAGCCTTACGCATCTCCTGGCGCAGTCTGCACTCAGGATAGAATGATCCACCGTTGAAACTGGCCACAGCCGGTTAGTCGATCTCCACGCAGGGATTGCTGAGTCGGCCCAGACCCTCGACCTCGACTGTTACGATATCGCCTGACTTGAGCCATACCGGTGGATCGCGAAACGCGCCTACGCCATGCGGGGTTCCAGTGGCGATGATATCTCCCGGCAGCAGGGTGAACGCCGCACTCAGGTACTCGATCAGGTAGGGGATGTCGTAAATCATTTCACAGGTATTCGAGTCCTGCATGACTCGATCGTTGAGCATGCACTTGATCGACAGCCGGTGCGGATCGGGGATTTCGTCGCGCGTTACCAGGTAGGGACCCAGCGGGCAGAAAGTATCCAGGCACTTACCACGCAGCCACTGGTCCCCGGGCTTGAACTGCAGGTCGCGCGCGCTGACGTCGTTGCAATTCATGTAACCCGCGATGTAGTCATAGGCGACTTCGGCATCGACGTTGCGCGCGGTCTTGCCGATGACCACGGCGAGCTCGGCCTCGTAGTCGACCTGATCGGTGAGGTCGGTGGACCAGCGGATGTCTTCACCGCTGCCAATTACGGCCGACGGATACTTGCAAAACATCGTCGCCAGTTCGGGCACGCCGATATCGGCCTCGCGAATGTGGTCCATGTAGTTCAGGCCGATAGCGACTATCTTGCTGGGATTGGGCACCGGCGACAGCAGCCTGGCGGAATCGAGCGGCAGTTCGCCCGCGGAATTCTCCAGCGCTTCCCGCGCGGTTTGCATCGCCGCCCCACCGAGCTGCAGAAAACGCAGCATATCGTCCGGCAACGTGCCGCCGCTGGCCTCGTTCAAATTGATGATCTGCTCGTCCCTGACCGCGCCGAGATGAACCCGGTTATCGGACACCTGATAGCTGACCAGTTTCATATCGTTTTACTCCGTGGGTTACAGCCGGCATTTGCGCGTAGACGATGCGACCCATGATAATTTCATGAAAAATGCCGCTCGATTTTAAGATTGTCGGCCGCGCCGCTGATAATGAGGGCGCCTCAAGCCGGATAGTGTATTGAAATTTCAGCCTAAATCTATCACTCAATCGTTACGCAAGGGTTTTGCCAACAACTGGTTGGTCGGCGGCCTGATCGCGTTACTGGTTGCCACGCTAACGGTTTCCATCGGGCGCAACGTGGCGCTGCTGGAACTGGCGGAGAACTACCTGTATGACGTCAGGCTGGCAATGGTGTCGCCACCCCGGCCGCAGTCTTCGAGAATTGCCGTGGTTGTTATCAACGATGACACCCTGATCAAACTGCATTGTGAGCGCGCCAGCCGCAATGAATTGAACACCACGGTCGTTATCCGCGGAAAGTAGATACTTCAGCCGGTGTTGCGCAGGCCGGCGGCAATCGCATTGATCGAACTCAACAGCGCCGCTTGCCACTGCAGGCGATCGGCTTCGGGCTGGGTTTCATCGCGATATTTTTTAAGCAGTTCTATCTGCAAATAGGCGAGGGGATCGAGGTAGGGATCGCGCCGCGTCAGCGACAGCGTCAGTACCGGGTCGTTGGCCAGTAACTCGTCTATCTCGGCTACCTGCAGCACGGCAGCGATACTGCGCTCGTTTTCCCGATGGATCATGCCGTAGATCAGGGTCGCCAGGTCCTTACTCTCGCAAAGCGTGCTGAATTCGAGCGCGATGCGCATATCGGATTTGAACAGCGACATTTGCAGATTGCTGATCATCGCCGTGAAGAAGGGCCATTGCCGGTTCATTTCGCGCAACTGCGTGAGCCGATCGTTATCTGCTGCGATCCAGTTCTCGATGGCAGCGCCGACGCCGTACCAGGCCGGCATCGTGGTGCGTGAAATGCTCCAGCCGAAGACCCAGGGGATCGCGCGCACCGATGATTTGGACAGGTCGCCCTTGCGCCGATGCGACGGCCGTGAACCGATGTTCATCAAGCCGATTTCGCTGACCGGGGTGGTTTCGTAGAAGTACTCGAAGAATCCCTTGGTGTCGTCGGTGAGCTGTCGATAGCTGTGTTCGGACAGCAGCGACAGTGCCTGCATCGCGGCATGATATTTTTCGTAGTTCGCCTCATCCCGGCGCTGCGACAGCATGCTAGCCTTCATCAGGCCGGTGATACCCATCGCCAGTTCATAGTTGGCGGTTTCGGCGTTGCCGTATTTGTGCGACAGGACTTCACCCTGTTCGGTAAATTTGATTTGCCCGAGCACGGTATGCGGCGGCTGCGACATGATCGCATCGTGCGTGGGGCCGCCGCCGCGGGTGATGGTGCCGCCGCGTCCGTGAAAAATCCGGCATTGGATGCCGTGCCGAGCGGTAATCTCAACCACTTTCTGCTGTGCCTGGTAAAGCCCCCAGGCGGCCGACATGATGCCGCCGTCCTTGCAGGAATCGGAGTAACCGAGCATGACTTCCTGACGGCCGCCGGTTTGACCCAGCAGCTCGCGGTAAACCTCGTTTTGCAGCAGTGCGTCGAGCACAAGGTCGATATGCGCGAGATCGTCGATGGTTTCGAACAGGGGTGAGATTTCAAGGCTGCAAAAGTAAGCCTCCCCCTGGCGGCCGGCGAGGCCCGCGAGAAACGCCAGGTACATGACTTCCATGATATGGCTGGCGTTATGCGTCATCGATATCACGTAACTGCCGATACATCGCCGGCCGATTTTTTGGCGCATCTCGTGAATCATGTCCAGCACGGCAAGCGTTTGCCGGTTTTCGTCCGCCAGCAGGGCGCGGTCGAACTCGGGTTTTATGTCGTCCCGGATCTGCGCCGCCAGCAGTTTCATGCGATCAGTTTCATCGAGCGACCGGTAGTCGAGGTCAGCGGATAACTGCAGGATTTCGCTGACAGCGTCGGTATGCCGGGCGGACTCCTGGCGCACATCCAGGCTGACCAGGTGAAAGCCAAAAGTTTCGGCGATACGAATCGTATCTTTCAGATCGCCGTTGGCCGCGGCGTACTCTCCGTGGCTGATCAGGGAGTCGCGAATCGAGTAAAGGTCGTCGAGAAAGTCCTGCAGGCTGGCATAACCCTGGTCGGCATTCGGCGTTTCCTGGTCGCGCATCTGGTTACGTACCATCGCCAGGTTCTTCTTCAGCCGATGATGCATGTGATAAAGCTTGCGCCGGTACACCTCGTCCTCGAACTGGTCGCGGCGTCGATCGAAGGACCCAAAACCCATGGCTTCATCCCGCTGCAGCCGCTGCAGAAATTCCGGGCTCGGGCTGAACCAGCGTGTCGACATGGTCAAAACCTGGCTTAGCCGATAAACCTGACGCAGATGCTCGCCGAGAATTTCTTCGGCCTGCATCAGCAGGGCCATGCGCGTGGTGTCCGGGGTGACGAACGGATTGCCATCGCGGTCACCGCCAATCCAGGAGCCGAACTCGATGAAACTGGGGACGCTTACCAGCGGATTGCCGAATTCGTCCTCGCCATATATCCGCGTGATCGCCCGCTCGAGATGTCGATAGTCGATCTTGACCGCTTCAAATAGACTAAGCTGAAAATAGTGCAGGCCCATCTTGATTTCGTCGGCCACGCTGGGTTTGCTGCCACGTACTTCGTTGGTTAACCACAGGGTTTCGATCTGCAGCTGCAGCGCATCGACCAGGTCGTCGCGTTCGGACTGACTCAATCGCGGGTCGGTCAAGTGGTCGATAATTTTGAAAACTTCGCGCTGGTGATGCATCACGGTGCGTCGCCGCGATTCTGTCGGATGCGCGGTAAACACCGGTTTGTACAACAGGTCGTCGAACAGGGCCTGAAGCTCGTCTCTACTCACGCCCTGATCCTTGAACTCCTCGATCGTATGGTTGAACGAACCGACCCAGGCGGCGTGCCCCTGTTGCTGGACCGAGACCCGGCGCAGGCGATGCAGAAAGTCTTCCTCGGCGATATTGACCAGATTGAAATAGATCGCAAAGGCGCGGATAACCTGGTTGATTGCCGGCGGACTAAGGCCCGCGATCAACTTCATCAATGCCTTGCGTTTGGGCTCGCTATCGCGTTTACGCAGCTGAATGAAACCGGTGCGCAGCGCTTCGACCGCATGAAAGACTTCGGGGCTTTCGTTTTTGAGCAGCACGTTACCGATCAACTTGCCCAGCAGTTTGACGCGTGAGCGCAGCTGCTTGTCCGATTTCGCATGAAAGCTGATGGCAGGGATGGTCATGGTCGAGCCCGTTGTTTGTTATTGCCGGAGTATACCAAAGTGGAATCGGTGTTTTGCCGCAAAACCGCAGCGGCTGAATGCATTAGCGATCCGCTAAAAATCCGTTGCGGCTGGCTTTGCGGTGATGGCTGCGGTATAAATCCGGACATGTTGCTCTATTCTCCAGAAACGGTGTATCAGCTCGACAAGGCCGCCGTGGCCAGGGATGGTTTTGCCGAAATCGAATTGATGCAGCGTGCCGGCCGCAGCGTCTGGCGTGCATTGCAGGCGCGCTGGCCGCAGCTTGAGAAGATAACCGTATTCGCGGGTTCCGGTAATAACGGTGGGGATGCGTTCGTGGTAGCCCTGTGCGCCCGCGAGCAGGGTGTCGCGGTGCAGTTACTGATCCAGGGCGATTTATCGCGGCAGTCAGAGCCCTCGCGTCATTTCACCGCGCTCTGGCAGCAGGACGGCGGGACCTTCGAGGATTGGCAGGGGCAGGAACTGAGCGGGGATGTCATCGTCGACGGCTTGCTCGGTATCGGCCTGCAGCGCGAGCTGAACGCGCCATGGCAGGACTTGATCAATACGATCAACCGCCAGGCTTCGCCGCGGGTTGCGATAGACATTCCCTCGGGCCTCAACGGTTTAACTGGTAACCCGCAACCGGTCGCGGTTGCGGCACAGCTCAGCGTGACTTTTATCGGCGCCAAGATCGGACAGTACCTGGCCGATGGTCCGGATTGCACAGCTGGAAATTGTCGAGTCCTGCCAGCTGCCGGCGCCACGCAAAAAAAATTCACACAAGAACCACTACGGCAATTTACTCATCATCGGCGGGGACCAGGGCATGAGCGGGGCGGTTACGCTGGCCGCAAGGGCCGCGCTGCGCAGCGGCGCCGGGCTGGTTACCGCGCTGGTGCATCCCGAGTGTCGCGCCAATCTCGCCATGTTTCCGGAAATCATGGTGCAGGGCTGGGATGCGCTTGCAGCGAAGCTGCCGCAGGCCAGCGTGGTTGTCGTCGGCCCGGGGCTCGGGGATAGCAAAGAGGCCGGCAAATTATTACAGCGATTGCAGCAGGTGTCTGTCCCCATGGTGGTCGATGCCAGCGCCCTGCAGGCAGATTTCCTGGCCTCGCTGGGATCGGATCAATGCGTGATTACACCCCATCCCGGAGAAGCCGCGGCGCTGATGTCCTGTCCGACGGCCGAGATTCAGGGCGATCGCCTGGCGGCCAGCGCCGGGCTTGCTGATCGATTCGGTGCCACCTGCGTGCTCAAGGGCTCCGGCACGCTGATCGCGCAAGCGGGCGAGTTGACGGCGATCAATACGCATGGCAATGCGGGCATGGCGAGCGCCGGCATGGGCGACGTGCTGAGTGGAATCATTGGCGCATTCATCGGGCAGGGCCTGTCGCCGTTTGCCGCCGCGCGCTCGGCGGTTTTGATTCACGCTCTGTGCGCCGAGTCCTTTAGTCTCGAGCAGGATCAAATCGGCCTCATCGCCAGCGATATCATAGACCGCATTCCACTAGTCATCAGACAGTTGCGGGATGCCGGCTAGTCCGACCTTGTTAGTTCGCAGTGAAACCGAAATGCGCGACCTCGGCGCCCGCCTGATCGCGGCCTGCGACCGCGGCGGCGTGATCACGCTCAAGGGCGACCTCGGTACCGGCAAAACCACGTTGGTGCGCGGTGCGCTCGAGGCCGAGGGAATTGACAGCGGTGTGCGCAGCCCGACCTATACGCTGGTCGAATATTATCCGTTGGAGAGCTTTGCCGTGGCGCATTTCGATTTATATCGCCTCGCCGATGGCGAAGAACTCGAGTATCTCGGCTATCGCGACTACCTGAACCCCGAAACCCTGTGCTTTATCGAATGGCCGCAGCGCGCCGGTGAATATCTGCAGACGATCGATCTTGAAATCGGAATCGAATACGATCCCGAGGGCCGCCGTGTGTGCCTGACGCCGAAATCGGAGTGGGCCCGGGGCCTGGTTTCGCGCCTGAAATAAGCTGTTTACCACTGATTCTTCAAGTTTTTTTTAGAAAGAGGCACTATCTAATTAATAAATATAGGAAAACCATTGATTTTTTATCACTAATTAACTATAAATAAGCCTCAGGTAAGAGCATAAAAACGGGGATCATGGATCCATTCGCTAAAACAAGGCGTCTTTTTCTTAAGCGGGTAACCCGCTATGGTCTTGCGCTCGCCCTGCTGGCGGGTGCCAAACCCGCGCTTGCCAAGTCGAAACCGGCGCTGACCGGCATCCGTATCTCGCAGTCTACCGACGACCATACCCGGGTCGTATTCGACCTGACTGGGGACTTCGAACACAATTTATTTACGCTGAACGACCCGCACCGGATCGTCATCGATCTGCATGATACGCGCGAGAGCGAGGTTATCGAGATCAGCGACAAGGCCACAACCCTGATGCGCGGCATTCGCTCGGCCAGCAAGGATGGCGGGCGCTTGCGTGTGGTACTCGACCTGCGGGGCAAGGCGCGTCCGCGAAGCTTCGAATTGAAACCTGACGGCAAGGCCGGTCATCGTCTGGTGGTCGACCTGTACGCTACCCACCTGAGTCCAACCCCGATCAAGACCAGTCAGCAGGAGCGCAGCAAGCAAAAGAAACAGTTCGTTATCGCGCTCGACCCCGGCCATGGCGGTCGCGATCCCGGCGCCATCGGCAAGAAGGGCACGCGTGAAAAAGACGTCGCGCTGTCGGTTGCCAAGAAACTGAAAACCCTGATCAATCGCGACTCCGGTTACCGCGCCATCCTCACCCGCGACGGCGATCGATTCGTTACCCTGCGCAACCGGGTCAAGAAGGCGCGTGAGGCCGAAGCCGATATCTTCGTTTCGCTACACGCGGATTCGTTCCACAAATCGAATGTCACAGGCGCGTCGGTGTATGCGCTGTCTTTGAGCGGGGCAAGTTCGGAAGCCGCGCGCTGGATCGCGGAAAAGGAAAACGCTTCCGACCTGATCGGTGGCATCAGCCTCGACGACAAGGATGATTTAATTGCTTCGGTGCTGCTCGACCTGTCGCAGACCGCGACCATTCAGGACAGCCTGGAACTGGGCTCCGATGTGCTCAAAAATATCGGCAAGGTTTCCAGGCTCAATAATCGCCAGGTACAGCAAGCCGGATTTGCGGTGTTGAAAGCCCCGGATATGCCGTCGATTCTGATCGAAACCGCGTTTCTGTCAAACCCGGCCGAGGAAAAGAAGCTGCGTAATCCCAAGCACCAGCACAAGCTTGCCAAAGCGGTATTCAGCGGCATTAAGAACCACCTCAAGAATCGCCAGGCCTAACCCGCATATTGCATCGATTTCCCGTATGACAGTATCCCGAATGCTGTCAGGGTCCTGGCCGATAAATATAAATACACTCCACCCACTAAGTACCTAGATTTACCGTTACGAAACAATTTGCTACGTCAAGGCTCGAGACCGGCTGGTACAACAGGCGGGCTAGTCTGTCGTTCGAATACAAATTTTCGTACCGTATCCCGGTAGTCGGGAAAATCCACGATGTTGTTATGCGCGGCGCCTGCGATCATCTGGTAGTCGATCGATGCGCGCGTAAAACTTCTTTTTAGTGCCAGCGTATGGCCGAGCTTGATTTCCCTGTCGAACTCGGCACTGGCAATCAAAACCGGTATGTCGATATCGCCGGCGCGGGCGGCGGAATCGAAACGATCCTTGGTCAGGTAGCGTACCGGAAACAGCGGATAAATTTTCTGCGCAACTTCGGCGACGCTGTCAAAGGGCGTCAGCAGGATCAGTTTTTCCAGTGGGCGATTGGCTGCCAGATACACCGCGACGCCGCTGCCCAGGCTGCGTCCGTAGGCGTTAATCGATTCATGCCGGGGCGATACAGAATCGT
Organism: uncultured Gammaproteobacteria bacterium; assembly: GCA_947259305.1. GTDB lineage: Bacteria > Pseudomonadota > Gammaproteobacteria. The sequence goes on along the minus strand of CAMYML010000105.1, from coordinate 8,138 downwards.
AAATCGCCAGTGCGTCCGAAAAAAATCCGGCCTCGCTGGGGCTACCCTCACTGTTGCCATAACCGCGATAATTGATCAGGTAGACGCTATAGTCGCGGAATACATCTTCGAAAAATCCGCGGCGATGGGTGATCAGTTCGGAGTTGCCACCAAAGTAGATGACCGCCCTGGCTTTGCCGGGGTTCAGTATCCAGCCGCGCAGCCGCGTGCCCTGGTTGTCAAGCACCACTTCCTCGGCGCTGAAATTGGGATCGACGGGCACGGGGAAGTAAATCAGCTTGCGCTGGAACAGGTACAGAAACGCCGCCAGCAGCAGGTAGATGCCGATCAACACCAGGGCGATGGAGGTGATTTCTTGCATGGGGAATTATCGTAATCCCGGGCGGGATTTTCTGGTATTCTCTGCGTCCAAACTTTGTGCAGCCATATAGTACCCAAGCATCGATCTATGAACAAACTCGAACAGTTGAAATCCATGACCCAGGTGGTGGCCGATACCGGCGATCTGGACGCGATGGTGCAGTACCAGCCGCAGGACGCGACCACCACTCCCTCATTGCTGTTAAAAGCCGCCGACTTACCGCGCTATCAGCCGTTGCTGGACGAGGCCCAGCGCTGGGGCCGCGAACAGGGCGGCAGCCCGGCCTCGCGGGCCGCCGCAGCCGGTGATTACCTGGCGGTCAGTATCGGTCTCGAAATCCAGAATATCGTGCCGGGCCGGGTTTCCACCGAGGTCGATGCGCGCCTGTCTTTCGACCGCGAAGCAACCATCGCGCGCGCGCGACGGATCATCGAGCTTTACGAAAGCCGGGGCAGCAATCGCAATCGCGTGCTGATCAAGATTGCCTCCACCTGGGAAGGCATTCAGGCCGCGCGCGAACTCGAGCAGGAAAATATCAACTGCAATCTGACCCTGTTATTCGGGTTTGCGCAGGCGGTGGCCTGCGCCGAGAGCGGAGTTTATCTGATTTCGCCGTTTGTCGGCCGCATTCTCGACTGGCATCTGGCGTCCACCGGTCAATCTGCGATAGCGGCCGAAATGGACCCGGGCGTATTATCGGTTACCCGTATCTACAACTATTACAAACAACACGCCTATGACACTGCGGTGATGGGTGCGAGTTTTCGTAACACCGGTGAAATCGAACAGCTCGCGGGTTGCGATCGACTCACCATAAGCCCGCAGTTAATGCAGGAGCTCGCGGCTGACGAATCCCTGCTGACCCGCAAGCTGGATCCGGAGCAGGGCGCCGACGGTATGGAAAAAATCAGCCTGGATGAAAAATCCTTCCGCTGGATGATGAACGAGGATGCAATGGCGACCGAAAAGCTGGCCGAGGGCATCCGCCTGTTCACCCGTGACCAGGAGAAGCTGGAATCGCGCCTGGTAGCCTGAATACCCCCTAGTGCCGCAAATCCATACCCTACCTTCTCACCTGATAAACCAGATTGCCGCTGGGGAGGTTGTCGAACGTCCCGCCTCGGTGGTTAAGGAACTGGTAGAAAACAGCCTAGACGCGGGCGCGGGTTCGATCACCATCGAAATCGATGCCGGCGGTACTCGTCTGATCAGGGTCAGCGATGACGGTTGCGGCATCGATCGCGATCAACTCGCGAGCGCAATGTCGCGCCACGCCACGAGCAAGATCGGTAGCCTCCAGGACCTGGAAAATATCAGTTCCCTGGGGTTCCGCGGCGAAGCCCTGCCCAGCATTGCGTCGGTGTCGCGCCTCAGCCTGGTGTCGCGCCTGCCGGGGGCCGATTGCGCCTGGAAGCTGCAAGCCCGGGATGAGACCAGGCCGATTCCCGACGCCCTGCCGCAGGGCACCCAGGTGGAAGTGCTGGAACTGTTTTACAACGTGCCGGCGCGCAAGAAATTTTTACGCACCGAAAATACCGAGTACAGGCACATCGAAAGCCTGTTCAAAAACATGGCGCTGAGTCACCCCGCGGTCGCATTCCGACTGGTGCACAACCAGAAGGTGGTTTACCAATTGCCGTCGGTACAAACCGCCGACGACCAGTTCCGCCGGCTGGCGTCACTCTGTGGCAAGAGCTTTGCCGAAAGCCTGGTGGAAATCGATGTCAGCAGTGACAGTTTACGCCTGCAGGGATGGGTCGCCTTGCCGACTTTCAATCGCAGCCAGGCGGATATGCAGTACTTTTTTGTCAATCAGCGCATGGTGCGCGACAAGTTGATCAACCATGCGGTGCGCCAGGCTTACCAGGACGTTCTGTTTCATGGCAGGCACCCCGCCTACGTGCTCTCGCTGACCATGAATGCGGCCGAACTCGATGTCAATGTACACCCGCAAAAACACGAGGTCCGCTTCAGGAATTCGCGCATGGTGCACGATTTTCTGTTTCGCAGCCTGCACCAGGCGCTGGGGAAGATCCAGCCCGAGCAGCAGATCGAATCACCCGGATTTGCCCTGGCCGATCAGGTTTCGGCGTCGCCGGCGACCCAGTCCGGCTTGAGTTTTCAGGCTTATGCGCAGGGTGATCGCTCGGTTTCGGTCCGCGAGCAAATACAGTCCTACGCGGCACTGTTAAATCCCGAGGCCGGTGCGGATGTCCTGCCATCTGCCGATCCATCGCTACCGCCGCTGGGTTACGCCATCGCGCAGTTGAAAGGGATCTATATTCTGGCGGAAAACAGCGATGGCCTGATCGTGGTCGACATGCACGCGGCGCATGAACGTATCGTCTACGAGCGCATGAAGCAGAACGCGGACCAGGAAGACGTGATCGCGCAGCCGTTGCTGGTGCCGATCAGCTTCAACGTCAGTCAGGCCGAGGGCGACCTGGTCGAAGAAAATGACGCCTTCTTCCGCCATCTCGGTTTCAGCGTGGAACGCCTCGGGCCCGAGCAGATCCGGGTACGCGCCGTGCCGGCGCTGCTGAAAAATGCCGACAGTGAGCAGTTGTTGCGCGACGTGCTCGCGGACCTGGTCGAGCACGGCAGGTCGCAGCGAATCCAGCAGTATCAGAATGAAATGCTGGCAACCATGGCCTGCCACGCCTCGGTGCGCGCCAATCGTTTGCTCTCGATCGATGAGATGAACGCCTTACTGCGCGACATCGAACAAACCGAGCGCAGCGGGCAATGCAATCACGGGCGTCCGACCTGGAAGCAGCTCAGCCTGGACCAGCTCGACAAGCTGTTTATGCGCGGGCAGTAGCATGGCCGCAGCCAGGGTAATCTTCCTGATGGGGGCCACCGCTACCGGTAAAACCGATCTCGCGCTCGCTATCGCGGACCGCTTCGACGTCGAGATTATCAGTGTCGATTCGGCGCTGGTTTATCGCGGCATGGACATCGGCACCGCGAAACCGGCAGCAGAGGCTCTGCAAAAGGTGCCGCATCACCTGATCGATATCCTCGACCCGGCCGAACCCTATTCGGCCTGGGACTTCGTCCAGCAAAGCCAGCGCCTCGCGGCCGAGATTAGTGCGCGCGGCCGCATTCCGCTGCTGGCGGGTGGCACGATGTTGTATTACCACGCCTTCGAACGCGGATTGAACCGCTTGCCCGAGGCGGATGAAAGCCTGCGCCGGCGGCTGGATCAGGAAGCGCGGCAGCTAGGCTGGCCGCGCATGCACGAAAAGCTGGCGGCGATCGACCCAGGCAGCGCCAGTCGTATCAAACCCACCGACGCGCAACGAATTCAACGTGCGCTCGAGGTTTTCGAAATTTCCGGTGAACCGCTGTCCAGGCTGCAGCAACATGAATCAACGGGGTACGATGGCCCGATTGAAAAAATTATCCTCGCGGTCAGTGACCGTGCGGCGCTGCACCAGCGGATCGCGGCGCGCTTTCTCCAGATGCTGGAGCAGGGACTGGTCGACGAAGTATCGCGGCTCAGGCAGCGCGGCGATCTGAACCTGTCTATGCCTTCGATGCGCTGTGTCGGCTACCGCCAGGTCTGGCAATATCTCGATGCTGAGCTGTCGCACCAGCAAATGGTCGATAAGGCGATAGCGGCGACTCGCCAACTGGCCAAGCGCCAGATCACCTGGTTACGAAAACAACCGCCGGAACAGAGCTTTGATTGCCTGAATTACCGTAAAGATGCTATATTCGCCCGAATTGAGGCTGCATTTTCGCGGTCTTGACCGGAACGATTTTAAGCGAAGGGAATCATAGACTCTACCGCAGAGTAATATTCGCTTTGCATGGTAGATTTACAATAATAACTTTAAGGAGTACCGATTATGTCCAAAGGGCAAATGTTACAAGAACCCTACCTGAATGCTTTACGCAAAGAGCATGTACCGGTTTCAATCTTCCTGGTTAACGGAATCAAGTTGCAGGGGCAGATCGAGTCATTCGATCAGTTTGTCGTGCTGCTCAAGAATAATGTCAGTCAAATGGTATACAAACACGCAATATCCACGATTGTTCCAGCGCGCAACGTTCATATCGATCATCCTCACGCAGACGATACCGAGGACGAGGGCAACCGTTAAGGATGCTGTACAGGATATGACCCGGACCGGAGGTCCCGTTGTTTGAATTTGAACGTCCGCGTGGTGGCGAACGAGCGCTCCTGGTGCATATCAATTTCCCCCATCAGCCCGATCAGGATGATCTGAACGAATTTGTCGAATTGGTACGCTCGGCCGATGTGCTCGATGCAGAGCTGATTGTCGGCAGTCGTCAGCAACCCTCGGCAAAAACTTTTATCGGCAAAGGAAAACTCGAGGAAATCGCAGCTCGGGTCAAGGCGCAAGAGATCGACGTGGTGCTGTTTAATCACCCCTTGTCACCCTCGCAGGAAAGAAACCTGGAATCGACGCTGCAGTGTCGCGTACTCGATCGTACGGGCCTGATCCTCGATATTTTTGCGCAGCGTGCGCAGTCATTCGAGGGCAAGCTCCAGGTCGAACTGGCCCAGCTCAAGCATCTATCGAGCCGACTGGTCAGGGGCTGGACCCATCTCGAGCGGCAAAAAGGCGGCATCGGCCTGCGCGGACCGGGTGAAACCCAGCTCGAGACCGATCGGCGATTGCTGGGTAAACGGATCAAGTACCTGAACAACCGTCTGGACAAGGTAGCGCGCCAGCGCGCACAGAGTCGGCAGGCGCGCACCAAGGCGGATATCCCCACGGTATCGCTGGTGGGTTATACCAATGCCGGCAAATCGACCCTGTTCAACGCCTTGACCGATGCCTCGGTCTATGCCGCGGATCAACTGTTCGCAACCCTGGATCCAACCCTGCGTAAACTGCAGTTAAGTGAGCAGCAGGACATTATTCTGGCCGATACGGTAGGCTTCATTCGCCATCTGCCGCATGACCTGGTGGCCGCCTTCCGCGCTACCTTGCTGGAAACCCGCGAGGCCGACCTGATTTTGCATATCGTCGATAGTTCGGATGACAGCCGTCAGGAGAAAATCGAGGCGGTCGACCGAATCTTGCACGAAGTTGGTGCCGGCGAAGTGCCACAGTTACTTGTTTACAACAAAATCGACGTGCTTGGTGTGTCTCCGCGAGTCGACCTGGACGAGCAGGAGCGGCCGTGGCGGATCTGGCTCTCGGCCCAGGAAGGTCGTGGATTCGAGGAATTGGTCGAGACTCTGCGCCAGCGGTTTTGCCAGCAAAGCGCGCGCTATCGCCTGCAGTTAACCGCCAGTGAAGGCCAGATCAGGGCCTATTTGTTCGAAAGCGGCGCAATAGATTCCGAAAATTATGAAAATAATGGTGATATACGCTTGAAACTCCGGCTAACGCCCGCATTATTGAAGCGTTTGCAACGTAAGTTCGGGATTTCTCCCGATCGACTCGAGGAGCTCGCAGATACGCTTGCAGGAGCGGCCTGAACCGCATTACAATCCGCAATCTTTGTGCATCCGCTATCCACACTAAATACACTTTCTGCTTTCGGAGTAAATTATGCCCTGGAATGAACCAGGTAAAGACAAGGATCCATGGGGACAACGTAATAACGATGGCCCGCCGGATCTGGACGAGTTATTCAAGAACCTGAAAGACAAGTTCGGCGGTCTACTCGGCGGCGGCGGTAAAGGGAGAATTCCCAAGGTGCCCGGTGGCTCGAGTAATCTGTCCGGATTTATCGGGTTCATCGTGATCGCCGTGCTGGTGGTCTGGGCCCTGACAGGTATCTATATCGTCGACGAAGGCTGGAACGGTGTCGAAACCCGTTTCGGTGAAAGAACCGTCGTTACCCAGGCCGGTCCGCACTGGCATCTGCCTTACCCGATCGAAGATGTCGAATTGATCGACGTCGCCAATATCCGCACCGCGCGCAAGAATTCCAAGATGCTGACCAGCGACGAAAACATCGTCGTCATGAGTATCGAGATTCAGTACAACGTCAAGGATGCGCAGGACTTCGCCTTCGAAGTGTTCGACCCGGATCTGACGCTGCAGCAGACTGCGGAAACCGCGATCCGCGAAGTGGTCGGCAATAACGACATGGACCTGATTATCACCGCCGGTCGTGCGGTCGTCGGTAGCGCTACCAAGGAAATCATGCAGGAGATTCTGGACAATTATAAAACCGGGATCAACGTGGTCCAGGTCAACATGGACGAGGCGCAACCGCCGGAAGAAGTACAGGACGCTTTCGAAGACGCCATCAAGGCGCGCGAGGACGAGCAGCGAATCATTAACGAGGCCAATGCCTACCGCAACGATGTGGTGCCCAAGGCCCGAGGTGAAGGTCAGGGGCTGCTGGAACAGGCGGAAGCCTACAAGACGCGCGTGGTAAAATCCGCGCAGGGTGAAACCAGCCGTTTCAACCAGTTGCTCGCGGAATACCAGCGCGCGCCCGAGGTTACCCGGGAGCGCCTGTACATTGACACCATCGAGTCGGTTATGGCGCGTTCGCCCAAGGTAATGTTGGATGTCGAAAGTGGCAACAATCTGCTGTTCCTGCCTCTCGATCAGCTCATGGGTCGTGCGGCAACGGGTGCCGGCCCCCTGAAGGGCCTCAGTGAAGGCAGTAGTGGTGCGCAGACGCTGATGGATGAGTTCCAGCGTAACGCGAGCCGCAACCGCGAACGGGAGACACGCCAATGAGCGCTAATATTCGATTCGGGTTTATCCTGCTAGCCGTGGTCGCGGTAATTATTTACATGTCGACCTTCATCGTGCACGAGCGCGAACTCGCGATCAAGTTCAAGCTGGGTGAAATCGTCGAGGCTGATTACGAGCCTGGCCTCTATTTTCAGATCCCGATCATCAACAATGTTATCAAGTTCGACAGCCGTATTCTGACCATGGATACCCCGTCAGAGCGCTTTTTGACGGTGGAAAAGAAAAACGTCATCGTCAACTCCTTCGTCAAGTGGCGTATTACCGACCCGAAGACCTTTTATACTTCGACCGGCGGTGATCAGCGCCGCGCAATCGCGCGCATGTCGTCGATTATCAACGATGAACTGAAGGGCAAGATCGCGTCGCAGACCATGCGTGAGGTCATATCCGGCGAACGTGCGATCATCATGCAGGAGGTGACCGACAAGGCGGCGGTAAAGATCGAGGATCTCGGCATCCAGCTGATCGACGTGCGTGTCAAGAAAGTCGAACTGCCGGACAATGTCAGTAGCAACGTCTACCGGCGCATGGCGACCGAACGCCAGACCGTGGCCAAGCAGTTCCGCTCCCGCGGTGAAGAGCAGGCCAAGCAGATTCGCGCCAATGCCAACCGTCAGCGTGAGGAAATTCTGGCCGAGGCTTACCGCAAATCAGAAGAGATCAGGGGTTTAGGGGATGCGACCGCGGCCAAGACCTATGCCGACTCGTATAACCAGGACAAGGAATTTTATTCCTTCTACCGCAGTCTGAAAGCTTATGACTCAAGTTTTGGCAATAATCAGGATATCATCCTGCTGAGCCCGGATTCCGACTTCTTCAAGTATTTCAAAGATTCAACATTACCGAAGTAAACGGGACGTTGTTATAAAGCTAAGAGCGGGCGACCAGAGGGGCGCCCGTTTTTTTGGGGGGAAGATGAACTGGGCAGATTTTTGGGCGGCAATGGCGCTGGTGCTGGTGCTCGAGGGCTTGATTCCGTTCATTAGCCCACAGGGCTATAAGAACATGGTCCAGCAAATGGCGACCATGTCTGAACAAATGCTAAGAAATGTCGGTTTAGTGCTTATAATCATGGG
>CAMYML010000104.1 GCA_947259305.1 uncultured Gammaproteobacteria bacterium | reverse complement strand
TCAAGGGGGATCGTTCGAGATTGGCAGCCAGATTTTTCCTGATTTCGTTCAGGTACAAACTGTACCCTTGCATTTTTTTGAATATTCGACTCAAGCCGTCAATGTTCATCGCACTTCTAAAGAGTTTGTACCGCCTTCGTGAAACATTCGGGCTAAGCATCGATACCGCGACGGCCAAACCACGCCCCGGTGAATGCCCTGCTCGGGATAAATGTGAAAGTATGCATCAACGCGCTGAACGGGAAATAAATCAACCACAGCTCAACGCTGAAGCGATGCAGCAGGCGCAGGCCGGTAGAACTTTCGAGCAAGGCGAAACAACCGGTCAACATCACCACGAAGGTCAGGATCGCGACGATATGATCGTCCAGGGTCGAGATCAAACGGCTCACCGGATGCAACATGCGCCGCAGCCACAGGATAATCAGGCCGAGGAATGCCGCCTGTGCAGCGATGATGAAGGCCCAGTGCGGCAGCGGAGCCCAGCCAAAACCGAGCAGGTTTTGCTCAAGAAAAATGACGTGCGGCGCCGCAAAGAATAACAGCGCAAACAGGCCCAGGTGGAACAGGTAGCCCGCCACCAGCTGGATGCCGATCTTCGAAGTCATTTCCTTGTGCGGGACGAATCGGCTGAAGACGGTTTTGAGCGCGCCCGAGGTACTCGAGGATCGCGCCAGCGACAGATCCTGCTTGCGGCTGGCAAAAATAATCGTTACCAGTTGCCACAAGACGCCAATACAAAATACCGCCAGCGAAAAATACCACAGCGGTCCGTCAATCAGGTTTTCGATCATTTGCCCTGCTCCGTTGCAACTTCGACTGCGGGATTCTTACCCTGTAGCCTGGCGTATTCCTCGGCCGAGATGACCAGGCCCTGGTCACGGCACTCCTTACCCCAGCGGTCGTGATGCGCATCGGCCCAGCTAGCATCGACATAGCCGGTTTTCATTCCCTCCATCGCTCCTTCGGACCCGATCCAGCCCAGGTATATGTGAGCCACCGAAAATACTATCAGGGCGAGCGCGCCAATCGTGTGTGTAATATGCGATAGTTCCATGATCACCCGGCCCTGGCCGAAATTGGGGGAGACTAGGATCAATCCGCTGAGCGCAACGACAAGCCCGATCAGGATCACGATCCAGTACCAGATTTTCTCACCCATGTTGAAGTATCCGGTCGAAACGTGGCCATCGCCGATGGATCCGCCGAGTCTCAATAACCAGGTCAGGTCGCCTTTTTCGTAAATATTTCGGCTGACGTAACTGAACAGCATCATCAGCAGCGATACCAGGAACAGCGGGCCGAACAGGTTATGGCCTTCCTTGCTGGCCGAGGCCAGTATCGAAAACACCCCCTTGCCGAACAGTGGGATAAGCAGAGGCCGCCCCAGCAACAGGATCAGCCCGGTGATCGCCAGAAACAGGAATACGATCGCCAGCGTCCAATGCGCGATTCGTTGGTAGTCGGTAAAACGCTGCACCATATTGCCCGAGAAACCACCCTCTATGCCTATCTTGCCGCGGATCACGTAGAACAGGAAAACCAAGCCGAACATCGCTGCCAGTGCGATGGATCCGTATGTGGTCAGTTTCGAAGTGCGAAAGCGCGCCCATTGATCGCCGTGCGCGTTGATCAGGATGCCGCTGTCTACGCCCTTGACCTGGCTGACACCGGAACTCTGCAAGTCACGCTGCCTGACTTCGCGCCACAGGTCGGCACCAAGACTCTGGGAACTGACGCCATCGGGGAAATTATTCTGTTTTGGCGGTCCGTCGGCCAGGGACAACTGCGGTAACAACAAGCCCACCAGTAATAACAGTGTTTGAATATTCACGTACTTTAGCCCTTATGTTTCACAGGTCTGCGCCATCGGCTCCTGCCGAAGAACTCGATACGTCCCTGTATCGATACCGTCGAACTAAGGAAATTCTTAGCCGGTGATCTTGGCGTTGCCACCCCAGTTAAAGGCGCTGGAGCCGCGATTGATTACCCGCTTGCGGTAAATATCCGAAACGACGTCGGCATCGCCCGAAAGCAGTGCCTTGGTGGCGCACATTTCAGCGCATAGCGGCAGCTTGCCTTCGGAGAGACGATTGCGTCCGTATTTCTTGTACTCATCCGAACTGTGGTCCTCTTCCGGCCCACCGGCGCAGAAAGTGCACTTGTCCATTTTTCCGCGCGAAGCGAAAGCGGCTTCCTCGGGGAACTGCGGTGCGCCGAACGGGCAGGCGTAAAAGCAGTAGCCGCAGCCGATGCAGATATCCTTGTCGTGCAGCACGATGCCGTCGCCCGTGGTATAGAAACAGTCGACCGGGCAAACCGTTGCGCAGGGCGCATCGGAACAATGCATGCAAGCGACCGACAGCGACCGTTCGCCCTGTTCACCATCCTTGATGGTGACCACGCGGCGGCGGTTCACGCCCCAGGGAATCTCGTGCTCGTTCTTGCAGGCGGTTACGCAGGCATTACATTCGATGCAACGTTCGGCATCACAGTAAAATTTCATTCTAGCCATTTTATTATCCCCCCTGCTTAAGCTTTGGTTATGCGGCAAAGACTACATTTCGATTCCTGCATCTGCGTCACCGAATCGTAGCCGTAGGTCATCGCGGTATTGGCCGCCTCACCCAGAATGTAGGGGTCGGCTCCTTCCGGATACTTGTCGCGTAAATCCTTGCCTTGCATATGCCCGGCAAAGTGGAACGGCATGAACGCCACCCCGGAGCCAACCCGCCGCGTTATCATCGCCTTGACCTTGACCTTGGCGGCTTCGGCGCCTTCGACCCAGACGTCGTCCCCATCCTTGATGCCATTATTATTGGCGTCTCGCGGATGAATTTCGACGAACATGTCCTGCTGCAGTTCAGCCAGCCATGCGTTAGAACGGGTTTCATCGCCGCCACCCTCGTATTCAACCAGCCGCCCCGTGGTCAGGATCAGCGGGTAATCGCCGGTGAAATCTTGCGATCCTCGTAGGTCGGGTATTTCTCGACCAGATCACGCCGCGACGTGTACAGCGGTTCGCGGTGAATTGGCACCGGATCCGGGAAGGTCCAGACCATCGCTCGCGCCTTGGCGTTACCAAAGGGCGAACAGCCGTGCGCGATGGCAACGCGCTGGATACCGCCTGACAGGTCAGTCTTCCAGTTCTTGCCCTCGGCCGCCTGCTGTTCTTCCGGCGTCAGGTCGTTCCACCAGCCCAACTGCTTCAACACCTTGTCGCTGAATTCGGGGTATCCATCCTTGATATCGGAACCCTTGCCGAAAGAACCTTCCGCCAGCAGGTTGGTACCGTTGCGTTCGACACCGAAGCGGGCCCTGAAAGTCAGGCCGCCCTCGGCCACGTTTTTCGACGTGTCGTACAGGTTTGGCGTACCCGGATGATTCATTTCCGGGGTTCCCCAGGATGGCCATGGCAGGCCGTAGTAATCGCCATCGGCGGGGCCGCCCTCGGCCTTGAGCGTGTCGTAATCGAAGGTGCCCCAGTTCTCCTGGTGCTTCTTCAGGCGCTCGGGGCTCTGCCCGGTATAGCCTATGGTCCACATACCGCGGTTGATTTCGCGCAGCATATCTTCGACCAGCGGTTCTTCGCCGTTTACCTGGATGTTCTTGAACATCTGATCGGCGAGGCCGAGCTTCTTCGCCAGCTTGTACATGATGACATGGTCGGGCAATGACTCGAACATCGTGGTCGGGTAATGACTCGAACATCGGTTCGATGACCTTTGAGCGCCACTGGAACGAGCGGTTGGAAGCCGTCACCGAGCCGTAAGTCTCCATCTGCGTGGAGGCCGGCAACAGGTATATTCCATCCTTGCGATCCGGCATGACCGCGCTCGCGGTCGGATAGGGATCGACGATGACCATCATCTCGAGCTGATCCATCGCTTTTTGTTGCTCGACGCCACGGGTCTGGCTGTTGGGTGCGTGGCCCCAGAAAAACATCGCCTTCAATTTATCCTTCTGCGCGATATTTTCCTTGTCTTCGAGCACACCGTCGATCCAGCGCGAAACCGGAATCCCCTTGGTGTTCATGACGTGCACGTCCTTGCCCTTGCTCTGCTCGTAGCTGCCGCTGTCGAACTGGCCCTTGACCCATTCGTAATCGAGATCCCAGACACGCGACCAGTGCTTCCAGGAACCGGCTGAAAGACCGTAGTAGCCCGGCAGCGTGTTGGACAGAACACCGAGGTCGGTGGCGCCCTGGACGTTGTCGTGGCCGCGGAAGATATTGGCGCCGCCACCGGAAACACCCATATTGCCCAGCGCCAGCTGGAACGCGCAGTAAGCGCGGGTATTGTTGTTACCGATAGTGTGCTGGGTGCCGCCCATACACCAGATGAAGGTGCCGGGACGGTTATCCGCCATCGCCTTGGCTGCCGCGAAGACCTGGTCTTCCGGCACGCCGGTGACATTTTCGACTTCCTTGGGATTCCATTTCCTGACTTCGGCCATGACCTCGTTCATACCGTAGACACGTTGGCGGATGAATTCCTTGTCTTCCCAGCCGTTCTGGAAAATGTGCCACATCATGCCCCAGATAATACCGACATCGGTGCCGGGGCGGATGCGCAGGAAGTGATCGGCGTGTGCAGCGGTGCGGGTGTAGCGCGGATCGATGACGATCATCGGCGCATTATTCTCTTCCTTGGCCTTGAAGATGTGCTGCAATGCGACCGGATGCGCCTCGGTCGGGTTGGAACCGATCAACAATATCGACTTGGAAAAGTGGATATCGTTGTAAGAGTTCGTCATCGCACCGTAACCCCAGGTATTGGCTACCCCGGCTACCGTCGTGGAGTGACAGATACGCGCCTGGTGATCGACATTATTGGTGCCCCACATGGCGGCGAATTTACGGAACAGGTAGGCCTGTTCATTGCTGTGCTTGGCTGATCCGAGCCAGAACACCGAATCCGGACCTGACTTTTCGCGGATATCGAGTAACTTGTCGCCGATCTCGTTGATCGCCTCGTCCCAGGAAACCTTTTTCCATTTGCCGTCGACCAGCTTGGTCGGATACTTGAGGCGACGTTCGCCATGTCCATGTTCACGGATCGAAGCGCCCTTGGCGCAGTGCGAGCCCTTGTTGAAGGGATGATCAAAAGCCGGTTCCTGCCCTGTCCAGACGCCGTTTTGAACCTCCGCGACAATACCGCAACCGACCGAGCAATGGGTACAGATGGTCTTGACTTGTTCGATTTTGCCACCCGGCGTAGCCGAAGTTGCCGCATCGGCTTTTTTCATCATCACCGGCGTGACCGTGGTCGCCAGCGCGGCGCCACCTGCCATCAGGCTTGAATTTCTGAGAAAAGTACGGCGGTTTATCACACCGGGCATCGCTTTACGCGTATTGCAGGCCGTGGTCTGGTTGACCGTACAGGATTTCCTGGTTAATTTTTTCATGTCGCTCCCCCTTTCGCCTTAAATGTCAGCGGATTTGTAGTAGTCAAGAACATGCTGGGTTAGCTGGTAACCCTTCTGACCTGGTTTTTCTATGGGTTCACCGCTGACTTCAGCAATGGCCCTGGTGCTCGCCAGGGTAGTGGCTGCCACACCTGCTCCAACGAGGGTGGACTTTTTGATAAATTCTCTGCGTTCCTGGTCCTTGGGCTGTCTTTTGTTTTTCACGTGCTTCTCCTCCACAGGGTATATAGAGTTTGGTTATTTGTGTGTTAACTGCGCATCGAGAGGTAGGCTTGCTCCAATTCGATAAAGGCGGCGCCGAAGCGCGCAACCGGTTTGTAAAATTCGGCGGATCGGGCCTTGCCCAGATCTGCAAAAAACAGCTTGAGCCACGGTTGCATGTGCTTTTCGAAGAAACCTTGCTGCTGATCGAGGCTAGAAGCTTCGTTAATCATAACAGAAAAAACTTCGAAAATCGCGGCCGCGTGATCCTCGGGTTCGTGCGTATTCTCATTGCGCTCGAAACCGAGCGCCTGCAAATCGTCGCGCAGGTCACTAAGTGGCTGTTCCATCAGGAATCCCGTCAAATACCAGGAACCGTACGGCACCACTTCACCCTTACCGATGCCGATAAAAAGCGCGTTATATTCGTCTTCGAGTTGACCCAGATCAATTTTCCCGGCGGTGTTGGCAAGCTCCGCCATCGCCTCCGATAGTTCATCGGAATCAGCATCACTGTCTGGTGACAACTTGCCCAGATGATTCAGCAGCGCCTGGTCCGGGGCGGCGCGCAGCATTGCCGCCAGCAGGCCATAGGCGGCGGCGCGATAACGCTGTTCATTTTCAATCATGGGGTCGGCACTTGGTATGTCGGTCTCCATTGATTCCTCACTATTGATTGCTCACTGTCGAAAACCCTTGAGTGGATCGAATTGCCCGCCCATGGCTTCCGGGTCCTGGACGACATCGGCCACGCGGCAATCATCGCACATCTTGAGCCGGTCGAGGGCGCGTTGAGTGCCAAACATGTGGTGATCCTTGAGCTTTTCCTGCATTTTATTGATAACCGAGGTCGGCGCAAACGGTTTGCCGCAGACGATACAGGCAAACGGAGTGTCCCGGTTCAGCGCGCGCGCCCGGTTACGGATTTCGCGATCGAACAGCAAACGTGGCTGCAGCGTCACCGCGTCTTCCGGGCAAGTCTGTACGCAGGCACCGCATTGCAGGCAGTTGCTTTCCACAAAAAACACTTCGGGAACTTCGCGGTTGGAGCCATCCTGCAGCGCGTTGCCCGGACAGGCCCCGACGCAGGCCATGCACAGCGTGCATTTCCCGGCATCGATCATGACATCGCCAAACGGCGCGGAATCGGGCAGCGCTACCTGGTCCGCCGGCGGCTTTAGATTGACCACCAGATGGTCCAGAGCCTGGTATATCGCGTTGCGCTTCTGCAGCGGCATATCATGGATAGCGGGCGCAACAATGTTGTCGTTGTCTACCAGCGGCAGCGCCTCGTCATCACGGCAAAGCGTCACGTAGGCCGAACCCAGGCCCAGCCCGGAAACCAGCGCGTGCAGCCAGTCCAGCTGTCGGCGCAAGTTTTCGAGCGAGCTTTGCGGAACCTCCGCGTCAACCACCAGAACCACCTGCAAGGCACCGTAAGCCAGGGCCGACAGGCACAGTTCCATGCCGACGCTGGCCAGTTCCTCGACCGGCAACGGCAGCAGATTGTCATAGGCTTGCAGATAATGCTCCGCTGAATAGCTGTCAGCATGAAACAAAACGATGGGGTCGGCGCCGCCATGCTGGCGATAGGTTTCGAGCATGTCGCGCAGCCGTTTGCCGTTATCGCGCAGGTTCGGATACAGGTAACGAATCGCCCCCGATGGACACACCAGGCTGCAGCTGCCACCGCCCTGACACAGATTGGGATCGACTTCTATGCGCTCGCCCAGGCTATGTATCGCTTCCGCAGGGCAGGCGTCGATACATTGATTACAGGCGATCTTGCCGTTGACCCCGTGGGCGCAAATCGATGGGTCATAATCGAAGTACTTCGGCTTTTCGAACTCGCCGCTGAGGCTTTCGAGCTCCTGCGCAAGCCCCATCGGCTCCCAGTTGGCTGGCGGCGCGTGGAAATACCCCGGGGGTAGCATTTCACGCGCGAGCAACGGGTTTTGATTCAGATCGAGAATAGCGTCGCCCTGGTGCGCGACCGAATTGCCATGCTGATCGGTGACACTGACCGCATATGCGCCGAGATGACCAGTGATCTGGATCTGGCTGCCCACGCAAGAAATCCGGTTAATATCGACTGTCGCCGGTAGCTCGTCGCATTGCTCCAGCATTGCATCGTCACCGAGCGCAATGACCTTGCCGTTCGACCGATAGGTGATCAGGCTGGTGGGTTCCAGGGCAAAGGCATCGCGTACTTCGAGCGCCTGCTGACGCGCCTCGCTATTGCTCATTTTTTGTTTCCTGATCGGGACTGGTTTCCGCTGCGGCCGCGGCGACCGTTTCTGTTGGCTGATCGACTTTTTCCTCGCCGTCGATATCCTCATCCTGCAGCGCATCCAGTTCGGCTTCGGCATCGGCCGCTTCGGCTTCGCTTTCCGCCGCTAGTTTTTCGCGCAGCTTCTGCTCCTGCATTTCGATCCGGTGTTTCATATCGGCGGTAACGATATCGCCAAGTTTCTCGAAACTGGTGTAATCCTCGTCGTACTCGTCGAGCCCATCGCGAATATTGAACACCGGGGCCCGAAACAACTTGCGTAACGCGAGGTTGCGCAACTCATCGCTGACCCCCCTGGACATGAAACCGCTGAAATCAGAGTCTTCGGTGAGCGATTCGATCGCGGGCATATCGGCATCGGTCAGCACCGGTTTGACTTCTGCTTCTGCGGCGGCTGTAGATTGCTCGACTCCGATTTCGCTGGGCACTGCCGGCTCCACCGTCAGCAAGGCCTGGTCGGCTTCGAGCTTGCGCCGCGACCAGCGCGACAGCACGGATTCTTTACCGTCCCGGGTCATGACTGCTTGTCCACGGGATTGCGTGCGGGCCGCTCCGTCTGGTGCCAGTTTTTGAGCTTGCGCTTGGTCTTTTTGATCGCGACATAGTGCGTCAGCACGTAGGCTTCCGCCCACTGGTATAGTTCGGCAGGAATCGCCACCGAATAAATCTGCTCGTCGCCTTCGAGGTAAGCATGCACTTCGTCAAAACTCAGCGACACCAGGTAGGGCAGCGGCATGTCGTCACTATCATCGGGTTGATCGGCGACAATAAAACAGCCCGGCTCGGGCGACATCAGGTTGTGATAGTAACTTTCACATTCGTCCGGGTGCAGCCGCAGGTGTAAACCGGTGACCAGGAAATGCTCGACCTCGCCATTCTGATAAACCCGGGTGACCGATTTATCTTCTTCCTGGTCGCGCACGACGACGCCGAGCGCCTGGTAGCTGAACTCGGCCCAGGGATGCGCCGAGGGCTGCTTTTCCATCATAACCGCCAGGTTTAGATGCTCGGGCAAATCCTGCTTTAAATCTTCGAGTTCCAGTTTCTCCATGGGCTCCTGTCGGTGGAAGGGCTGCGGACCCGCAGTTATACCACAGCTACGCCATACTCGCGCAACCACAGCTTTTGCGGGGTTTTTCGTTAAACAGATCGATGCCGGTTTTTCTCTGAGTCCGTCCTGTGCCCTTTATCGCTAAGCGATAAAGGGCACCAGCTACTGTCGCTCCAGGGTAAAAGCGCGCTCGTTCTTGAGTGAAGGAATACGGCTGCGCACTTTCTCCACCTGGCCCCGATCGATATCGGCATAAATAATTCCCGGTTCGGCGCCGCCGTCGGCGAGAATTTCGCCCCAGGGATCTATGATCAGCGAATGACCGAAGGAATAGCGCTGGTCGCAATGATGGCCGCATTGATTCGGGGCGATGACGAAGGCACCGGTTTCGATCGCGCGCGCCCGCACCAGCGTATGCCAGTGCGCCTCGCCGGTGGTCTGCGTGAATGCTGCCGGAATTGTAATGATTTCGGCAGCGGCCTGCGCCAGGGCTCGATACAATGCGCCGAAACGCAGGTCGTAACAGATCGACAGGCCAAGCCGGCCCAACGGCGTCTCGACAACAACTGCCGTGTCACCCGGCGCTATCGCATCGGATTCACGGTAGGCCTCGCCGTTTTTCAGCTCGATATCGAACATGTGCAGCTTGTTGTAGCGCGCGCGGATCTCGCCGTCGCTATCCAGCAGAAAACTGCGGTTGAAAATCTTTTCATCTTCGACAATCAGCTGCGAACCGACCAGAACCATAACCCCGTGCTGGCGCGCCCTGCCGCGAAACGCGGCGAGGCCGATGTCTTCCGCTTCACTAAAGGTAGCTGCAGGAATCCGCGCGTTGACCGGTTCGATCAGGCCGACAGTTTCAGGCAGCGCAATAAATTCGGCACCGCCCGAAACGGCATCATCGATATGCTCGCATACCCAGTCGACATTCGCCTGGATATCGCGGGTCGCGGTGTTCTGGATGCAGGCGACACGTAACTCAGTCATGCCGCAACACTTCCTCGGCATCGGCGTATTCATAGCCAAGATCATGCGCCACTTCGCGCTGGGTGATCTTGCCCTTGTGGACATTGAGACCGTCGCGCAGCCAGCGGTCCTGCATCAACGCCTCCCGATAACCCTTGCCGGCGAGCGCCAGCACATGCGGCAGCGTGACATTATTGAGGGCGTAAGTTGAAGTGCGCGGCACGCCGCCCGGCATATTGGCGACGCAATAGTGCACCACGTCATCGACGATATAGGTAGGCTCGGCATGGGTTGTGGGTTTCGAGGTTTCACAGCAGCCGCCCTGATCGATGGCAACGTCGACAATCACCGCACCCGGCTTCATCGCCTTGACCATTTCCGCGGTCACCAGTTTGGGCGCTTCCGCACCCGGGATTAACACCCCGCCGATTACCAGGTCGGCTTCGATGACGTGTCGCTCGAGCGCATCCTGGGTCGAAAATACCGTGTTGGTGCTGCGCCCGAACTGCTTCCAGTGCGCTTCGATCGCGTCCGGATTGCGATCGATGACCCAGACATCGGCGCCCATACCGACCGCGATATGGGTCGCATGCGTGCCGACCACGCCAGCCCCCAATATCACGACCTTGGCGGGATCAACCCCGGGCACGCCACCGAGCAGAATACCGAGCCCGCCATGCGGATGTTCGAGGTTATAGGCACCGGCCTGGATCGCCATACGCCCGGCCACTTTCGACATCGGCGCCAGCAGCGGCAAGCCGCCATGCGGCGAGGTAACGGTTTCATAGGCGATGCAGATGGCGCCGCTGGCTACCAGGTCCTCGGTCTGCTCCGGATCCGGCGCCAGGTGCAGGTAGGTAAACAGCACCTGCCCTTCGCGCAGCATCGCGCGCTCACCCGCCTGGGGTTCCTTCACCTTGACCACCAGCTCCGCACGCGCGAAGATTTCCTCAGGCGTGTCGACAATCTGGGCGCCAATTTGCGCATACTCGACATCGCTGACGCCGATTCCGTCCCCGGCTTTGGTTTCAACCATTACCTGGTGTCCATGCTTGATCGCCTCGCGCACACTCGCTGGCGCCATGCCGACTCGATACTCGTGATTCTTGATTTCCTTGGGAACGCCGATCAACATAACAACCGCCTTGTTAGCAGGGTAATAAAAACGCAAAAGTAATGGAGCGCAGGCACGCAGGCTAGTGCCAGCAAAATTAATTTACTGTACCAGCAACGTATACTCGCAATCGCCCGGTTGCCGACAAACCGCATCGACGTTACTACAAGGCAATTTCGACCCGCTTTCTGGCGCTAAAGACCCTAAGGATAATGCCGTTTGTAATTGTTTAAATCGTTGCTAGAATAGGCCGTCCTATGTCAGCGACAACTTCACAAAACCAGCTTGTCGATCGCTTCGGCCGCAGCGTCAGCTACGTGCGCCTGTCGGTTACTGATCGTTGCGATCTGCGCTGCGTCTACTGCATGCCCGAAAAGATGAAATTCGTGCCGCGCACGCAGCTGTTGACGCTCGAGGAAATGGAAAGCGTCGGCCGCGCCTTCATCAATCTCGGTGTCGACAAGATCCGCATCACCGGCGGCGAGCCGCTGGTGCGGCAGAATATTCTGCAGTTGTTTCGCAACCTCGGCGCCATCGACGGCCTGCGCGACCTGACGCTGACGACCAATGCCACCCAGCTGGTCAAGTACGCACGCCCGCTGAAAGATGCCGGCGTCACCCGCATCAACGTCAGCCTCGATACTATCAGGACCGATCGCTTTCGCGCCATGACCCGCGTCGGCGATCTGCAGAAAACCCTGGACGGAATCGACGCCGCCATCGCCTGCGACTTCGAGCAGATCAAGATCAACACCGTGGTGTTAAAACACCACAACCACGACGAAATTTTCGACCTGGTGAATTACTGCATCGAGCGCGGCATCGACGTCAGCTTCATCGAGGAAATGCCGCTGGGTCAGAACGACCATCACGATCGCGCGGTTGCCTACTATTCCAGCGACCAGATTCTGGCCGACCTCGAACAGCATTTCGAGCTGATGCCGAGCACGATGACCACCGCGGGACCCACGCGCTACTATCGCCTGAACGGCCACGACAATACCCGCGTCGGCTTTATCTCGCCGCACAGCCACAACTTTTGCGAAAGCTGCAACCGGGTGCGCGTAACGGCCGAGGGCCGTTTACTGCTGTGCCTCGGCCAGGAGCATTCGCTCGACCTGCGCCGCGTAATGCGCGCCCATCCGGGTGAGCCGGAAGTGCTGCAACAGGCGCTGATCGACTCGATGCTAATCAAGCCCAAGGGGCACGACTTCAACCTCAACTCCCAGGAAATTCTGCTGCGCCATATGAATATGACCGGAGGCTGACATGCCCTCGGTACATAAACGGCGCCTGCCCGAACTGACCAACGCCGGCCTCAAGGCGACTGCCAACGTGGTTGCTCGCAACGAATTCGGCGAACCGGTAGAGGGCGCCATCGCGGTCGAACGCGCGCTGACGATTTACCTCGACAAGCGCGAAATCGTAACCCTGATGACGCTCGGCAATCATCCCGAACTGCTGATCCTGGGCTGGCTGCGCAATCAGCGCATGATCGACGACATCGAAGCCATCAAGGTAATCCAGGTCGACTGGGAAACCGAGTCGGTCGCGATCGTAACCCGCGGCGGCATCGACAACCTCGATGTCAAGCTCGAACGCAAAACCGTGACCACGGGCTGCGGCCAGGGCACCGTGTTCGGCGACCTGATGGAAGACCTCGACGAAATTGCGTTACAACAGCCGGTGCTGCGGCAATCTTCCATTTACGCGCTACTCAATAGCCTCAACGAGCACAACGAAATCTACAAAAACGCCGGCGCCGTGCACGGCTGCGCCTTGTGCAGCGAGCAATCCGGCATCGAGCAGTTTATCGAGGACGTAGGCCGGCACAACGCGGTGGATGCCATCGCCGGTCACATGTGGCTGAACGATATAGAAGGCGACGACAAGCTGTTCTACACCACCGGCCGGCTAACCTCGGAAATGGTGATCAAGGTCGCGCTGATGGGTATCCCGGTGTTGTTATCGCGTTCCGGCATCACCGCGATGGGGCTCGAAATCGCACAGAAAGTCGGCGTCACGCTGATCGCGCGCGCCAAGGGACGCCACTTCCTGGTTTACCATGGCGGTGAACTGATCGAGTACGATCAGATCCCGCCGGCGCGACCCCAGCGTCCGCACAGGGACACGCGCAGCTCAGCGGACTGATTCGAGACTAGCGGGCTGTTTCCGCTCATGCGCTTGCTGATCAGAACTGCAAACCGAGCGTGAAGAACTTCGCATGTCCGGTATATGAGGTCAGCTCCAGCTGCAGTCGGGTTCGACCAATGACGACACCGATGCCGCCGCCGAGCGCAAACCCGTCACTGCGCTCCGTATTACCCCGTTTGATGATTTTGTTTTCGACCAGGCCGATGCGAGCCACTGCGAAAAGCGATCGGGTCGATTTGTAAATCAGGTAGAGTCCATTGGATTCAAATTCCAATCCGCCACCGCGATTGGCTTCACCGTCATCGACCGTGCGATTGATTTCAGCTGCGATGCTGAGATCGGCAACATAGCTGTCCAGTTCATAGCCGAAGTTCAGCGCCAGATTCAGGGGGTTGTCTTTCGAGGACCCCTCGACATTGACGCCACCCAGCTTGACGTAAGTGAAGGCGTCGGCAGCGGCAGGCGCTGCAATCGACAGGGTAGCGAGAAAAATGACGGATCCAAGCAATCCGGTAAAACAATGGTCGGTTAAAGCCCCGATCAATGCAATGCCACGGCTCGTGAAAGCCTTCGGCTTCAACCTGGCAAGCCCGAAATTCATTTGCCCTTTCCATTGATGAATTGCCACAGCAACCCACCGATTGCCGGCCGGTAAATATCCGAGTGCCCCCCGCCCTTGGTCCCCGGCATTTGATATGTCATCAACGCAGAAGTGTCCACGTAGTTGATTTTTGCCGCCGGGTCGTAACCCTCGATATCGCCATCCGCCGTGGTTGTGGAACAGGCAACGGATACTGCTTGCTCACGGCTGCAGTATTTCACCATGTAATCGTGGTCGCCGACCGCGTCACTCCAGAAAACCGGGTCAAAAGCGTGATCATTACTCGAAGCCGTAAATATGAAGCGACCGATCTTTGGGCAAAAGTCCGGGTAATACACGTTTTCATAGAATAGAAAATCTGCCTCGACGAAGCGTTGCAGTGAAAATGCCGGCGCCATACCGATAAAATTTTCGATCTCTCCGTGATTATGCCGATCAGTCCTGTTGTCACCGTCACGCGTTATCGCCGGGCCGACACAAAGCCCTATGGATGTGGCGCGCGCGCCGAAACTGTGCGCGATTACATTGACGTCTATTGCATCGGCCAATGGGATAATCGCGTCGTTCATAAGCGCCCCCAGCCACGACAAGCCGAGGATATCGGCCCGGTCCGCTATCGGGTGGTAAGCCAGCGCCTCCCAGAACGGATCAAACCAGCGGTTGGCGAAAAAACTCGGCCAGGTGATGCCGACAAACAGAGGTTCGAAGTCCTCACCTGCGACCCTCCTGATCGACGAGATGATCGACTTGTAATTGCGTATCGCTTCTTCCTGAACGGTATCGAGACCCATGACGGCAACTATCAGGTGAGTATATTTTTTTGTCGCCACGTCCCGGGCGAGATTCTCTTTGAGAATATCTATGGCATCCCAGCTGCGGCTGTAACTATGATGATAGTCGGAACCTTCGGGCGCCGCATTGCGTGGATCGTCGCTGCAGGGATTAACAAAGGCGGTACCGTTGTTGTGATACAGGCTGTACAGCGAGCAATTGCCCTCCCCGTAAGGCAGCCCCTCGTAGCGCATTACCTGTGAAATGAAGGGTACATAGTATCTCAGCGACTTGAGCAGCCGCTCGACCGTGTAACCTGCCGCTAGCGCAGTTTCGTCCAGCAGTATATCGGCGCGATCGCTGGTCACTCGTTTTCTCGAAGTTTCCTCGATACTGACCACATAACCGTGGAAGTTAAGTGAGATCGCGTCGGGGTAGTAGGCTGAAATATGATCCAGCTGGTGAAAATAACCCTGCGTATCCAGCGCGTCAATCAATGCGGGCAGCGCGGCCGATATCTTTTCCACCGGCAGTGGCGCGCTGATCACGCCCGTGGAAAATGGCAGCACGGCTTTTTCGTCACAGCCGACATGTCCGGCCAGCGCCTGACAACTGGCCACGGCGTCCATCTCG
>CAMYML010000103.1 GCA_947259305.1 uncultured Gammaproteobacteria bacterium | reverse complement strand
CGACGGGACCTTGCAGCTGGATCTCGAGACGGTAAATCAGAATCTGCGCGAACGGTTGAAATAGGGATCAGTATCGGATTGCTAATAACAGTTTCATTTTGAAACTTTATATTGCTGGCGGGGTCAATTTATAATACTGTTAGAGATTCGCTCGATTGGTTAATCAACACTGAAATAGCCCGATGAATATCCTGCTCCTGCTCGCTGCTCTGTTCGCTTTGTTCTACCTGATCGCGCGCCATCAAATCCGGTTTCGTAGCCTGGCGCTAATGACCGCTTTGTTCCTCCTGGTGTTCACGCTGAGCGGCGGTTTCAGCCTGTTCTGGGGGCTGCTGTTGTGGACCGCTTTCCTGCTGCCTGCGCTGCTGCTTGGGGTTCCCCAGTTGCGCCTGCAGTGGCTGTCGCGGCCATTGCTGCAGCGCATCCGCAAGGTTTTGCCGCCGATGTCGGAAACCGAGCGCACGGCGATTGAGGCCGGCAGCGTATGGTGGGAGGCGGAGCTGTTTCGGGGCAATCCCGACTGGAACCTGTTACAGGGTTATCGGCTACCCGAGCTGAGCGCAGAGGAACAGGCTTTTATCGACGGGCCGGTAGAGCAGTTGTGTGCGATGCTCGACGACTGGGACATAACCCACAATCGCATGGATTTGCCGCCCGAGGTCTGGGCGTTTCTCAAGCAGCATGGGTTTTTCGGCATGATTATCCCCAGGCGCTATGGCGGACTGGAGTTTAGCGCGCACGGACACTCCTGCGTCGTTACCAAAATAGCCGCGCGCAGTATCTCGGCAGGGGTTACGGTGATGGTACCCAACTCACTGGGTCCGGCCGAGCTGCTGCTGCACTATGGCACCGAGGCACAGAAAGATCATTATCTACCCCGGCTGGCAGCGGGTTCCGAGATTCCCTGTTTCGCCCTGACCGGCACGTTTGCCGGCTCCGACGCGGGTGCGATTCCGGATACGGGCGTGGTCTGCATGGGCGAGTATCAGGGTAAAAAGGTGCTGGGGTTACGCCTCAACTGGGAAAAGCGTTATATCACGCTTGGCCCGGTAGCGACGGTGCTGGGCCTGGCATTCAAGGTATTCGATCCCGCGGGCCTGCTCGGCGGCGAAGAAGAGCTGGGTATCACCTGTGCGTTGATCCCGGCCGATACGCCCGGTATAGAAATCGGTAAGCGGCACTTTCCATTGAACGCCGCATTTCAGAACGGTCCCAATAGCGGCAAGGACGTCTTCATTCCGCTGGAGTATGTCATCGGCGGGCAGGAGAATATCGGCCAGGGCTGGCGCATGCTGGTCGAATCGCTGTCGGTCGGGCGCGGCATATCGCTGCCCGCGGTAGGGGTTGCGGCGGGCAAGGCCTGCGTGCGCACTACGGGCGCTTATGCCCACGTGCGCAAGCAATTCGATACCTCGATCGGCAAATTCGAAGGCGTCGAAGAAGCGCTGGCGCGCATCGGCGGACATACCTACATGATGGAGGCCGGCCGGTTGTTGACCCTGAGCGGACTCGATAACGGTGAAAAGCCCTCGGTCATTACCGCGATACTCAAATGTTACAACACCGAGCAAATGCGCCAGGTCGTCAATGACGCGATGGATGTGCATGGCGGCCGCGGTATTTGCATGGGGCCGTCGAACTATATCGCGCGCGCTTACCAGACCATCCCTGTCGGCATAACGGTCGAGGGCGCAAATATATTGACCCGCAGCATGATCATTTTTGGCCAGGGGGCGATACGTTGCCATCCCTACCTGGTGCGCGAAATGGAAGCCGCGACGCTTAAGGATGAAGCGGCCGCCGAGTCCGCATTCGACCTGGCCCTGCGCGGGCACGCCGAGTATTTCCTGACCAATTTCTGCCGCGCGGTGGTGTACGGTATCAGCGCTAGTCACCTGGCGCCGGCGCCATACCCGGGGCGCATCGGCGCTTATTATCAGAGGCTGGGCCAGATGAGCGCGGCATTCGCGGTCACTTCCGACCTGGTGCTGATGATTCTTGGCGGCGCTTTCAAGCGCAAGGAAAAGCTTTCCGGTCGCTTTGCCGACGCGTTGTCATACATGTTTTACGCATCCGCGGTATTGAAAAAATTTGACGCCGACGGCCAACCCAGGAGCGATTTGCCGCTGGTCGAATGGTCCGCGAAATATTGCCTGTACAAGGTGCAGATTGCGCTCGACGAGATTCTGCGTAACTTTCCGCTCAAATGGCTCGGCGTGTTTATCCGGCATTCAATTTTTCCGTTGGGCCTGAGCCTGCGCCAGCCCAATGACTCACTCAGTCATCGGGTCGCATCGCTGTTGATTCGCCCCGGTGAGGGACGAGATCGTTTGACACAGGGTATTTATATCAGTGATGATCCCGATGACATAACCGGTTGTCTCGAAGATGCGTTGCATAAGGTAATCCGGGCGGAACCCGTGGAAAAGCGCTTACGCCATGCCCGGACAACACAACAGGGCCTCGAGGATTATTCACAATGGATCGCCAGGCTGCGCGAATCCGGTGACGTAGATGCCGAGGAAGCCGAGATACTGCTGCAGGCCAGGGCGGCGACCGCCAGGGTTGTCAGGGTCGATGATTTCAGGCCCGAGCAGTTGACGGCGAGTGGCGCCGCGGCAAATAAAATTGCTGCAAAAAAGGCGGTTAAACAGAAATCCGTGGTCAAAAAGAAAGCCGCGGCTAAAAAGAAGCGGACGCAGGGTACAAAATAATAATGGCCCGGACCCGTTTCGATATTACTAACCCGTTGCCAGGTTGGGGGGCGAGCAAATGGAAAAGGTCTGGTTAAAAAGTTATCCACCCGGGGTCCCGCAGGAAATCGACCTCGATAGCTATCAGTCGGTGACTGATGTGTTCGAACAGGCGATCGCACGATTTGGTGAAAATCCCTGCTTCTGTAATCTGGGGACGTCGCTAACCTACAACGAGATGGATCGGTATACCGATCAACTCGCCAGTTACCTGCAAAACCTGCCCGGCCTGAGCAAGGGTGATCGCGTCGCGATCATGATGCCCAACGTGCTGCAGAATCCGATTTCTATTTTTGCTACGCTGCGCGCGGGATTTACCGTGGTCAATACCAACCCGTTATACACCGGGCGGGAGCTCAAGCACCAGTTGTCGGATTCGGGCGCCAAGGTCATCATCGTGATGGAAAATTTCTGCCACACTCTGGACGAAGTTATCGACGAAACTCCGATCCAGCATGTGATTACCACTCAGCTCGGCGACCTGTTGCGGTTTCCGAAATCGCTAATCGTCAACCTGGTGGTCAAGTATGTTAAAAAAATGGTGCCCGCGTTTAGCCTGCCCCGGCGCGTGACTTTCAAAAATGCCCTTGCGCAGGGTTCGAGGCAGCCGCATAAACCGGTTCCCTGTGATCACGACGATCTCGCGTTTTTACAGTACACCGGCGGCACCACCGGAGTTGCCAAGGGCGCCATGTTGACCCACGGCAACATGATCGCGAACATGCAGCAAGCCTCGGCCTGGATCAAGAATGTCGTCGAGGACGGCGAGGAAGTTATCATCACCGCGCTGCCGCTTTATCACATCTTTTCGCTGACCGCCAACTGCCTGACCTTCATGAAAGTCGGCGCGCTGAATTACCTGATTACCAATCCGCGCGACATGCCGGGTTTTGTCAAGGAGTTACAGGGCCTCAGGTTTACCGCGATAACCGGGGTGAACACGCTGTTCAACGGTTTGATGAATACCCCGGGTTTCGAGCAGATTGATTTTACACCCCTGAAGCTGTCGCTGGGCGGGGGCATGGCGGTACAGCAACCGGTCGCCGAGCGCTGGCAGAAACTGACTGGCACACCCTTACTGGAAGCCTATGGCCTGACCGAAACTTCACCCGCAGTCTGCATTAACCCGCTCAACCTGAAAGAATATAACGGCGCCATTGGCTTGCCGGTGCCGTCGACCGAAGTCTCGGTGCAGGACGAGGCCGGTAATATCCTGCCGCAGGGGGAGACCGGAGAACTCTGCGTGCGCGGGCCGCAGGTCATGAAGGGTTACTGGCAGCGCCCCGATGAAACCGTCAAGGTGTTGTCGAGCGACGGCTGGTTGAAAACGGGCGACGTGGCACAAATGGATGAACAGGGATTTTTCCGCATCGTTGATCGACTCAAGGATATGATCCTGGTCTCCGCGTTCAATGTTTTCCCGAATGAAGTAGAAACCGTGATTGCGAGCCATGAGGGCGTACTCGAGGTAGGCGTCATCGGCGAACCCGATGAAGCCTGCGGTGAAGTCGTCAAGGCGGTGATCGTGAAGAAAGATCCGGCGCTGGATGAAGCCGCGGTCATCGCGCATTGCCGAGAATTTTTAACCGGCTATAAGGTCCCGAAAATAGTAGAATTCCGGGACGAACTGCCAAAATCCATTGTCGGCAAGATATTAAGGCGTGAATTGAGGTAGTCTGTATGAGCAGTAAAGACGACCTCGAGACTGCCATGCAGATTCCCGACAACTCCGACTTATAAGCTCTCGATGTAAAGTACGATCTGCAGCAGTCGGATCCGCGTCGATTTGAAACCTGCCAGGGCAAAATACTGACCGATTTGATCGCGTCTGCCGCGGAACATTCCAGACCTCGGCTGCGGCGCTAGATGTTCAGCATGAGAGCCGAATCGAGGCGATCCGGATCGCGGCTGGGTTACAACCCGCGTTTATCGTCGATGATGATGCAGCTGCTCGACGACCTGCGCGCCCGGATCCATCTGCAGGCTAATAGCCGCTGATTTTGGCATGCTTCGGCCTGGTATCTTCGAAGCGCTGCATCTGTTCCGGCGATGCGCTGGTTTGATAATCCCGTTTCCATTCCTCGTTTGTCATACCGTATACATAGCGTTGGGCGTCGGCATAATCGAACTCGGGATCGATTTTCCTGACTGCGGCCGAATACCATTTCGACAGGCAGTTGCGACAGAATCCCGCCAGATTCATCAGGTCGATATTCTGCACATCACTGCGCTCCTGCAAATGGGCCACGAGGGCGCGGAAAGCCGCGGCTTCGGCCTGGGTTTGCTGATCTTTGGTCATGGCTTGTGACTCACCTATAATGGGCTGCAATTTTTAACAAATAAAACCGGTGCCGGCAATCGATATCAATAGCTGGGTGAATTCCCTGTTCGCGAATCTGCAGTTTAGCCGCCAACGCCAGCTGGTGGTGCTGCAGGGCACTCGCGCCTGGTGTGACCAGGGTCTTGCCACTGTAACGGAGCTGGATCCCTCGTTGCAACTGCTGTCGAATCGCGAACATTTGCCGTCGGCGATTCCGTTCAGTAAGGCGGATACCTGCCTGGGTGGAGAAACGCGGCTGGTGGTAATCGATCTGTTCGAGGGATTCAATCCGGACGTACTCTGTATTGCCGGCGGCCTGGTGCGGGCGGGCGGAGTGCTGATGTTATTGTCACCCGCCGCTGATGACTGGGATACGCAGGCCGACCGTTATGCTTGCTGGCAGGATGACAAGCGCTCCGTGAGCGCCTGCTTCGTCGAGTATTTTTTCGAAGCTTTGCGACGAGATGCACAGATCGGGGTCTGGCTGACAGCGGAGTCTTCGCCGGCTGCGCCGGCCTCGCTTCCCCCGCTGCAGCCAACGCCCATCGAAAACGGCCAGACCGCGGAACAGTCGGCAGTCCTGCAACAGATCGAACAGTGGGCGCAGTCCAAACGCAGCGGCATTGCGCTGATCAGCGCCGAGCGCGGTCGCGGTAAAAGCACCTGTCTCGGCTTGCTGGTTAATCGGCTGCAATCGCGATACCGGATTCTGGTATCGGCGAACTCGCGGCGGGGCGCGGCGGCGCTGCTGGGGCAGGCCCCGCAGGCTGAATTCATGGCGCCCGATCAATTGTTACGCGATTGCCCCGAGGCGGAAATGCTGGTTATCGACGAAGCCGCGATGATTCCACTGCCGATGTTGCAGCAGTTAGCGCGCCTCTACCCGCGGCTGGTTATGGCCACCACCAGCGGCGGTTACGAAGGCACCGGTCAGGGGTTCATGCTGCGTTTCGTGGCCGCTCTGCAGGCAAATAATCTGACGCTTCACCGGCTCGAGCGACCGGTGCGCTGGTGCCAGGACGATCGACTCGAGGCCTGGCTCAACCGGAGCCTGATGTTGAAACCGGATATGGGCACGACCGCGCTGCCGCAAGCGTCTGTTGTCGACTGTGAAATCGGCATTTTGAGCGAGCCGGGTAGCGCCGAGGCCTGGCCGATGTTGCAGCAGGTTTACGCGCTGTTGAACTCGGCGCACTATCGCACGCGGCCTTCGGATTTGCGCATGCTGATGGAAAACCCCGACCTGGTACTGTTGGTAGCGCGTCAGCATGCGTCCGTACTCGGGGTTGCCCTGCTAAACATCGAGGGCGGTTTCGAGCAGGCGCTATGCGAGGAAATATTCTTCGGCCGGCGGCGGCCGCAGGGACACCTGCTGGCACAGATGCTGACTGCGCAGGCCGGGTTGAGAGGATTTGCCGGATATCGGGGTATGCGCGTGCAGCGAATTGCAGTCTCCGCGGCTTATCGGCGCAGAGGCCTGGGCACGCGGCTGATCGAGCGGGCGATGCAGTATGGCCGGCAAAATTCACTCGACTATCTCGGCGCCAGCTTCGCACTGGATGCAGAAACCCCGAGTTTCTGGCGGCGGACCCAGTGTCGCCTGGTGCATATCAGTTATGCACCCGGCAAGTCGAGCGGCAGCCATTCGATCGCGGTGCTGAGACCGATTGGGGACAAGCTGGAGTCAGAAATAAAGCAACTACAGCAGCGTATTCGACAGCAGCTACCAATCTGGATGACCCAGTTTTTACAGACCCTGGATGCAGGTCAGGTGATCGCCCTGCTGCGCTATGCCGATTATCAGGCGACTACGAGCGGGCTGGAGCAGCACGAAATAGAAGCCTTCACTGCGGGCAACCGGGGGTTTGAAATCTGTTTCGCCAGCCTGCAAAAATATGTCATGCAGCGGGTTGCACAAACCTCGATCGACGCCGATAGCCTGTTGATAGAAAAAGCTGTGCAGAATCGTGACTGGAAACTGCTCGAGCGAGAGTCCGGCGCCGAGGGTCGCAGGCAACTGCAGCAGCGCCTGCGCGGGCTGGTCGATGCCCTGGGCAATGCCTGTTAACATGATCGAAAACGAGGTACCTATGCCACAGGACATCATCGATTTCTGGTTTGCGGAAGACACCCGCAAGCTCTGGTTCAACTCGACGCCGGAGTTCGATCAGTTAATATGCGAGCGTTTTCTGGAAACCTGGGAACAGGCGTGGCGGGGTCAGCTCGATCACTGGATGCAGAGCGCCGAAGGCTGTCTGGCCCTGGTGATCGTGCTCGATCAGTTACCGTTGAATATGTTTCGCGGCGATGCGCAAAGTTTTGCCACCGAAGCGCGCTCGCGCGAGGTTGCCCGCCAGGCGATCGAACGCAAGTTTGACCAGCTGCTCGATGTCGACAGGAGGGCGTTTCTATACATGCCATTCATGCACAGCGAAGACCTCGAAGACCAGGAGCTGGCGCTCGAGCTGTTCGATCAACCCGGGCTCGAATCCAGTTTGCGCTTCGCCCGTCATCACCATGCCATCGTGGCAAAGTATGGCCGCTTTCCCCACCGTAACGAGGCGCTGGGACGCAGCAGCACCGATGCTGAAATCGATTATTTGAATTCAAAGGAAGCCTTTAGCGGTTGAATCTCCCGATGCGTGAACGGATTAACCAGTACATCTGGAACCTCGATGCGGGCGCCGCCGCGCCGCCGCGGTCGGCCTGGCGGCATTTTTTACAGATCATGTCGATGGTTGGTCGCGACCTGATGGGCGGCATGATCACGCTGCGAGCAATGAGCCTGGTTTACACCACGCTGTTATCGATGGTGCCTTTGCTGGCGGTAAGTATCTCGGTGTTGAAGGGGTTTGGCGTGCACGACCAGCTCGAGCCGACGCTGGCGCGGATTCTGGCGCCCATGGGCGCGCAAAGTGTGGAAATCAGCGCGCGTATAGTCGGTTTCGTCGAGAATATGAAGATCGGGGTACTCGGGGTGGTCGGCCTGTTGATGCTGCTATACACCGCGATCTCGTTAATTCAGAAAATCGAAGCCGCGTTCAACCATACCTGGCGTTTACAGAATAATCGCACGCTGATGCAACGCTTCAGCGATTACCTGAGCGTCATCATGGTGGGACCCGTGCTGTTGTTTGCCGCGGTCGGCATAACGGCTTCGCTCAGCAGTAATCTCATTGTCGAGTTTCTCAACAGTCTGCCCTATATGAACGATCTGCTGCGCATTACCGGCAAGCTGTTGCCCTTTGTGCTGGTGATCATGGCCTTCACCTTTGTTTACATGCTGGTGCCAAATACCAGGGTTCAGTTTCGCTCGGCGCTTTACGGGGCGATTTTCGCCGGCCTGCTGTGGCAGACCGCGGGTATTCTTTTCACCTCGTTTGTCGGTGGCTCGAGCAATTACGCCGCGATTTATTCCGGACTCGCTATCCTGCTGGTGTTCATGATCTGGCTCTACCTGAGCTGGGTCATACTTCTGATCGGCGCCAGTATCTCGTTTTATCACCAGCATCCCGAATATCTGAAGTGGCATAAACTGGACGTCTATTTGAGCGCCCGCATGCGTGATCAGCTGGCGCTGCAGGCGATGGTCAGTATCGCGCGTGCCCACGACCGGCAGGCCGGGCCGAAGCCAAGCCTCGAAAATCTCGCCGCTTATCAACAGGTACCGGTTGACGTGTTGCAGCGTATGCTGGTTGCGCTCGAGGCCGATGGCCTGGTGCAGCAGTCTGCGGATGACCCCCCGCTTTACCTGCCGGGGTCTACGCTGCAGCGAATCCGGCTGGTGGATATCCTGCGCAGCGCACGCCAGGCCGAGGACCAGGGTCATACCGATAGGTTCCGCAGCGACGCGCCGGTGTCGGCCTTGCTGCTGGCACTGGAGCAGAGTTTTGAATCCCACCTGGGTGACAAAACCATGGCCGACTTACTGTCGGATTTCGAGGATGAAACAGCCCATGAAAATAGTCTCGTTTAACGTCAATAGCCTGCGCCAGCGGCTGCATCAACTGCAAAGCGTGGTCGACAAACATGCGCCGGAATTCATCGGGCTGCAGGAAACCAAGGTGCAGGATCACGAGTTTCCGTTAGAAGCCGTTAACGATATGGGTTACCAGGTCATTTACATGGGACAGAAAACCCATTACGGGGTTGCGCTACTGTCGCGGCAGACCTGTGTTAATCCCTGCTATGGCTTTCCCGGGGACGACGACGATGCGCAGAAACGATTTATCGGCGGTGAGTATGAATTCGATGGCGAGTCGATTTTTATATTCAACGGCTATTTTCCGCAGGGTGAAAGCCGCGACCACGCGGTCAAGTTTCCTGCAAAGCAGCGCTTTTACCGGGATACGATCGAGTTTTTCGGCGGCTACGATATGAATCAGGCCAGGCTCGTCGTGATGGGCGACTATAATATTGCACCGCAGGACACGGATATCGGCATCGGCGAGGATAACGCCAGGCGCTGGTTGCGAACCGGGAAAACCAGTTTTCTGCCGGAGGAGCGCGCATGGTTCGCACAGCTTACCGGGCTCGGCCTGCACGATGGTTTTCGCCTGTGCCATGCCAGCGAGGACAACTGTTTCAGCTGGTTTGATTACCGCAGCCGCGGTTTCGAGCGCGAGCCCAAACGCGGTTTGCGTATCGACCATTTGCTGGTTTCGGAACTACTGAAGCCGATGGTGGTCGATGCAGGGGTAGATTATGATATTCGCGCGATGGAAAAACCGTCCGATCACGCGCCGACCTGGCTCGAACTTGACCTGAAACGCGCTGAGTGATTCCGTCCAGGATATATTTTGTCGGCGGGTTAATAAGCAAGCTCAGCACAAGTCATCCTGCCCTGGAGGAGCACGAATAACGCAAAATGCGATTTTACTTTTTTCTTCATTTTCAATCGCTAGAACGAGCGCTAAATGGCGGCACAGTCCTGTGCCGCAAGAATCTCAGCAAAAATGCAGAGATTCCTCAACTGACAGGAGATAGATCATGTTTGGCCGACCATCCGTAATTCCAGCGCCAGCGCAAGCCTTGCCCGGCCGCGCCGAGACCATGCAATTCGATCCGGTTCACAAGGTACTGGGAACCTCGATGGTTGAACCTTTTCCCGAGAACTGCGAGCAGGTGGTATTCGGGCTTGGCTGTTTCTGGGGGGCCGAGCGCCGCTTCTGGAATCTGCCCGGGGTGTTTACGACCGCGGTCGGATATGCCGCCGGTCACACGCCGAATCCAGCCTACCAGGAAGTCTGCACGGGCATGACCGGGCATAACGAGGTCGTGTTGGTGGTTTATCGGCCGCAGGAAATCGAACTCGAGACGCTGCTGAAGGTTTTCTGGGAATCGCATGACCCGACCCAGGGTATGCGCCAGGGTAATGATCAGGGTACTCAGTATCGTTCCGGCATTTACTACAGCAACGACAGTCAGCGAGAGGCCGTGGAAAACAGCCTGCAGCGCTACCAGCAAAACCTCGAACAGGCGGGTTACGCGCAAATTACCACGGAGATTCTACCCGCCGGGCCATTTTACTATGCCGAGGACTATCACCAGCAGTACCTGGAAAAAAATCCGGGGGGGTATTGTGGTTTGAGCGGGACCGGAGTATCTTGTTAGAAACTTAATTAAGAAAATCACTTAACTTGTTGATTATAATAATTAAGTGGTGATGGTCTAAACAATATCTGATTGTTGGCATATTGCAATGACAAATATAGGCGTTTGTCGATCTGCGCTTGCGCGGTCGGCTGTATTGTTTACAGTGGCAATTCTATTTTCCCCTGGGCTATTTGCGGCGGACGACCCGTTGCCCTCCGAACTCCAGGAACCCCTCGCGATCACCATTACCATCGATGCGGAAAATCTGATCGAGCTGTATCAGTCGGTACCGGGCCTGACGATCATCGATTCGCGCCTCTACGAGGATCACATACAGGGATACATCGAAACCTCGCTTAATCTTCCACTGCCTGAAACCGACTGTGCGGCCTTGTCAAAACTGGCAAAATCCACGGAACAGGCTATGGTCTTCTACGGTAATATTAATTCTGGGGATGCGAGCATCGAGGCCATACAAATAGCGTCGGGCTGCGGTTACACGCGGTTGTTCTGGTTTCGCGGCGGGTTCGTCGAATGGAAGGATAAGGACTATCCCTACCTGGTCGAATAGCGCAGTGTTTGCGCGCATCTACAGTTTCAAGTTTATTATCGGCTTTGCCCTGCTCTGGCTTGGCGCGCTTGCCTACGGTCTGGCGATTTACAGCACCCAGGTTTATCGTGAGCATGCGATCCAGGCGCAGGTCGATTCGCTGCAAACGAGCCTCAGGCATGAAAGCGCCGAGGCCATAGCGCAACTTTACGAAAAGCAGAAAGAATTTGCCTTCAAGCTGCAAAGCGAAGCGCCGTTCCAGGCGGCCCTGGCGCAACGCGATGCCGCCCAGATGCATGCCTGGCTT
>CAMYML010000102.1 GCA_947259305.1 uncultured Gammaproteobacteria bacterium | reverse complement strand
GACCCGACCTCGGTGATCATGCCGCTGGCGAAACTGGCACGCAAAAACGGCGCCGAGATTTACCGCTTCACGCGCGTTACCGAAATCAACGAGCAGCGCAACGGCGAATGGGAAGTCGTCACCGACAAGGGCACGATCACGGCCGAGCACGTGGTCAATGCCGCTGGCTGCTTCGCACGCGAAGTCGGCGCGATGGTAGGTGCCAGTGTGCCGTTGATCAATCTCGAACATCAGTACCTGGTCACCGAAACACATCCCGATATCGAGGCGCTGGATTTTGAGTTGCCGGTTTGCCGGGATTCCTACAGCTCAGCCTATATTCGCCAGGAGGGCCTGGGTTTCCTGGTTGGACCCTATGAAATGTGGGGTTCGCGCCCGTGGGCACTCGGCGGTATGGACTGGGCGTTTGACCGGGAACTGTTCGAACCCAATCTCGATGTTCTGATGCCCTTCCTCGAACGCTGCTTCGAATTGACGCCAAAATTCGAAGAGGTTGGCGTCAAGTCGGTCGTCAATGGCCCGATTACGCATACTCCGGATGATAATATCCTCGCCGGACCGGTCGCAGGCCTGCGCAATTTCTGGAATCTGTGCGGCGCCAGTATCGGTATCGCCCAGGGCGGTATCGGCAAATACATGGCGCAATGGATGAAATACGGTCAGACCGAGATCAACATGGCGTCGCTGGATACGCGCCGCTTTGGCGACTGGGCCGACAAGAAGTACTGCACCATCAAGGCGATCGAATCTTACGAAGAGATGTATGGCGTCGGCGCGCCTAACCTTAATCGTCCGCACGGACGCCCGATGCGCGTCAGCCCACTATACGCGCGCCTGCTTGAGCACGGCGCGATACACGGTGCGGTACAGGGTTACGAAAAGGCGCTCTGGTTCCAGACCGACGAGGTACGCAGCGAGTCATTGGGCTGGTCGCACAGCGAGGCGCATACTGTAGTTGCCGAGGAGTGCAAGGCGGTCCAGCAGTCCGCCGGGGTGATCGACATTTCCGGCGCCGCCAAGTACGAAGTCAGCGGGCCCGATGCGGCCGCATTTCTCGACCGGCTGTCATGCAACAAACTGCCCCGGGTCGGCCGCATTGGCTTGTCCCTGTTGCACGCGCCCAACGGCGGCATCATGTGTGAAATGTCGATCTCGCGCTTCGAGGAAAACCGTTTTTACCTGATCTCCGCGATCGGTTCCGAGCACAAATACCTGCACTGGATGCAGTCCAACGCAAATGGTTTCGATGTCGATATAAGCAACGTCACCGAAGACGTTTCTTCGATGCTGATTACCGGACCCAAATCGCGTCAAATCCTGCAGCAGATGACCGAGGAAGACCTGTCCAATGCAGCCTTTCCCTGGCTGTGTGCGCGCGAAGTTCAAATCGACAGCGCGATGGTGCGCGTGCTCAGGGTGTCCTATGCCGGTGAGCTGGGATACGAGCTGCACATGCCGTCATATCAATTGCTTTCGATTTACGATTCGATGTGGCGCAAGGCAGAGCCCATCGGCATTCGTAATTTCGGTGGCTATGCCTTCAATTCGATGCGCATGGAAAAGATGTACCGCGCCTATGGCAATGAATTTACCGAGGAAATCAGCGGCTTCGAAGCTGGCATGGGTCGCTTCATCGATACCAGCCGTGATTTCATCGGTTGCGAAAATCTCAAGCAACGGCAGCAGGACGGTTACGCCATCGAACTGGCCTACCTGGTGTTCGACGACGATCTGCCCTGCGAGTGTTATGGCAACGAGGGGGTTTATCATAACGGCGACTTGATCGGCCTGACCACCGGCGGCGCCTACGGCCATCGCATCGGCAAGAGTACCGCCTTCGCCTATCTGAAACCGGCGTCGATCAGCGCCGGGCTCGAAGTCACAATCGATACCTCGATCGGCAGCCGCCGCGCGCATATCGAAATGGATGCAGCTTACGACCCGGGCAACGAATTGCTGCGCGGTTAGCGCCTGCGTTAAACTACCCGATCGATGGCCAACAATCCGGAGACCGCTATGCAAACCGTCGATTTCATCCGCATGGAAGATGGCACCCGCGAAGAGTATGAATTTCTCGATCGCATGGAAGACGAATACAAGACCGGTCTTCCCGAGCGCATTTTGGAAGCCATGCGCAAGCTCGAAACCAGCATTTCCGGTTACCGCATCAACCGACTGCAACATTGTCTGCAGGGTGCGACGCGCGCTTATCGCGCCGGCGAATCGGACGAAATGATCGTTGCCGTCCTGCTACACGATATCGGTGACGACCTGGCGACCTATTCGCACAGCGAAATGGCGGCTGCAATCCTGCGCCCCTTCGTATCGGAAAAACTCTACTGGATCGTCAAGCATCACGGCGTATTTCAGATGTATTATTATGCGCATCACTGCGGCGGCGATCGAAATGCTCGTGAAATTTACCAGGATAATCCCTGGTACCAGGATGCCATCGATTTTTGCCATAACTATGATCAGAACTGTTTCGACCCGGATTACGACGCGGAACCACTCGAGTTTTTCGAACCGATTCTGCGGCGCGTCATGTCCCAGCCGAAGTTCGGGGATCCGGAACAGGTGGCGCGTTATGGTAAAGCCGATTAATTGCAGTGCGGGGTGAGGCCTCGCGCGACTGTCTCACTTGTCCAGGCATGGGTCAGAGACAGCACGAGGTTCAGGGCTTGATCGGCCTGGGCATGGCGATATTGAATCCCTGCGCATAGTCGACCCCGGTTTCTATCAGGGCCTCGAGCGTCGCATCGTTTTCGACAAACTCGGCGATGGTGCGCTTGCCCATCACGTGGCCCACGTCATTGATCGATTTGACCAGTTCGTAGTTAATCCGATCTTTCACCATGTCGCGCACGAAGAAACCATCGATTTTCAGGTAATCGACTGGCAGGGTTTTCAGATAGGCGAACGATGAAAGGCCGCTGCCGAAGTCATCCAGCGCAAAAAAACAGCCGCAATCCCGCAGCTGCTTGATGAAGTGATTGGCCTTGCTCAGGTTCTGTATAGCCGCGGTTTCGGTGATTTCCAGGCATATACGGCTGGCGTCGACTTCTTTTTCGTCGATCACGTCGAGCATGAAGCGCAAAAATTTCTCGTCGGCGACCGACATGCCCGAGAGGTTGATGGTGCAGCGTACTTCCGGGTCTGATACCAGCCAGTCGAGCGCCCCGTTGACAACCCAGGTATCGAGCTGGGTTGCCAGGTTATAACGTTCCGCAGTCGGCAAAAAATTGGCCGGCAATACCGGAAATCCGTCTTCGTCGATCATGCGCACCAGCACCTCGCAAAAGTGCTCAGGACCATTCTTCTCCGGATTCAGGGACAGAATTGGCTGCTGGTAGAGCACGAAACGTCCCTCGTCGAAAGCGTGATTGAGTTCGACGATGCGCTGCATCTCCTGATGGCGTTGCGCCACTTCAAAACTATCTTCGTTATAGACATGAATACGGTTGCGTCCCGCATCCTTGGCCGTATAGCAGGCCGCGTCGGCCGATCGCATCACGTTTGCGATGTTGCCGCTGCTGAAATTGATCGGAATCACGCCAATACTCGCACCGAGCCGGAAATTGCGCCCCGCCCACATAAAGCGGAAATGGTCGATGGCCTCGCGTACGTTCTCGGCCACGCGATTTGCCTGATTCATGGTGCAGCGCTCGAGTAACAAGCCAAACTCATCGCCGCCGAGCCTGGCAATCGTGTCGCGTGTGCGCACCTTGTCTTCCAGCAGGGCGGCAATCTGGCGCAACAATTCATCGCCGGCGTCATGCCCGCAGGTGTCGTTGACCACCTTGAATTGATCGAGATCGATATAACACAGGGCGTGCTCGCTGTGATCCTCACGACAGCCTTTAACCACGCGCGACAGGCGCAGTTCGAACTCGCGTCGATTAGCCAGGCCGGTTAACGAATCGTGGGAAGCCTGGTAATTGAGTTGCTGTGACAACAAATAGGATTCGGTGATATCGATTCCGCTACCGCGATACCCCATGAACTCATCATTGTCATCGAATTTGGGTTTGCCACTGATACGCACTACGACTTCAGAACCGCCGGGCCTGGGATAGCTGTATTCGAAATTGTAAAAGGGTTCGCGATTTTGCAGTTTTTGCGCCAGCTGTTTCCATTTCTCAGATTTGAAATTATTATTGGTCGCGATTTCTTCGCGGGTTTTGCCGATGATCTTGTCGACCGCCATGTGGTCGGAACCCGGATAATCTCCCGACAGGTAGGTGTAACGCAGTTCGGCATCCTGTTCCCAGAACCAGTCGGCTCCGGTCTCGGCAAAATCACGTAGGCGATCTTCGCTTTGCTTGAGCGCCTGTTCCGCCTGGTTTTGACTGGTGATATCGCGCGCGTGGATGATGATGCACGGTTCCTGGCGGGAATCGAAATGCCGGATTTGCTGACGCGTCACTTCCAGCACCTTGATCGAACCATCTTTATGCTGATAGCGATATATCCCCGACACCACGCGCTCGGGGTCTTGCAACACTTCGGCAACCGCCTGCTGAATGCGCTCGCGGTCTTCGGGGATCGCATGGGCTCCGGCCTTACTCGACTCGAGTTCGTCGACACGGTATCCCAACAAGTTCTCGACCGCGTTATTGAGGAACTTGATTTCCCCCTCGACACTGGCGATACAGACGATATCGGTAACGTGATCGATGATATTTTTGAAACGGTTTTCACTTTCGGCAAGCTGTTGCTGGGCGGTTACCGCCTCCGAGATATCGCTGCCGACACCGCGGTAGCCCATAAATCGGCCAGCATTATCGAAGAACGGCTTGCCGCGGGTTCGCAGTACGCGAATATCGCCATCGGGGCGTCGTAGCGACCACACCATCTCGTATTCGCTACGCTTCTGCAACGCTTCACCCACCCGGCTCCACTTGTCGGCATCATCGATACATTCGGCAAAGGCCTGTTCACGGGTTTTGCCGATAACCTCGGCCACCGGAATACCGGTAATTTCTTCGAAACGGCTGGATTGATAAGCGAATCGCAACTCGGCATCCATTTCCCAGAACCAGTCCGCGGCCAGCATTGCGACATCGCTGAAGCGACCCAGTACCTGCTCGGGATTCAGATTCGGTTGCCCGAATGACGCAGTTGAAGCAGTCTTCTGACTGGATTCAATCTGTATCGCTCCCTGCCTGCCTGCCGATTGGCTCTTCATGGTTATTCTGATTTGTTGCCTGTTATTATTTGATGCTGACCCCAAGTCTAGGTTTTCCAGCCGATAAGTCCAGCATGATGTTGCACGGCTGCACATTTATCGGCCTGATTTATTTGCCGTTTCACTCGCCCGGTTAAGCCTGTAGACTTGCCTTTTTTTCGCGTAATGCCGATATGACCACATTCTCTGCAAACTTGAGCCACCTTGCCAATAGCGCGGCTAATAAGGCCATGCCCTATCCGGGGAAACTGGTCGAAATCGCAAGCCTCGAAAAATCGAGGGCAGCGTTCGATGAAATATCGCAATGGCCTGGCTACCAGGCTACCCCGCTTTACCCGCTTGACTCAATCGCGCGCAGGATCGGCGTCAGGGGAATATTCTATAAGGATGAATCGCAGCGCTTTCATCTGAAAAGTTTCAAGGCGCTCGGCGGCGCTTTTGCGGTGGCGCGCCAGCTGAAAAACAGGATACTGCAGGAAACTGGTGAGACTGCCTCCATCGATGACTTGCTGGATAAGCGCTTCCAGTCGCTCGTCGAAAAAATAGTCATCAGTTGCGCGACCGATGGTAATCACGGTCGCTCGGTCGCCTGGGGCTGCCAGCTGTTCGGCTGCGGTTGTGTTATCTACATCCATCGCGATGTTTC
Source organism: uncultured Gammaproteobacteria bacterium (assembly GCA_947259305.1). GTDB lineage: Bacteria > Pseudomonadota > Gammaproteobacteria. Next base: position 5,731 of record CAMYML010000102.1, on the reverse strand, counting down.
CGTCGGCCGCGAACAGGCGATGGAGGCCTTCGGCGCGGAAGTTATTCGTATCGACGGCAATTACGACGCCTCGGTAAAACAGGCTGACAGCGATGCCGAGATTCATGGTCGCATCATTGTTTCCGATACCAGTTACGCCGGATACATGGACATTCCCCGCGATGTCGCCATCGGCTATACCGTCATGCTCGCTGAAGCCGTCGAGCAAATGCAGGGCGCGATTCCGACGCACGTGTTCATTCAGGCCGGGGTCGGAGGGCTGGCGGCTTCGGTTTGCGCCTACTTCTGGGAACTCTGGGGAGACAGGCGGCCGCGGTTTATCGTGGTCGAGCCAGAACAGGCCAACTGCCTGCAGCAATCGGCCGCCAGCGGTAAACCGGTTGCCGTCAAGGGCGACCTGGAAACCCTGATGGCAGGGCTTTCCTGCGGCGAGGTTTCACTGCTCGCCTGGGAAATTCTCGAACCGGGCGCAGACGATTTCATGACCCTGAGCGAAGACGCGGTTGCCCCCTGCATGCGCTTGCTCGCCAGTAACGATCCGGCCATAGAAGCCGGCGAATCGGCGGTGGCCGGGCTAGCGGCGGCGATTGCCAGCCGCGAAGACCCGGAAATGGCGGCAAAACTGGGGCTCGACGAATCCAGCCTGATTTTTGTAATCGGCACCGAAGGCGCGACCGATCCGGAGCTTTACCAGCAACTGGTGACTAGCTGATGTTTCAAGCGCAACCCCGGCGCGGATTTTCGCAGCGCGAACTCGAATCGCGAACCGAAAACGCACAGCGTCTGATGCGCGCGTCGAAACTCGACGCCATGTTGCTAACCACCGAAGCGCATGTGCGCTATTTCAGCGGCTTTTTGACCCAGTTCTGGCAAAGCCCGACAAGGCCCTGGTTTCTGCTGCTGCCCGCGACCGGCAAACCGGTTGCGGTAATTCCGACCATCGGTGTGGCCGGCATGCAGCAAACCTGGATCGACGACATTCGCAGCTGGTCTTCGCCGCAACCCGAGGACGATGGAATTTCCCTGTTGCTAGCCGCCATAAGAGAGTTTTCCGGGCGTTTTGGGCGGCTCGGCCTGACGCTCGGCGCCGAGAGTCAATTACGCATGCCGGCGCGTGACTACCGCCTGCTGGAACAGGAATTGTCGCAACTGGAGCTCGTCGACTGCGCCGCGCTGATGCTCAAGCTTTGCAGCGTCAAGTCGGCGGCCGAAATCGAAAAGATACGCTATGTCTGCGAACTCGCCTCGGATAGTTTCAACGCGTTGCCCGGATTTGCGAAATCAGGCCAGAGCGAACGGGAAATCGTGCGCGCGATGCGCATCGACCTGCTCGAGCGCGGCGCCGATCACACCCCATACATCGTTTCGGCGTCGGGTAAAGATGGCTATGGGGATATCATCATGGGCCCCCGGGATCGCAAACTGGTAGACGGAGATATTCTTATTATCGACACCGGCACTGTGTTCGACGGTTATTTTTGCGACTTCGATCGCAACTTTGCCTTCGGCCATGAGTCTGATAAAGCAAAACGGATATACGATACCCTGTACCGTAGCACCGATGCCGGGCTGGCCGCGGCCAGGCCGGGGGCCACCACCACCGACGTCTGGCAGGCGATGTGGTCGGTGCTCGCGGCCGGCGGCGCCACCAGCAACGATGTCGGACGTATGGGCCATGGCCTGGGCGCACAGTTGACCGAATGGCCATCGCTAACGGCCAGTGACCACAACCCGCTCGAACCAGGCATGGTCATTACCCTGGAACCCGGCATGGATTTCGATGGCGACAAGTTGATGGTGCACGAAGAAAACATCGTTATCACCGAAGCAGGCGCGGATTTGCTGAGCAAACGCGCCGCCGCCGAAATGCCAGTAATCAACTAGAATGCATCGCAGCCATGAGTCAATTTTTAGCCAAACTTAGCCAGCATCGCCTTTACTGGATCGCTCTTGTGTTGTCGGGGCTCGCGCTCGAAGCCGCTGCGCTTTACCACCAATATGTGCTCGACGAATGGCCTTGCGTGCTGTGCATACATGTCCGCATCTGGGTCATGGCATTTGTCCTGCTGGGAATACTGGCCCTGTTTTTTACCGGTTCCCGGGCGGCCATGCGCTGGTTCCATGGCGCCAGCGTAATCATCATGCTCGGCCTGCTGGAACGCAGCTGGCGCGTGCTTGCGGTCGAACGCGGCTGGATCTTCGGCGACTGCGAAATGGATCTTGGCATGCCGGCGTGGTTTGCCCTCGACAAGTGGTTCCCGTGGCTATTCGAAGTACAGACTTCCTGTGGTTATACCCCGCTGATAGCCTTCAACATTAGCCTGGCCGAGGTATTGCTTGTTATATCCGCGGCACTGTTGCTATCATGCGCCGCGATGTTTATCGCGAGCTGGCCTGGCGAGCCGTAATAGTAGCAAGCGAATTCAAGTACTCACACTATACTCAGCGACCATTAAAATAATCGTGAACTGGATTATGATAACAACCATGAGCCCGGGCTTGATCAATCAATTTAAATCTTCGCATGCCCCGTTATCGAAGCCTTGAGGGCTAATGTAAAAGCTCGGCACGATTATTTGCATATTGGGATCTGTGGTGAATCGTGTCAGGCATAAGATTCCGATTCGCTACACCATGGCTCCTCAACTTATCCGTTATAATTTGTTCTCCTCTATGTTTTTTTAATAGCCTTTTAAAGAACCGTTTTAACGCCGCCCCATCTCTGCACTTGCGTAGAAAAAATCAACAATTTCGCCGTCCTGATCAACTGCTCTCCACAAGTAGTGTTGCTTGCCACCAATCTTGACGAATACGTCATCTTAAAGAGGGTATCACGGTATTGTTGATACTTTTTTTCAGCCTGATCGCATATTTAGGACCTGCCTTATTGCACAATAATCGAAATGACTCATAGCTAACAATAATTCCGGGTTTTGCGTACATATCTTCAATATCTCTCTGACTGAGATTAAATCGATAGTACAGCCAGACTGGATATTCAATGATTTCGACCGGATATCGGTACTGTTTGTACATTCTGGCTTTATTGATCCAGGAATTGTCGCTTACTTGCAGTTAACCTGTCAGTACCGTCCATAGCCTGTTCCGGAATTTAACGAAAACCAGGGGCGGTTTTCTCAACGATAATAGCTTGCTGAAATTGTCGTATCCAGGGATTCAGAACGCCGCAAAAAATGGACGATTCGGCTACAGAGTTGAAACCTAACCCAGTCGCAGTTGGTGATTTACTTCGAACGCCTTGATGCGGCTCTGGATTTATGATCTGATGAAAGAGTCACTCACCTGTTGACGCAGATTGCCGAACGACCTCAATTAACGAGTCTGAGAAATTTAACTGGATCTGTAAAAATAGTCATGTCCGCGGCGCTTACCGAATTTTTTACACCACCACGTGGGCTTGACGGGCGATATTTTAAAGCAGCTTGCATCTCCCAATCCATCCGCAACATTTTAAGACTATCCACTCGGTCTAGCGCGCGCAGCTCATATCGATGTTGCCTGCCATGAACAGACCCTGGCTTCGCTTTACCGCATTACTGTCTCTACTGATTGTAACCTGGGTACTGTGGTCTGGAATTTACACGCCGTTGTTACCTGGATTCGGTGCCCTGTCCTGTGTATTGAGTTTGTACCTGGCACATCGCGTCGGTATATTTAATGAAGTATTTTCCTTGCAGGTAATACCCCGACTGCCACGCTATTGGGGCTGGCTATTGCTAGAAAACACCAAGTCCAGCTATGATGTCACGCGCATCATCCTGCTATATTTATGGGGTCTTATAAATGCCAGAAAATAAATCTCCAGATCCTGATAACCAAAATCTAATGCCTCACACAATCAGTCTATTTCTGACTCTTGCTGCATTTTGGCTACTAAACTCTGGTCATTACACGCTGCTGATACTGTCGCTTGGGTTAATCTCCATCGCCCTGGTTCTATATATAGCCCATAGAATGGATGTAGTAGACCACGAATCCCAGCCTCTGCACCTCACGCTGCGGATTCCCGCATTCCATCTATGGCTCACCAAGGAAATAATTCTCTCCAATATTTCCGTGGTCAAGCATATTTGGCTTGGCAATGAGACAATTTCTCCTGTTCTCGCCACGATAAAAGCCAGTCAAAAGACAGATATGGGAAAGGTTATCTACGCAAACTCCATTACCCTTACGCCGGGCACAGTCGCGGTAGACCTGGTGGGTAATCAAATTACGGTACATGCATTATTGCGGGAAAACATTGAAGTTTTGCAAGCCGGTGAAATGGATCGCCGGATAAGCCGGTTGGAAGACTGATGCTAATCGCGGCAACCATAGCAATTCTTGTTGTCATGATCCTGGCGATCATTCGAGGGGTCGCAGGGCCTACCCTCTACGACCGGATTCTTGCCGTCAATATGTTTGGTACCAAGACGGTGCTACTCATTTCGCTTCTCGGCTTCGTGATGGGGCGACCGGATTTCCTGGATATTGCCATCGTTTACGCCCTGATCAACTTTATTAGCATAATTGGCGTGCTGCACTTTTCTGATTCCACTGAATTTAGACATGATCCTGACGATACAGGGTCAACGAAAAAGGAATCATAATGGATATTATCGTCGATATGATTAGTGCCTTGTTCTTGCTACTTGGGAGCTTTCTCTGTTTATCCGGAGGGGTTGGGATTTTGCGATTCCCCGACTTTTATACCCGTATGCATGCGGTAGGCGTGACCGATACCCTGGGTGCGGGAATGATTTTAATCGGACTGATGCTGCAAAATCCTGAGGGTCTCGTGATGTTAAAGTTATTGATGATCCTGATAATGACCCTGTTTATTAGCCCGGTTGCAAGCCATGCATTGGCCAAAGCGGCATTTCGGAACGATCTCGCGCCGATGTCGGATAGAGAAGAAACCGAGGGAGGGACAGAGTCATCGATTCCCTGATTGATATCGTCCTGTTGGGCCTGCTCGTAAGTACCGCCATTGCCATTGCGCGGATGCGGGATCTGTTTGCGGTGGTCATGCTGTCGGGTATTTTTGGCCTGCTGTCGGCAAGTTTTTTTGTTGCCATGGATGCTGTTGACGTGGCATTTACGGAAGCGTCCGTGGGAGCGGGTATCTCCACTTTACTCATGTTGACAGCGGTTACCTTGACTGGGCGCTCGGAGGATAGCGCGCACCACAGGCCCATGTGGGCTCTGGTCGTGGTTTTTATTACAGGTGGATTGTTGATCTACGGCACGCTGGATATGCCGTATTTTGGATCCTCGCAAGCACCTGTTCACCTGCATGTTGCCCCACGCTATATTAACGACTCAATGCAGGAAACCGGTTTACCCAATATCGTAACCTCCGTACTTGCAAGCTATAGAGGCTTCGATACTTTTGGCGAGGTCGTCGTTATCTTTACTGCCGGCATGGGGGTACTGGCTCTTTTGACGGTGGGAATTCGCTCCGGGGCCGATAGAGTCAAGTCAGAATCCACCTTTGATACAATGCATGAACAGCATTTAATTCTACGCATTGTGACCAAAATGCTGGTTCCTTTTATTCTTCTGTTTGCGCTCTACGTTCAATTCCACGGCGATTTTGGACCCGGTGGTGGTTTCCAGGCAGGGGTGATCTTCGCCGCCGCGATTTTACTCTATACGATGGTATTCGGTTTAAGCACTGCGCGACGTGTCATAAAGCCGAGGTTTGTTAAACTGCTCGCCGCGTCCGGTG
>CAMYML010000101.1 GCA_947259305.1 uncultured Gammaproteobacteria bacterium | reverse complement strand
GCGGCCAGCATGCCTGAAAGCAGGGTGGCAATGCCGAGGAAAGACATGAAACCGGCGATATCCGTGACGGTTGTCAGAAGAATGGACGAGGACAGGTCCGGGTCCTGGCCCAGACGTTTCAGCACGATGGGTACCATCGCGCCGGCAACGGCCGCGATGAGCATGGATGAGATCATTGCCAGCCCGATAATCAGGGCAAGCCCGGTGCTGCGACTCCAGAGGTAGACCCCCGCGCCGCAGGTAATCGCGATCGCGCAACCATTGATCAGCGCGGCTCCCGCCTCTTTCATGCTTACCCTTAACCAGTGTCTAACCGTGATTTCCCGCAGCGTGAGCCCGCGCATCGTCACCGCCAGCGCCTGTGCGCCCGTGTTGCCTGACTGACCCGCGGCAATCGGCAGTAAAATGGCGAGCGCCGTATACTGCGCGATGGTCGACTCGAATAATCCCACGACGGCGGCCGCGAGAAACGCGGTCAAAAGATTAATTTGCAGCCACGGCAACCTTTTTTTGACCGCAAACCAGGTGCTGGACAGGGCGCGTTCATCTTTGCTGACGCCGACCATGGTCTGCATGTCCGTGGCCATGTCCTGCTTCAAAACGCTGAGGATATTCTTGCCGTGTATAATGCCCACGAAATGATCGTTACCGTCGATCACGGGCAGCATATCCACTTTGAGTTTCTCCAGTCTATCCATGACTTCGCTTTTAGGATCCAGCGTCATGATTACGCCCTGAAGCGGCGTAGAAAGCGACGCCAGCAGCTGATCGCTGTCGGCCAGGGCCAGCCGCTGAATCGCCACCTGGCCTTGTAAATACAGGTCGTCGTCGAGCAGAAACAGGTGATGCAGTTCCTGTTTTTTCTGACCTTTCAGCTGTTGTAACGCAGCCTGGACCGTCATGTTTGCGTTGAAAGCAATAATATCCGTATCCATCAACCAGCCCGCGGTGTCGATCGGATACGCCAGCAATTCCCTCAGTTCCGCAGCGATGCCTTTATCCATCAGTGCGAGGTAAGATTCCTGTCGCTCGGAATTCAGCCGGCTCAACATGGTCGAGCTAAGACCGGCATCCATTGCCGCCAGCAGGTCGACGGCCTTCGCATCGGGTAGCTGTTGCAATATATTATCCGCGGGTCCCGGCGACAGTTTGCGCCACACTGGCAGCAGAACGTAGGTCGGTTGTTCGGCCATCAATGCGGCCGCTTCCTGCGGCAGCATGAGTTCTATCTTGCGCGCGGCATCTTGCGGATAGTTCAGCAGAAAGGCCCGGTTTAATGCGTCAACCGGCGTAATTATCGCGCTTGCGGAAGCGATCATCTCAGTTGCCTCGCCCTGTCCTGGTTCTGGTCAGGTCGGTTACCGTATCGAACAACGCCAGTAGACTTTTGCCGTAGGTTTCATAAATGCCCGTTATGGGATCGGTGCCATCCGTCTTGTCGATACTGGTTGAAGTCTGGGCCAGACCTCTGCGCAGGTCCACATGACGTAACAGGCCGACCAGTTGCTGATTTCTGTTAGTGACGGGAATGCTGTCTCGATCGACCCACAGTGGGTGGTTTGCAGCAGCACCAAGCGCCGTGCGCGCGGATAGTGAATCCAGTAATTTATCCATCACCGCCGTGACGGCGGCCGTCGGCGGAGCGCGCATTAACGCGGGCAGCTGTACCAGTCCTTTCAAGTGCCTGTCACGGTCGACAACCAGCGTGGCTGCGTAATTTACCATTCCATGTTCCGCGCTAACACGCGCAAGCGCGTCAGCTACTTTACAGTCGTCGGGCAAGGTCGAGATGTTGGCTGTCATCCACGCACCCACGGCATCCTCTGAGTAAGTCAGCAGCAGCCAGCATGCAAGTCTGGTTTTCTCCGGCAGCAGATCAAGCAACTGCGAGCTCAATTCGCCTGGGCAATGTCGCATGATTGCAGCGACCAGACTAACGTTCATCTCGGACAGCAGGGCCGCTGCAATGTTGGGTTGCAGTATTTTGCACAACCTGGCCGAGTACTGCGGCAGGATTTTTTCGAGCGCGGTCGCGCCGTAGGTATGCGGGACGTTGCTCAGAAAATCGGCGACCTGTTCTAGCGGCTGCTGCTCCAGGATAGTGGCTGCGGCGCCCGGCTGGGATTGCACAAAAGCCAGGGCCAGATCGACCTGTTGCCGAGCCACCGGTTAAGCCTCTTTATCCGATGCGGCTTTGGCTGACCTGGCGGGCGTTTCTACTGTTGATTTGAAACTGCTGACCTGTTCCTGAAACAGTTTTGCCGGAATCACGCTGCGGCCGTATTCCGTGTCGAGCACAATGCAGGTCTGGGTCACTTCGATGATGCTGCCCTCGATCTCGCCGCTTAACATTTGCTCGCCGATGCGGCAATGTTTGCGCAGCTGTTGCGCCCCGATGATGTTGGCCACCAGGGATCTGGCGCCGAGGCCGAAGGCGAGCGCGGCACCTGCCAGCAATACGCCGATAATGACGATCAGCACATTGGTTAGAAAATCGACGTTAATCCCGATCTGCTCGATGCCGATGACCAGGCTGGTGAAGATAACCACCATCTGCGAAACCCGGCCCAGCACGTCGCCCTGTGCCATGCCCGCGGAACTGGCGGCGCTGATCACGCCCGCCTTGACCAGGTTACTCAGCAGAAAGCCGGCCAGGATAATCAGCAGGCCCGAGATCAGGCTGGGCAAATAGAGGACGACGCTGTCCATCCAGCTGGATAGCATTTTCCAGCCGAGCATGTTTGCGGCCGCGGCGATGAAAAATATAAAAACGATCCAGAACACGGCATTGCCGGCAATCACGGCGTAGGAACGCCTTATTTTCAACTGCCTGGCGCCCTCATCCGGCGCGGCGCCCTGCAGAACCGAGTCCAGGCCCCTGATGAGCTTGCGCGTTGCGATACGTAATATATGGGCCACGAACCAGCCTACGACGAGGACGGCGACCGCACCCGCAAGCAGGGGCGCAAACGCTATGATTTGCGTGGTAAATTCCTCGTAGGTATCAACCAGTGAGTTTTGCCAGCTGATGCCGTCGCTACTAGCCATGCTCGGCCTCCTCGGGGTCGTCATCATTATATGCACTGGATTCGAAGGTGGAAATTGATTCCATCGCGTCCAGCCAGTGCTGGGAAGAATATATCGCGAGTTTAACAGAAGATTGGCCGTCAGACGCCTGCTCGCTGAATTCAGCCAGCCAGATAATCCCATCGGCCTCGGGAAAATTATGTGACGCCAGCTGCTCGTCAAACAGACGTTCCAGAATACTGTGTGCGTCCATCGCGTCCGCCAGCAGTCGTGTAACAAAGGCCGCTTGCGGGGGGCTGGCAAGCACTGCTTTCGCGGCAGAGGTAAGCGCGCTGATATCGAGAACGACCTGCATCATGTCAGGCCTGGCGAAGCTCGATGGAAACGCTTTTTGCAACAAAACCGCCGCCGCAAAAATCTGCGCATGCAAGGAGATATCCGCCGCTTCTTCCCATGGCCGCTGATCTTCGAGCAAGTCCTCTACGATATTTCTGCGCGCACCCGCCGTGATACGATTGCCGAGCTTATGCGCCAACACCGCGTCGGCCGCATCGTCGGTTTCCATATCCTGCAATGCCATCAGCGCCATTTCCAGCAGGTCGCTGCCGGATACGTCTTCAACCCCGTCCACTTCGAGTCGGGTCAGCAGCTGGCGATAGTCGTCATCCGACCAGGTGCCGGGCATGTCGTGTATCTCATGCACGCTCGATACTACAACGTCAAACAGGTGTTTAGTCATTGCTCTCAATTCGTTTTGGAAGTGCCTGCTGGGTTAGACCTGCCAGCATTTCGATGGGTCACATGTATTTATCCCTGTGACTTAAACCAGCCGGCTCTGGTCTACACTCCGACCTTTCATATTTCTGGATTTCGCTCAATGGATAATCTTTCCAATATCACGGCTATCGTGCTCCTGCTTGCGGCCAACGGTTTTTACGTGGCCGCCGAATTTGCACTGGTCAAGGCGCGCGGTTTTCGTATCGATGCGCTCGCCAATGAGGGTAGTTCGGCCGCCAAGCTGACGGTCCGGATACAGGCGAATCTCGAGTCCTACCTGGCTGCCTGCCAGCTGGGCATTACCATGGCGTCGCTGGGGCTCGGCTGGGTCGGCGAACCCGCAGTGGCGGCCATCCTGGAGCCCTGGTTTTCGAGCATGGGGATGTCGGAGGACATGATTCACACGAGCGCGTTTGTGGTCGGCTTCCTGACATTTTCCGCGCTGCACATCGTGGTCGGAGAACAGGTACCCAAGACCCTGGCGATTCGTAAAGCGGAGCCCGTTTCGGTCTGGGTTGCCTACCCGCTGCATATCTCGTATTTGCTTGCCTGGCCGCTCAACTGGCTGCTCAAGGGTGCCACCAGTGCAATTTTATCCCTGCTCGACGTGGCGCAGGTCAGCCATGTCGAAGTGTTTACCGGCGAAGAAATCAAGGGCCTGGTCGCAACTTCCACGCAGCACGGAGAAATCCACGAGGCACAGGCCACGATGTTGCGCAATTTATTTGAATTCGATCATCGGCATGTCGGGCGCATCATGATCCCGGTTAATTCGGCTCATGTGCTGGATATCTCGGTTCCGCCTGGTGAGAACCTGAAAATTATCCGTAACACCTCGCATTCGCGTTTCCCGCTGATTGACAGCAGTAACCGGGATGAGCTGATTGGCATCGTGCTGGCCAAGGATCTTCACCACGCCATTTTAAATGGCGAGGCTAAACCCTGGGCTGACCTCGAAAAATTCAAGCGCGAGCCCATGGTCGTGCCCGAGTCTCAGCGTATTGCCCAGTTATTCGATCTGATGCGGATCAGACGAGCCCATATGGCCTGTGTCGTCGATGAGTATGGCAGTTTTATCGGCATCGTTACCCTGGAAGATTTGCTGGAAGAGATCGTCGGTGAAATTGAAGATGAAACCGACGATGAAAATGCAAAGCCCGGCATCGAGCGTATCGACGAGACCACCTGGGAAGTCGACGGTCTGCTGTCGTTGTCCGATCTGGAACGCGACACCGGGCTCACGGTCAGCGATGAGCTCGATGCTTATACGGTGAGCGGATTGTTCATGCGTCGATTATCGAGGATGGCCGAGACCGGCGACGAAATCGAGGAGGATGGCTTCCAGTTGCAGGTGACCAGCCATACCGGGCGCCGCGTGGACAAGGTGCGAATCTTGCGCCTGGAAAAAGAACCAGATCCGGCACAGGAGCCGGTTGAAGCATCCGCTGATAGCGAAATTACGAGCGAACCGGATGCCAGGTAACAGAACGCAACAAGCATGCGAACTTTATCGGTCTCGCGAATACCAGACCTGGAATCTGATGGCAGACTTCAAACAGGAAAATATTCGAGCATGCTTTCGATCAGCTTTTTACGTCCGCTGCGCACCGGGAATACGGCATGAGCACGATGCTCGATAGTCGGCGCGTCGTCCACCCAGTACAGGCGCTGCGCATCGATGTGCGACTTTACCATGGTTTCTGGCAGGTATGCCGAGCCGCCCAATGCGAGTAGATAATGCAGGCTCAGCGTGCCGCTGGCCAGGCGGGTTTGCGGTTCGGGTGCGTCCGGGAACAGGCGCCGATGTTGTAACGTATGGGTCAACCCCCAGTCGACCATCAGATAGCCTTCGCCGAGCGCTCGCTCCAGCTCCACGCCCGCGGTGCTGCTTACCAACCTTAAGCTCAGTGTGCCGACGGCCTGGATCTGCAGTACTTCGAGTTGCGGGGGTTCCAGCATGAATGCCAGGTCCAACACCCCGTCGAGTAATTTACGGGTTAACAGCTCAGGCGTGTGGGATTCGGCGATGAGCGCTATCTGCGGCATCGCGCTACGCACGCGAATCAACCATTGCTGCAGTACCACGTCCCATAAACGCAGGCTCCCGCCCACCGATAATTGCTGGCTGGCGCCACCGGCGCTGATTTCCTGGCGAATTTTTCGCCATTCCGATATGAGTCGGTCGGCCCGGCTGATCAACCGGTTGCCTTCCGGTGTTAGCTGGATGTCGCGTTTTTTCCTGATGAACAGGCGCACGCCGAGCAGGTTTTCGAGGCTTTTTATGCGCGCGCTGACCGCTGCCTGCGTCAGCGACATGGCTTCGGCCGCCTGTCCGAAGTGACGCGTGCGGCTGACTTCCAGGAAGGTGCGTAGTAATTCGATATCCATAACAAATATTATCTATCAAAACGACAAATATTTATAGTTATATTTGTTAAAAAGTTATCTCTATAGTGCCCCGAATTCGTTTTGAAAGGGGCACGACGATGCATTCAGAAATACAAAAACTCGAAGACCGGGAACTGCTGGAGATGATTCTCGAGCCGCAACCCAACTGGCGAGACCTGTTGTCGGTTTTGATACAGCGTCACCACAATTCGCTGCTGGCAAGATGTTACGCCTATCTGCGTAACCGGCACGACGCCGAGGACGCGGCTCAGGAAACCGAGTTGCGCGCGTTTCGAGCGATTCGCAATTTTCGCCGCGATGCGAGTTTTCGCACCTGGTTGTTTGCGATTGGCGATCGCCAGTGCCACGACCTGGCGCGCAAACGCGCGCGCCACGTACTCGATGAACATATACGCTCGCTGATCGAAATTCATGAGGAAAATCTCGCCAGGGCAGGGCGTGCGGACGAATCTGCCGCAGCGGTGAACAAGGTATTGGCCCGGCTGCCGCGGCGCGAACGCGATGTGATCATGTTACGCTTTTACCTCGACCTTCCATTGCAGGAAATGGCCGGCCAGCTTGGCCTGGGGCTGAGTGCAACCAAGATGCGTCTCTACCGTGCGCTGGAGTCATTTTCCGCGCAGATGCTGAAACAACAACAGCGCGCGTTACCGAATGCGTGAGCCTGGCCCGCGATTCTTGCGCCGGTTAGCGTTCGAAAGTGTACATCAGGTCGGCGCCATGGCTTTCGCCGCTTTCGGCCTTGAGCTGCCATTGATCCGATATCCTGTAACGCAGGTTGAGCGTGTTGAATGATCCGATCAAACCGATACCGTAGCTGACGTATAGCTGTGGTGACAGGTAGCGGCCAACCACCAGCGAGGCCTGGTCGCCGCTGTCACTGCTCTCGATGCGCATTTCGTCCAGGCCAAACCGGTCGCCGATGGTTCTAGCAAGCTGGTCGCCGCCCGCCAGCCCCAGCGCCAGCGCTGCTTGCGCCATCATCGCACCGTCTTCGTTAGAGGCGGACTCCATCGGACGACCGAGCAGCAGGTATGACAGGGTATCGGTTTGACCCATGGCCGGAACCGAGAACAACTCCAGCTGGGGTTGTTTTAGTATGCCAGTAACATGGATGCCGGCGGTGACGTTGCCGGTCTTGCGCACCGCGCGGATATCGAGCCCCGGATTGGTGAGCGGTCCCCCGGTAAACAGCAGCCGGCCGTTTTCGATATCGAGGCGTTGGCCATAGGCACGATAGCGGCCCTGCGGAATTTTGATTTCGCCGATGCCGCGGGTGATCTGTCCGGCTTCTTCCTGGATTAACAGGTTGCCGCCCAGTTGCCCTTCGAAACCGTAACCAAAGAAAGTGACGCGATCGCCCAGAATCAGGTTGACCCGGGTCGTGATCTGCCATTTGGGTTGCGCTTTTTCGGTGCTATCGATGATCACGGTATCGTTCGAAACCTGGGCTGCCAGGGTGACATCTTTGGGCTGCAGCTTGGCATAGGGAACCAGCAGATCGCCGCGAATATCTACGCTACGATTCTGCAGTTCGACTACCAGGTCGGGAGAAACGCGGACCGTCGCCTCGGGGATGCGCGAAACTACGAACTCTTCGCCCTTGATGCTAAGCGTGGTTGGCCAGCCGCTCGCGGCATCGAGCTGGCTGACGCCGTTGACCGTCAGACTGCCTTCGCCGGAGTGCGCGTCGAGCTGAAACTCGAATCGGTTATCGGCGGCGGTGGCGCCACGCAGGCTGATCCGCTCGAGCTTCAGGCCGAGCCGCGGGATCGCGACCGATGCATCGAGTATTTCAGCAGTCGCGGCCAGGTTTGGCCGGGCCAGGGTTCCATCGGCATTCAGATTAAGTACCAGGGAGCCTCGCAGGCTGTCGATATCCGGGACCAGCGCTTCGATGATGGCCAGTTCGGTGAAGTTCAATTTGGCGCTGGCCTCGAGTAACTGTGTATCCCGCTCCAGCGTCAGCAATTTTGCCCCTGGCAGATTTAAATTTCCAACCAGCGCATTGCCGTCGCCGATAGAGATTTCGGCGAGACCGCGTATTCCCTGTTGGTCTAGAATCAATTTCAGGCTGGAGTCACGATATTCCCAGTTCTCTATTTCCCCTTCCAGCAAGGGGTAGCTGAGACTGCCGGATGGCGCCGACAGTTCAATTTCCCCGAACACGGCGTCCGGGGCTTTAAACCTGAGACTGGCGGAGCTGAATAGCTTGCCGGCAACACTGGTATCTTCAGGCAACCACGCTTTGAGCAGTTGCGCGAGGTCGAGCGACGCGGCTTCGATCTGGATATTGCTGGGCCAACCGTCAGCGGCTTGCAACAGCGTGTCGCCACGCAGGCTGAGCTTGCCGCCGGCGGTCAGAGCCTCGCCCCGGTAGCTGATTTTTTCATCATCTTCGCTGCGCAGGTAAAGCTTGAGCTGTGCCAGCTCGAGCTCGAGTCGCGGGATGTTTAAACCGCCATCGACTAGCTGCGCGGTGCCCTTCACCCTGGGGCTGGCAAGGGTACCGGTTACCTCGAGGTCGAGCGTCACGGCGCCGTTGAGTCCATCGATCTCCGCGATCATGGCGTCGACCATGCCCAGCTCGCGGGCGTTGATCCGGGCGCTTGCCTGCAGGGCTTGCGCCGCGGGATCGAAAGCCAGCAGATTGGCCCCGGGCAGAGCGATTCGGCCTTCGACGCGATCTCCATTGGCCAGTTCCAGTGCCGTGTCCGCCTTGATCCCGGTGTTTTCCAGCTGCAGTTCAAGCCTGGCGAAACGATAGTCAAAGCGCTCGATATGGCTGTCGGTCAGCCGGTAAATTGCCGCTCCCGGCGGTAAATCGAGATCGATCTTACCCAGCAATTGCCGCGGCGGACGGTATTCCAGATCGGCATTGGCATTCCCCAGCCCCTCGATCTGGAGTCCGGGCGGCAGCCAGCGCTCAAACATTGGCAGCGCCAGGCTGCTGGCGTCGAGACCGATTTTCCAGGTATTGTCCTTGCCTTCGATGCGGCTGCAGATTTCGCCGCCGCGATCGCTGTGCAGGCAGGCGGTATCGGCTAGCAGCGAGTTCTCAGACAGGTCGATAGTGCTCGGGGCTTTTAGAGTCCAGGCCTGATAATCGCGGGTCTGAATATCGGCCTGCGCCAGTTTTCCACGCCAGTGATTGTCCTCCAGTCCGCCATCCAGCGTGATCTGGGCCCTGGCTTCGGCGGCGAGCAGGTTGGCGCGAATCCGAGTCGGGTCCGCGACTATGTCTATCGATTGCACAGCCTGTCCCTGCAGCCTGAGCTGCTGCGCCGTAAATTTGAGCCTGAACTGTTGAGGATTCAAAATATCCAGGGCCAGATCGCCCTGCATTTTATCGATTTCATAATCCGGCAGTTGCAGGCCATCGCCGCTGAAAGTAGCCTTTAGCCTGGGTGATTCGCGCGACCCACCGAGTTTGCCGCTGGCCGAGAGCCTGCCTTGCGCCTGCGGGTATAGTTCGGCCAGGTTGTCGCTATCGAGTGACCAGCGCAGGCTTAGCGTTTCATTTACCCGACCTTCGGCACGGAGCCTGGTCTCGCCCGAGCTGAAGTTCAGCTGCGAAATATCCAGCCCGTTATTTTTCCATTGCAGCTGGCTCTGTAACGAAACCGGGTAGCCCCTGAGTTCGCCCTGCAGGCGCGAAATATTTGCGCTCGCGATTAGCTCGCCACTCTCGATTCCGCCGCTACTGCTCAATTGGGCTTCGATTTTCCCCGGCCATTGCGCAAACAGGGTCGCCGGATCTATCCGTGAGGCCGAGATGTCGGCCTGCCAGCGCAGGGCCGGCGACCAGTCGAGCTGACCGTTGGCAGACAACTGACCCAGGGGGGCGCCGATCTCCAGGGCATCGATGCGGAGTCCTTCGAACCGGCGCTCGCCCTCCAGGCTGCTTAGCTTGAAGTCAGCGACGAAGGCCCCGAACTCGGCGGATTGCGCATTCAGCTGACCGGAAATCCGGGCTGTCCCGGTATCGCCGCTGGCGCTCAGCCTGAGCCCGCCCAGCTGTATCGGCAGCGGAAGGTCCAGCAGGTTGTTATCGATAGCGCTGACTTCAAGCTCCGACTGCCAGGTCGGTTGCGACAGCAACTGGCGCAGCTCGAGCGCCAACTCCATTTGTACCGCGCCCTTTACGCTTTGGGTAACGCGGGTCGATCGCAGGTCCCCGATTACTGCGCCCTCGGTTTCGACGCCCGCGCCCGAGGGAAGAACGGCCTGCCAGCGCAGCCTGAACTCGTGCGCGTAATCCGCTACGGGATGCAGGCGACCCTGCAGGCTGAGCTTCAGTTTTTCACTATCGATTTCCAGGTTCTCGATGACGAATCCGTCCGCGCGCGCCGCCGCGCTTGCCCGGATCTGCTCGAGCTGATAGCTGTCGGCTCCGCGCGTAATGCTGATGGCGTTGATTACCGCCCGGTTCAGGCCTACCCCCAGTGGCAGCTCGATTTGCGGCAGCGAGATTGATTGATCGTCGGTTTCGCTGGCGCTGGCATCCACCGGGATTACGATATTCAGCGACTGGATCTGTAAATCCGAAATATCTATCTCGGCGCGCAGTAAGCCCCAGGGGTTCCAGTTCAGCGCAACCTGTCTGGCTTCCAGGATCTGGCCCTGATCCTGATATCTGATGGCCTGCGCCGTGAGCGGGCCAGCCAGCGTTCCTGACAGCCCGCTTACGCTCAGCGAGCCCGGCAGGTGGGGCAGGGCCTGTTGGTAACTCCAGCGCATGCCGCTTTCGCTATTAAGTAGCCAGGTCAGGCCAGCCAGCGGTAGCATGATCAATATCGCGAGGCCATAGAGCAGCCGGCGTTTCACAGGTCGGGCCCGATATTGATGTGTAAACGCCAGGGTTTCCCGTCGCTGCTAATGGCGCTCGCCAGGTCGATACGCACCGGTCCAACGGGTGATTTCCAGCGCAAGCCAAAACCCGCGCCCTGTTCCAGGTCGTCAGTGAGATCGTCAATCGCATTGCCAATATCGTAAAACACCGCGACACCCCAGCGATCGTTGAAATAGTGTTCAAACTCGATGCTGCCCAGGATCAGGTAGGCGCCACCGACGACTTCAGCGTCATCGTCGGTGGGGCCGAGCGAGTTGTATTTATAGCCGCGCACGCTTTGCGAGCCGCCGCCGAAAAAGCGTATCGATGAGGGTAGCTGTTCGAAATCCGGGGTCGAAGTGCCGCCATATTCGCCCTTGGCAATGATGCGATTACGCGAACTTAGCGATGTGATGAATTTGAGTTTCGTCCTCAAAACGCAGGCCGTCGAGAACGTTGATGAATTCGCGACCCCAGGTCCGGCTCCAGCTGATTCCGGGAATCAGCAGGGTGGAATCTCCTGCATCGTCGCCGGAGACGAAGTCTTCTTGCTGGTAGGTGAAGGCCAGGGTTTCGCGCCATTTCCGGCGACTGTGTATCAGGCTCACGCCGAGGGTGCGCAAAGTGCTGTCGGTGTCCTCGAATTCCTCGGCCACTTCACCGATGCTGTAAACGATCTGGTCGGTGCGTGGGTTCAAAACGGGAACCCGGTAATTGGCCTGCAGTTCATACCCTCGCTGCGATACTTCGAGATCGGTGTTGAAACGGTGGCCGCGTCGATTAACCCGCGGAACCAGCCAGCCGAATCGGGCGCGTGCACCGGTGTCGGTGCCGTATCCAAGACCAGTCTCGTAGCGGTGCCTTTTGCGCGGCGTCAGTGAAACTTCGATCGGAACCTCGTCGCTGTCCGCCGCTGGCTTGCCGGCGGATACCTCGGCGGTTTGAAAATAATAGCTATCGTTCAGCACCTGTTGTAATTCGACTAATTTATTCAGCGTGTAGGGGTCACCCCTGGCAAAGGGGATCAGGCGTTGCAACAGGTCATCGTTGAGTACATCCTGACGCATGACGATTTCGCCAAAATTATAGCGGGAACCCCCGGCGTAGTTGAGATAGATACGCGCGACATAGGTATCCAGGTCGATTTCGATGCGGTGCTCGGTAAACATTGCGTCGAAGTAGCCGCGCTCCGCAGCCAGTTTTGCCAGGTTTGCCTTGAATTCCTCGTACTCTAGATGATCGAACCTGCTGCCTGTTTGCAGCGTCTTTTTTCGCAACAGTTGCGCAAACTCGGGATCCTGCGCCATCTCGGGATTGATCGTAAAATTGAACTCCGCCAGCGGCAGCGCCGGACCCGGGTCGATGGCATAGATCGCCCGCCATTCGCCCGCGTCGGATTTCACCAGGCTGGAGTCGACCACGGGTCGGTAATATCCATAGGGTTGCAACGCGGCGGAGATTTCGTTGATCGCCTTCTTGTGCAGGCGCTGCAGGCGTCCGGGCGTTATCAATGGATGATCTTTCTGTTGTTCGATACTCAGGAACAGGCGGATGTTGGTTTCCATGACTTCGTTGATGCCGGTGATTTCAACGCTGACAGGCGTTTGCGCACCGACTGGCGCGGTGAAGGAACAGGCGCATGCCGCCACCAGTATTAACCGGATGACGCATTTCCTGCATAAGGTAGTTACAGCCCCAGGGAGCATGATTAGTGTCTTTGCACGAGTCTGATCTAACTGTGCCGCGGAACGCCGGGCGGCACTCGAATGCGCGCTATATCAGCGCAACTTAAAGGCCGGGTAAAGATTGGCCCCCCTGCAAGTTTAATCTCAAAAAAAAGCCTGGCAAAGACAAACCGGTCTCTGCCAGGCAGCATTTGACAGGGTACTTACTTTAATATGAATGCCAACTGAAGCCGCTACCGGCTGTAACAGTGCTTTTATGAATTAGAGACGGCTGGCCAGTCCCGCGAGTCACAAAAATTTAAGCTGCGCGACATGTGTCGAAATAAGTAAACTTTCGCCGTATTAACCGATTAACTGAGCAGGTGCCCAGGTGGATTTCGCCGAGCTCTCAACCCCGACGCTGCTGACCCATGCCGACCGCTGGCAACGGGTTAACGGCTGGTAGGCTGATTGCCGCAAGCTTGCGGGCCACCTCGCCGTTCAGGTACCGCAAAAGGTCTGCTGGACTATTTGCTCCGGTTTCGGTGGGGTTGCCAGGTCTTCATCGCCGCTGGCGTAGTCGAAAGGCCTCGACAACCGTTCCGTGAGCCGATGAAACAGCGAAAAATCATTTTCGTAAGCCTGTGAGATTGCTGCTTCAACCAGGTGGTTACGCGCGATCAGTGCGGGGTTTGTGGCCATCATTTGTTCATGCCGCTGCGCATCGCTTATCGACTCCTGCGCACAACGTTCCCGCCAGCGATCTAGCCACGGCGTGAAGGCTTCCGGGAAGTCGAACATAGGCTGGATCGTCGCGGCCCCCCCGGCTAATTCTCCGAGTCGGCGGAAGGCGAGGGTAAAGTCACAACGACTCCCTTCGAGCAGGTCGAGAAAGTCCTGGGCCAGGCTCTCGTCATCCGGCTGAGACGTGGCAAGCCCTAGCTTGGCGCGCAGCACGGCAAAATATTCCTGCATGAACAGGCTTGGAAAGCTGTCCAGCGCCTGTTGCGCAATTTCGCTGGCGCTGTCTTCCTCGGCTGCCAGCAGCGGCATCAGCGTCTGCGCGAGGCAGGCCAGGTTCCAGTGCGCGATGGCGGGTTGATTGCGGTAGGCGTAACGCCCGCCGTGATCGATAGAGCTATACACGGCGGCGGAATCGTAACCGTCCATGAAGGCGCAGGGGCCGTAGTCGATGGTCTCTCCGGAGAGCAGCATATTATCGGTGTTCATGACGCCATGGATAAAGCCCACGCCCTGCCAGCGGGCAACCAGCGACGCCTGGCTGCGAATGACCTGTTCGAGCAGGGATAGCGCCGGGTTATCCGATCCGAGCTGATCCGGATAATGCCGGGCGATGACGTGATCGACCAGCAGTTTTAATCCGTCCACATCGTTTACCGAGGCAAAGAATTGCAGCGTGCCGATGCGGATATGGCTCCTGGCAACGCGGGCCAGTACGCCACCGGCGAGTTTTTGCTCGCGGTACACATATTCACCCGTGGTAACGGCCGCCAGCGCCCGGCTGGTCGGAATGCCGAGCGCGGCCATGGCCTCGCTGACGATGTATTCGCGCACTATGGGACCCAGCGGGGCCCTGCCGTCACCCCCGCGAGAGAAGGGCGTCAAACCGGAACCCTTCAGCTGAATGTCGTAACGCTCACCATCCTCGGCGATCACTTCTCCCAGCAATATCGCGCGCCCGTCACCGAGGCGCGGATTCCAGCTACCAAACTGGTGTCCCGCGTAAACGGTGGCGATCGGCTCGGCGCCGTCTGGCACCTGGTTACCGGCGACCACGTGGATGCCTGTCTCGGACTCCAGCCAGGCGGGATCGATTCCGAGAAAACCGGCCAGCGGGTGATTGACCCTGACCAGGGCGGGGTCGGCGACTGGAACGGGAGCTTGCCGGACGTAAAATCGTTGCGGCAATTTGGCGAACGAATTGTCGAATTTCAATGGTATGTCTCTACTGGATTAATCATTCGGGCACCGACTGTATATGGGGTAGTTTATCGGAATAGCCACCCTGGTGATCAAATCCTTCGATTACATTGCCGTGTGCAAGGACGCTGCGAATTACTTCTCCACGTGCAGGCGAAGAATTGAGAGAGGGGAAAAATGCCGGATTCCGCAAGGCGGCAGCCCTGTCATGGCTGGCATGGAGCCTGCCTGAATGCCAGGTAGAAGGATCGGCACCTATGTGCCTTCGATCGACACTAACGCCTTGATTCTCTCAGGTTTTGGAATCGTGCTATGAAGTTTTAACCATCCGCATTGATTTGCGCGATCAACTGCTGCAGAACGGATTCGGCCGCATCGTTTTCTACCTGGCAGGTGCCGGCGGCATCGTGCCCACCACCGCCGAATTGCAGCATCAACTCGCCCACCCTGGTGTTCGAACTGCGATCGAAAATCGACTTGCCGGTCGCAAAAACGGTGTTTTGCTGCTTCAGGCCCCACAGGACATGAATCGAAATGTTGCACTCGGGAAACATCGCGTAAATGACGAAGCGATTGCCGGCGAAGATTATCTCTTCGTCGAGCAGATTCAGCACCACCAGGTTGCCGTGCACTGTGGCACAGCGCTCGATCTGCTCCTTGAATTTGGTTTCCTGCTCGAAGTAGAGCTCGACGCGCTCCTTTACATCCGGCAAATCGAGAATCTCTTCGATGCTGTGTTCCTTGCAGTAGTCGATCAGATCCATCATCAGGTTGTAGTTCGATATACGGAATTCACGAAATCGACCGAGGCCGGTGCGTGCATCCATCAGGAAGTTTAGTAATTCCCAGTTTTTGGGATGCAGCACCTCTTCCTGGTTGTATTGTGCCGAGTCTCCCTTGTCCACTGCAGCCATCATTTCATCCCAGGCTTGTGGAAAGACTTCATGACCGCCGTAGTATTGCCACACTACCCGTGCCGCCGAAGGCGCCGCGGGGTCGATAATATGGTTCATGATGTCATCGCGGTTGCGGATCGTTTCCGAGTGGTGATGGTCGAACACCAGGTGTGCCGACTCGACATATGGCAGGTTGGTCGTGATATCCCGGTCCGAGATATCGATGATTCCATCCTGCATATCCTTGGGATGAACGAACTTGATATCGTCGATCAGATCCAGGTGCTTTAGTAATACCGCGCACACCAGGCCATCGAAATCGCTGCGCGTAACCAGTCGGAATTGTTGAGACATGTTTGTGAATCCTTGCCAGTAATTTAATCAGGTACGACTCTGGAAATAAGTATAGGTGAGGAAATTCGGGCTGCAGGTCAGTTTCTCGATAACCCTGTGATTCGGTGGTTTTGGATTTACCTGTTGTTTAAATCTTCTTTTCCCAACTATCTCTGGGTGCGCTGATTTATTTGTCTCGAGGCAGTAAGCCAAAAGACTGGAAATAGTTGCTCGGAACTGCAGTTTTTTAAGTTTCGCTTAAGCCGTGATGAGTAGCATTGCTCTCAGTTCAACATCGCAGGAACTGGATATGACTATACGCAATATATCGCCCGCAACGGTTAAAGCCTGGGATCCCCTGATCAGAGTATTTCACTGGAGCCTGGTATTTTTCTTTTTGCTTGCTTTCGCCACCGAAGACGACTGGATGAGCCTTCACGTACAGGCAGGGTATGCCATCTCCTTGCTGATAGGGTTTCGCCTGTTCTGGGGACTGGTAGGCACTCGCAATGCCCGGTTCCTGAGTTTCGTGAAAGCTCCCCGTGTCGTTATGGCGCACGTGAAAGGCATGCTGTCCTTCAAGGTTACCCATTACCTCGGGCATAATCCGGTGGCAGCCGTCATGGTGATCGCGCTGTTAACGAGCATTGCCCTCGTTGCTTTTACCGGCATGGTCCTGATTGCAGCGGAGGGCCAGGGGCCGCTGGCAGGCACCCTGTTTGCTTCCTGGAATGGCGAAGTATTGGAAGAGGTGCATGAATTCTTCGCAAATTTGACTTTGTTGCTGGTTTTCGCTCACGTTGCCGGCGTCGTGTTCAGCAGTTTTCTCGAAGGCGAAAACCTGGTCAGGGCAATGATAACGGGGCGCAAAAAGGCGCGTTCGCACTGGCAGGATTTCGGTTCGGAAAACGGGGTGAGTCATGAATCTTAAACTTAATCCTTCAGCCATATTATTGGTGTTGTCTTTTAGCACTGTTGCGGTTAATGCCAAGCAGAATCAACTCCAGCATTTTGAGACCTACCGCCAGCAAGGTGTAGTACAAAGCGATACTCAACGGGGTCAGAAACTCTGGGTATCGGCAACCAACAATCGCAGTTGTACGAGTTGCCACGGAAATGATCCAGATCGTAACGGAAAACATATCAAGACGGGCAAGCTCATACATCCGATGGCCTTGTCCGTGAATCCCACACGTTATCAGGACGGAAAAAAGGTGGAGAAGTGGTTTTTACGTAACTGTAAATGGACTTTCGGCCGGGAATGCAGTGCGCAGGAAAAAGCCGACATTTTAGCCTGGCTCGCCAGCCAGTAATATTTATGGAGATGACATTATGCAACAGAAAATAATCCTGAGCACAGGTTACGCGCTATTAACCGGAATCCTGGTATTCAGCTTGAACGGCGTCGGACAAAGCCTGGCATCCGAGGGCTATAGAGGTGAGGAGCATGACCTGGATCATGAGTATAAAGAGGAATATGAGCATAATAATCGGCAGGTATCGTTCGAGCAGAACTCTGTATATGTCGAAGAATGCGGTAGCTGTCACATGGCTTACCCGGCAAGCCTGTTGCCCGCGGCAAGCTGGGAAAAAATAATGCTGGGCCTCGAGAATCACTTTGACGAGAATGCGGAGTTGGACGAAGACACGAGTCGGGCTATCGAGAACTTCCTGGTTAGTAGTAGCGGAGAAGGTTCCTATCAAAAACTGTTCAGAAATCTTGGCGATGAGACGCCCTTGAGAATTACTGAATTGCCATATTTTGTGCACGAGCACGATGAAATCCCCGCGCGTTTTATTACCGGCAATGAACAGGTAAGGTCACTCAGCCAGTGCAATGCCTGCCACCGGAGTGCGGAACGAGGTATTTTTGATGAAGATGATGTTTTTATTGCTGGCGTTGGCCGCTGGGACGATTAGTTTCTACGTCGCGGCGAGTGAAGACGCCGATCATGCCGAGATTCGCGATCTGGTCAAAAAGGGTCAAATATTGCCGCTGGAATCTATCATGCTGCAGTTTCCCGAAAAGCAGTACGGCAAGCTGCTCGACCTGGAGGTGGAGCGGGAGCACGGCACTATCGTCTACGAATTCGAGTTTTTGCGTTCTGATGGACTTATCGTTCAAATCGAAGTCGATGCCCGCAACGGAAAAATACTGCGGCAGGAGATCGAAGATTGAAACTGTTGCTGGCCGAGGACGATATAGAGCTCGCAGAATATCTCATGCGTAACCTGAGATCGTCCGCCTATGTCGTCGAGTGGGTCGACAATGGTATCGATGCCGATTTCCTCGGGCTCGAGGAAGACTTTGACGGCATTATTCTGGATCTGGGCCTGCCGCAAAAATCGGGGCTCGAGGTATTGAGTCACTGGCGTGAGCGGGGGCTGGATACGCCGGTACTGATATTAACGGCGCGGGATTCCTGGCAGGAACGCGTCGACGGTCTCAAGGCCGGCGCCGATGATTACCTGGGCAAGCCATTTCAGTTCGAAGAGCTGGCCGCGCGGCTGCAGGCTATCGTGCGCCGACGTTTCGGGCGCGCGGACAACAGTCTACGCCATGCCGACATAGTGCTCGATATCGATGCGCGCAGGGTAACGACCGCCGAGCGGGAAAACATGCCGCTCACGGCAATCGAATTCAGACTACTACGCTACCTGTTGCTGAACCCTGACAGGATTCTGTCGAAAACCGAGTTAAGCGAGCATATATACGAGGAGGAGCGGCTCAAGGACAGTAACGTAATCGAAGTCTACGTGAATCGATTACGCTCCCTGCTGGGGAAATCGCGGATTACGACCTACCGTGGCCAGGGGTATCGGCTGGCGAATTGAGGTCTCAATTCTGGCGAAGATTATATGTATGGTCTTAAAAACAGGATTACACGAAATCTGACGATCAACCTGGTTGCGGTTATGGCGGCCTTGCTGATCGTCATGTATTTCTTTACGCAACAATTACTTCACGGCTATATCCTGACCCGTCTACAGCATGATGCCGAGAGCCTGGCAAGCGTCATTCGCCTGAATGCCAACCAGCAATGGCAGCTCGACCCAGGCCAGATGTCGACCGTTTACAACCGTGTTCGCTCCGGTCACTACTACTACATTTCCGTTAACGGGCAACGCATCAGATCCAGATCCCTGTTCGACGTTGAATTTCCTGGCGTCGGAACCGACGAATCGCCCGCCGGCGATTACCTTGTCGATGGTCCCGGCGATGAACGCTGGCTGGTCTGGCGGCAGCAGTTCAAAAAGCAGCGTGACTCGATAACAGTCTGGGTTGCCGAAGACATCGCGCCAATCCGGAATGAATTGATTCTCAATACAGGCTATATGGCGCTGCTTATCGTCGTTATGGCCGTCTTGCTGTTTTACCTGCAACAGCGCACGCTGCGCGATGCCTTTAGGATTTTTGAATGGTTGCGTCAGAACCTGGCGTCGATCCGCCATAGGGAAACCGAAAAATCAGGGGTGGAGATACCGAGTGAAATAGCGCCCCTGGTCACCGAAATCGAAAAACTGGTCGAACACTTAAGTCACCGAATCCAGCGCACCCGGCATGCGATGGGCAATCTTGCGCACGAGCTCAAACGTCCGCTACAGCTGCTTTCGATTCAGCAGGAGGGGACGCAAAATGCTGAGCAAATTAAAACGCTCAATGAAATCAAGCATATACTTGAGCGCGAGTTAAAGCGCTCCAGGATTTCCGGCTCTTCGAAAACCGGCGCCAGGTTTAATTTAGCTGAAGAGCTCGATTACATGGTCGATGTGCTGGACAAGATATATCCGAATATCGATATTCAAATTGAATTTGAAAATCGTGTCGAAGCGCTCGGCCTGGACCGTGACGACATGCTGGAGTTGATTGGTAACCTGTTGGACAACGCCTGCAAGTTCGCCAGGCAAACCGCGAGACTGGGAATTGGGCTGAACGATAACCTGCTCAGACTAAACTTTGAGGACGATGGCGAGGGCCTCGAGCCGGAACAGATGAAACAGCTAAACCGGCGCGGCGTCCGACTGGATGAGACCGTGGCTGGGCACGGGCTGGGCCTGGGTATTTGCCGCGATATTCTGGACTATTACGACGGCAGCATCGCGTTCACGCGATCTCGCCTTGGCGGAATGCGAGTAGAAGTGCGGATTCCCGTGCGCTAATAGCCGTCTGCTCAGTTTCCAACGGCCACGCCGAAAACTATAAGCACCGAGTAATCCTGTTTGCTGCAGCCCTGGACCTCGGGCATCTGCTCTCCGGGCGTAACCCGGAACACAGAGGTTGGCGCCAGTGCCGGCGA
>CAMYML010000100.1 GCA_947259305.1 uncultured Gammaproteobacteria bacterium | reverse complement strand
CGCAATCGAGCGTCGGCCTCTGCCTGTAAAGCCGATTGCTTTGATCCAGCTGGATACCGCGAAAATGACGATACACAGCGGCAGGATGTGAAAAGCGATTAGCTGGCGGTTTTTCATTACGCGATCTCGAACAACCCGGCCGCACCCATGCCACCGCCGACACACATCGAAACCACGACATATTTCGCGCCGCGGCGCCGACCTTCGATCAGGATATGACCAGTCAGGCGGGCGCCGGTCATACCATAGGGATGGCCGATCGAAATCGAGCCACCGTGCAGGTTGAACTTGTCGTTGTCGATACCGAGATGATCGCGGCAGTAAATCGTCTGGCAGGCGAAAGCCTCGTTGATTTCCCACAGATCGATATCGTCGATGCCGAGTCCATGTTTTTGCAGCAGTTTCGGAATCGCGTAAATCGGCCCGATACCCATTTCCTCGGGTTCGTTGCCGGCGACGGCCATGCCGCGATAAATCCCCAGCGGCTGCAGCCCGCGTTTCTCGGCAAGCCCCGCCTCCATCAAGACGCAGGCCGAGGCGCCGTCAGACAGCTGGCTGGCGTTACCGGCGGTAATACTGCCGCCTTCGATCACCGGGTTAAGCCCGGCCAGGCCTTCAAGCGTCGTCTGCGGGCGATTGCCCTCGTCCTTTGCCAGCGTTGTATCGGCGTAGCTGATTTCCCCGCTTTCCCGGTCCTTGATCGCGCGGATCGCCGAGATCGGCACGATTTCATCGTCGAAAGCGCCGGCGTCCTGCCCGGCGGCGGTGCGCATCTGCGACTGCAAAGCATACTCATCCTGCGCATCGCGCGAGATGCCATACTTGTCGACGATTAATTCGGCGGTTTGCAGCATCGGCATATAGGCATGTTCTGCATGGGCGACGACATTACTGTCAGCCTGCTCGATCACCCACGGGAAATACTGGTTTTGTACCGCCGAAATATTGTCCTGGCCGCCGGCGACGACGATATCCATACCGTCGACGATGATTTGCTTGGCGGCAGTTGCGATCGCCATCAATCCCGACGAGCATTGGCGATCGATAGTTTGTCCCGCCACCGATACCGGCAAACCCGCGGCCAGCGAAGACAGGCGGCCGATATTCATGCCGGCGGTGCCGGCGGTCAGCACCGCGCCGATAATAACGTCGTCGACTTCCTCGCCGCTAACGCCGGCACGATCGACGGCATACCGGATCGCATGCGCCGTCATGGTCGGGGATTTGATGTTGTTCAGACTGCCCTTGAATGCGACCCCGATCGGGGTTCTTGCGGTCGATACGATTACTGCGTCTTTCATGATGCCGGATAGGTCGATTATTCAAAGTCGCGGCATTATACCCCAGCAACAGAAAAGGGGGACGCAACTATTTTCCATTAGTTCTGCTTTTTCTTGCCGGACAATAAATGCACCCCCGTTTTCTGTACCGCTCTCCCCCTCCTCTTATTATTCGTCCAGCGCGCTGGATAGTTCGTCGATGATACCCTGGAACTGCTCGCCGATTTTCAAACCCTGATCGTAAACCGCATCGGTTTGCTCGGCGGTGGATTCGATTATCTTCTTCAGCGCCGCCTCCTGCCGCGCACTCAGGTCGAGCCGGTCCAGAGATTTTTCGAGCGCCTTTCCCATCGCCGATAATAGTTGGGCCGAGCGCGCTTGTTGTTGTTTGTAGGTCTGGTCAAGATTGCCGAGATTTTCCCGGGTTGCGGCCAGTACTCGCGCCAGCACGTCCCGGCGTTCATCCAGCAGCATCTGGGTTTGCATTGCGCGGATTCTGGTATCGAGGCCTTCGATCAGAATCGCCAGGTGCTCACGCACGCTATCTATCTTCTCCGGCGTCGACGGCAGGCTGCGCACCAGTATCGTGGCGTGATCGGTACTCATCGCCAGCCGGGTGCCGAAATTGACCACCCGGTCCTGTCCGCGCAGGCTCTCGAGAATCTGGCTTTCCATCGGGCGGTCGATATCGTCGCTGAACCAGACCCGGTTTTCGGGTTCGTCCAGGATTAGCAGGCTGCTGTCGAGCTCGAACTCTCGCAGGCAATCGAATACGTTACTGGCAAGCTCGTCGAGGGTATTTACGGTCTGGCACTGATGCAGGAACTTGACCACCATGCCGAGTTCATCGGTGGTGCTCAGGTTATTCATCAGGGCTTCGACGGCCTGGTCGGAAATCTTCCTGAGCTCCTGCTTACGCTCCTGGCTCGCCAGTACGATCTCGATTTTCTTGCGCAGGATCTCTTCGCTGAACGGCTTGGTGATGTAATCGTCGCCACCCGCCTCGTAGCCGGCCATCAACTCTTCCTGCGAGGCAAGCGCGGATACAAAGATAATCGGAATCTCGGCGGTCTCGCCATCAGATTTCAGGCGTTCACAGGTTTCGAGCCCATCGAGATCGGGCATATTGACGTCGAGCAGGATCAGATCGGGCTTCTGCAGTTCGACCTGCTGCAGGCACTCCTCGCCGGACCTGGCCAAAGTCAAATCGTATTTGTCCTGCAGCAACTCTTCCAGGATCACCAGATTGACTGGTTCGTCGTCGACACAGAGTATCAAGGCTTTATGACTCATTAGTTTTTATCTGAAACGCATTGATTTTCGCTATTTATAATTGATCTGACTGTTAAAGAGTAGACAAAAAGTTCTTTTTTACGATTGTCTTTTTCTATTAAGGGCTCAGATCTGGCTTTACTTGTAAGTTCTCATTTTGTTCTCTATAGTGGCTCTAAACCACGGAAACCATCGATGCTCCCGAACGCCAGATCAGCCAGTTTCAGACCGATAACCCCCCTGCCTGCGCGGCCGCAGGGTCTGTTTGCGCTGGGTCGCGTCGCCGCCGGCATCCCGCTGGAAGCGATCGAAGACCGGCAGCGCGGCGAGCTGCTGGCGATGTTGACCGCCCCGGGGCGGTACGCGCTGCAGGTGGGCGACGACTCGATGTCGGAGGCGGGTATCCTCGCGGGCGACATCGTCGTCATCCAAAGCCAGCAACAGGCGGCTAACGGCGACATAGTGGTGGCCTTACTCGACGGCGAACAGGTCATTCTAAAACGAATCCGTCACCGGGCCGGAAACCGAATACAGCTGCTGGCAGACAATTCCAACGATCTGGACCAGGTCCTGGATGCGTCTCGTATGGTCATTCAGGGTCGGGTGATCGGCCAGATCAGGTCCTACCGTTGAAGCGGCAAGCAGCCATGCCCTGGCCACGGGTGATTCTGCTGGCGGACATGAATGCCTTCTTCGCCTCGGTCGAACAGGTCGATCATCCCGAGTGGCGCGCCAAACCAGTGGCCGTGACCAATGGCGATATCGGCACCTGTATCATTACCTGCTCCTACGAGGCGCGGGCCCATGGCGTCAGGACAGGGATGCATATCAAACAGGCCAGGCAGTTGTGCCCGGAACTGATCCGGGTTTCCAGCCGCCCGCGGCGCTACGCCGAGGTATCCGCTAACATCATGCATGCGCTGGCGCGCTTCACCCCCGATATCGAAATCTTTTCGGTGGATGAAGCCTTCCTCGACGTCACCCGCTGCCAGCAACTCTGGGGCGGACCGCGCGCAACGGCTAGCCGTGTCAAGCGCGCCGTCTATGAAAGTTCCGGGGTGTTGTGCTCGGTCGGCGTCAGCGGTGACAAGACCACCGCCAAGTTTGCCGCCCGGCAACAAAAACCCGACGGCCTGACCATCATTCCACCCTGGCAAGCGCGCGCCAGACTGGCCGACACCCCGCTGACCGAGCTATGCGGGGTCAATACCGGGATTGCGAACATGCTCGCGCGCTACGGGGTTCACCATTGCGCGGATTTACAGCAACTGCCGATTAGCGTGCTGGGCAAACGCTTCGGCAATCCGGGGCGACGCATCTGGCTGATGGCGCAGGGCCTCGACCCGGAACCGGTCAAGCCCAGCCTGCCC
The DNA here is from genome assembly GCA_947259305.1 of uncultured Gammaproteobacteria bacterium. Taxonomy (GTDB): domain Bacteria; phylum Pseudomonadota; class Gammaproteobacteria. The sequence goes on along the minus strand of CAMYML010000100.1, from coordinate 7,772 downwards.
GCGGCTCAGTCGCTCGGCCATGGCAAGGTACTGCCACCCAACACTCGCGACGCCGCTACCATCCGCGTGTACCTGATGCACATGGCGCACAGGCTCGCCGAGCGCCTGCGCGCGAACAGGCTGGTGGCGCAGCAGTTCCTGTTCGGCCTGCGCCAGTATCGCGGCTGGCAAAGGACTATCGAACGATCGCTGCTGCCCAGCGACGACGAAATGGTTATTTATCGCCTTGGCAGTCGCTGGCTGAGTGACAACTGGCGCAGTCAGGGGATCTGGCAAATTCGTATCGTCGCGCTCGATCCGAAAGCGCCCTGTCAGAGCGACCTGTTTCAGCGCAAACACCCGCGGCGAGAACGGACGCACCAGGCCATGGATCAAATCAATCAGCGCTACGGCGCGATGACGCTGGCTTCGGCACGTTTGCTTGGCCGCTCGAGCATGCCGGATGTGATTTCACCCGCCTGGAAACCCGAGGGCCATCGCAAAACCGTCTAGGCCCCTGTCGCTGGATCCGCAATCCGGGCCGGAGCGGACCGCGGTCTGACATAGCCTGTTTAGCCTGCATTTTGCGTCAGCATCCGGGATGCTGGCACAAAATGCAGGCTTATTTCACGGAACTATTAAACGATTTCGACTAATATTGGTCGATAACTCATGATTTTGACCGAGATTTCGAATGCTGGATTCGACAGATAATTCGATCGCGCAGCTTCAGACCGATATTCATAAGGCGGTCGCCGCGATCGAAACAATCATTCTGGGTAAGTCGACCCAGGTAAAACTGGCGGTCTGCTGCCTGATCGCCCGTGGCCATTGCCTGATCGAGGATTTGCCGGGGGTTGGCAAGACCACCCTGTCGCAATCGATTGCGCGCGCTTTCGGCCTGGGATTCAATCGCATCCAGTTTACCAGCGACCTGCTGCCCGCCGACATTCTCGGAGTCTCTATTTTTGATCCGGAAAAGCAACTGTTCCGCTTTCACCCCGGTCCGGTCTTTGCCCACTTCATCCTCGCCGATGAAATCAATCGCGCCACGCCGAAGACCCAGAGCGCGCTGCTCGAAGCCATGGAGGAACAGCAGATTACGGTCGAGGGCGAAACCCACAAGCTGGAAGCGCCTTTTTTCGTCATTGGGACGCAAAATCCGCTCGACCAGTCGGGCACCTTCCCGCTGCCGGAGTCGCAGCTGGATCGTTTCATGATGAAAATTTCGCTGGGCTACCCGGACCAGGCGGCCGAACGCGCGCTGCTGTCGGGTGAAAATCCGCGCGAACTGATGCATCGAATGCAACCGGTGGTCAGCCTCGATCGTTTTATCGCAATTCAGAGCTCGGTCGACACCATCCATTGCTCGGATCCGCTGTTAAATTATGTTCAGCAACTCATTCAGGCGACGCGCAACCCCGGCCTGTTCGTATACGGAATTTCGCCGCGCGCCGGGCTGGCGATCATCCAGGCCAGCAGGGCCTGGGCCCTGATGAACGGCCGCAACCACGTGGAACCGGGCGACGTCCAGGCGGTTTTCGGCGCTATCGCCGATCATCGGCTGACTCCTGCCGAACAGCACAGCCATCCGACCATGGAACTGGTCAACGAATTGCTGGAACAGACCCCGATTCCCTAGGTTATAAAAATGCGATCGGTTGCACTACCGGGACCCCTGCGTCGTTTCATCGACAACTGGTTCGAGTCCCATAACCCGCCGAGTCGCGACAGCATCCTGTTGCACAATCGCCGGCTTTACATACTGCCGACGCGTTTTGGCTACCTGTTCGCGATCATGCTGCTATTCCTGTTTCTCGCGGCGATCAACTACCAGAACAGCATGGCCTTCGTGCTGACCTTCATGCTGACTTCGCTGGGGATTCTCAGCCTGTGGCATACGCACAAGAACCTGCTCGGTATTTCGGTGCAGATGCAGATCCCGCGGCCGGTATTCTGCGGGGAAGACTGTGTGTTCGAATTCGAGTTGAGCCACGGCAATAAATCCAGGCGCTACGCGATCGGCATCCAGTACCTGGACCAGCCCACGGTCTACGTCAAGCTCGAGCCCGAGGGCAGCTCCGCGGCCAAACTGAAAATTCCGACCCATCTGCGCGGCGAGTTCAAGCCCGCCGGCATTACCGTGTTTACCCGCTACCCAACCGGCCTGTTCCACGCCTGGGGCTGGCTCAAGTTCGATTTACCGATCCTGATTTATCCGCATCCAGCCGCCGACGTCAGACTGCAACATACCATGGTCGAGCAATACGACGGCCAGACCTCGACCAGCACCATCGAGGGGGATGATTTCGCAGGCTTGCGCGAGCATCGCGAAGGTGAATCGCTGCGTCATATCTCCTGGAAGGCCTACGCCCAGGGCAAGGGGCTGCTGACCAAAACCTTTCAGGGACAGGCCCGACCCTCATTATGGATAGACTGGGACTTGCTGACCCAGTCCTCGGTCGAGGAAAAGCTGAGTTTCATGTCCGCGCTGGTGCTGGCCGCCGAGAGCGAGGAGCAAAAGTATGGAATTCGGCTGCCCGGGCTCGTCATCGAACAGGACTACGGCAACGCGCACAAGCATACCTGCCTGCAGGCACTGGCCGTTTTCCGCCAGCCGGACCGCGAGCAGGAGTTCAGGCCGCCGTATGACTAGCCCGGGTACCACGACCAGCCAGAACCTGTCGATGCGCTCGATTCCGCAGGAAGTCGCCAGCCGGCCCTGCGTATTTGCGGTCTGTCTCTGTTTCCTGGTCTCGATCGCGCCTCATTTCGTCAACCTGCCGATCTGGGTCGTCGGCATCGTCCTGATCTCGCTTGGATGGCGCAGCCTGCAAAATCTCGGCAAAATCAGGGAGCTGCCGAAATGGATGCTGATACCCCTGGTGTTATTCGGTGGCATCGGTGTTTTTGCCGAGTACTGGACCATTGTCGGGCGTGACGCCGGTCTGGCTCTGTTGACGGTAATGACGTCCTTCAAGTTCCTCGAGAGTAAACGCCATCGCGACATGCTGATCCTGGTTTTCCTGTGCTATTTCCTGATCGCAACTCATTTCCTGTATTCGCAGAGCGTCCTCACCGCGGTCACGATGTTCGTTACCTTGATCGTTATCACCACGACATTGATAACGCTCAATCAGCGTGATGACAGCGTTTCAGTGAAACAGCGATTGCGCAGCAGCACCCAGCTGGTGGCACTATCGGTTCCGCTGATGCTGATTCTGTTCGTGCTGGTGCCGCGCGTGCCCGGCCCCCTGTGGGGGCTGCAGACCGAACAACGTGGCGGCGTCACCGGTCTCAGCAATCACATGTCGCCGGGCAAGATCAGCAACCTGATACGCAGCAACGAGGTTGCCTTCCGGGTCGATTTCAAGGGCGAAATTCCAGCCCAGAACCAGCTTTACTGGCGCGGGCCGGTGATGGCTAACTACAACGGCTTCAGCTGGACTCAGTCGCCACGCAAGCCATTACATCGCCTGAACATAACCGTCAGCGAACCGGGCATCGACTACACCGTGACGCTGGAACCGAATGGCGAACACTGGCTGCTGGCGCTGGACATGCCGACCCGAGTGATTAACGGCAGCTTCATGACCGAGGATTTCCAGCTCACCAGTAAGCAAAAGATTAATGACCTGAAGCGTTACTCGATGCAGTCGCGCCTGGCTTATAAGGTTGGACTCAACGAGTCGCGTGATTACCTGGCGCTGACGCGCGAATACCCGGACAAGTTCAACCCGAAAACCATCGCCTTCGGTAAATCGCTGGCGCAACGATTCGATGATCCGACAGCTATCGCCGACGAAGTTTTAAACATGTTTCGCCAGCAGGAATACATCTACACGCTGCGTCCCCCGGCGCTCGGCAATAACTCTGTCGATGAATTTCTGTTCGGCACGCGGCGGGGATTCTGCGAACACTACGCCGGCAGTTTCGCACTCATCATGCGCAGCGCCGGGGTTCCCGCACGCATCGTCACCGGCTACCAGGGTGGAGAATATAACCGGGTCGGTAACTACCTGATCGTGCGCCAGTCCGACGCGCACGCCTGGACCGAAATCTGGATCGAGGAGCGCGGCTGGGTGCGGGTCGATCCGACCGCGGCGGTCTCGCCCAGCCGGATCGAACAGGGCATCGACGACGCGTTGTCCGATGAGGGATCGAGTTTCCGCATTCAAAACCGCAACCCGATCTTCGGTAACCTGCTGTACAACTGGGATAACCTGCAGCATGGCTGGAACGACTGGGTTTTGAACTACGACCAACGCAAGCAGCGAGATTTCCTGAACAAGCTCGAGATCGGCATCGAAAACTGGTCGGATATGGTATTCGCGCTGGTGTTCCTGCTGCTGTCGGTCACCGCCCTGTTCTGGTTTATCGCCTGGTATCGAGAACGCCCGCCGCGACCGCAGGCCTATGAAATTCTGTTCAACCGCCTGCTCAGGAAACTGTCGAAAAAGGGCTTTCGCAAAAAACCGGCGGAAGACACCCGCGCCTTCCTGCAACGCCTACCGCAACGAGATTTGCCGCAGCGCGAGCAAATCGCCGGCATCATCGAACTCTACAATCACATCAAGTACGGCCGCCGCGGCGCTTCCACCCGCGCCGTGAGCAACCTGCGCACGCTGATCAACTCGATCGATCGAATCTGACTCTGCTGGCTCGCTGCGACGGGGTCAGAGCAAGAGATTCCGCAGCGGCCGTTCGGCTAACTCGATAGCACCGAACATTGCCCTGATAAATATCAGGCTCGCCCCTTCGAAGAGAGCCGGAGGTCTTTGCTCCCGGCAAATTAAACCATCTCCAGTTCCGACGACTTGAAGTATCTTTCCTTGATGTCGGCGATATCGTCGCGCACCCGCGCGGCCTCTTCAAACTCGAGGTTACGCGCATGCTCGTACATGCTGTTTTCCAGCTGCTTCAGTTTGCGGTTCAACTGTTTCGCACTCAGGTGCGCGTAGCCAGCTGTGGATTCGGCGACGCGGTCAAGGCGTGCGCGACCGCGACCGGTACGCGCGGATTCGCCGAGATCCATGACATCGGTTATGCGTTTGATAATTCCTTTCGGCGTGATGTTGTGTTCCTTGTTGTAGCTCAGCTGTTTGTTTCGCCGGCGTTCGGTTTCCGCGATGGCGCGCTGCATCGAACCGGTGACTTTATCGGCATACAGAATCGACATGCCGTTGATGTTGCGCGCGGCGCGTCCGATGGTCTGGATCAGCGATCGATCGGAACGTAAAAAGCCTTCCTTGTCCGCGTCCAGGATCGCGACCAGCGAGACTTCCGGCATATCCAGGCCCTCGCGCAACAGGTTGATGCCGACCAGTACGTCGAATTCTCCGAGACGCAGGTCGCGGATGATTTCCATGCGCTCGACCGTATCGATATCCGAGTGCAGGTAACGCACGCGCACGCCGTGCTCGCCGAGGTAATCGGTCAGGTCTTCCGCCATGCGCTTGGTCAGGGTCGTGATCAACACCCTTTCCCGCTTCGCCACGCGCTTGTTGATCTCGGACAAGACGTCGTCGACCTGGGTTGTCGCCGGGCGCACCTCGATCATCGGGTCGACCAGCCCTGTCGGGCGCACTACCTGCTCGACCACCGCACCGCTGAATTTCTTTTCGTAATCACCGGGCGTGGCCGAGACGAAAATCGTCTGTGGCGACATGCGCTCGAACTCGTCGAAGCGCAGCGGCCGGTTATCCAGCGCCGACGGCAGGCGAAACCCATACTCGACCAGGGTTTCCTTGCGCGAACGGTCGCCACGATACATGCCACCGATCTGCGGCACGCTGACATGGCTTTCGTCGATGAACAGCAGGCAATCGTCGGGCAGGTAATCGAACAGTGTCGGCGGCGGTTCGCCTTCCTTGCGTCCCGACAGGAAGCGCGAGTAATTTTCGATGCCGCTGCAATAGCCGAGCTCGCGCATCATTTCGACATCGTAGTTGACGCGCTGCTCGAGGCGCTGCGCCTCGACCAGCTTGTCGACCTGCTTGAGCACCGCCAGGCGGTCGACCAGCTCTTCCTTGATGTCACCGATCGATGCCAGGATAACCTCGCGCGGCGTGGCATAGTGAGTCTTTGGATACACGGTAATACGCTTGACGTTGCGGCTGATTTCGCCGGTAAGCGGGTCGAACAGGCTGATTTTTTCAACCTCGGTGTCGAACAGCTCGATGCGTACCGCCTCGCGTTCCGAATCTGCCGGATGCACGTCGATGACTTCGCCGCGCACGCGGTAGGTGCCGCGCTTGAGCTCGAGGTCGTTGCGCTTGTACTGCAGTTCGGCGAGGCGCCGCAATATGCTGCGCTGATCGATTTCATCCCCCACCACCAGGTGCAGCAGCATTTTAAGATAGGAATCGGGATCGCCGAGGCCGTAGATCGCCGACACCGAGGCGACAATAATGGTATCGCGCCGCTCCATCAGCGACTTGGTCGCCGACAGTCGCATTTGCTCGATGTGCTCATTGATCGAGGCATCTTTTTCAATGAAGGTGTCCGACGCCGGCACATAAGCTTCCGGCTGGTAATATTCGTAATAGGAAACGAAGTATTCCACCGAATTCTTCGGGAAAAACTCCTTCATCTCGCCATACAATTGCGCTGCCAGGGTCTTGTTATGCGCCATGATGATCGCCGGGCGCTGCAGCCGCTGAATGACGTTTGCCGCGGTAAAGGTTTTGCCCGAGCCAGTCACCCCGAGCAGCGTCTGGTGCATGAGCCCATCCTCGATGCCCTGGATCAGCGCATCGATCGCTTCGGGCTGATCGCCGGTGGGTTCGAACTGGGTTTCAAGCTGGAATTTCCTGGCCATAAAATATTTTATCTTAACGATTAACAAAGGCGGCTTTATGAGGCCGGAAGGGCCACGTATATTGCGCCTGTTTCCCACTCATCGCCAACAGGATCAAGCAGTGTTCAACGCCTTGCCGAAGCGCGTAAACGAGATCAAACCATCCCCCACTTTAGCAGTTTCAAATTTGGCTAGCCAGCTTCGCACCCAGGGCCTGATGTTATCGATGCTGACGCCGACGAACCTGACTGCAACGCTACGGAACATACCTGCGTGGCCGCGTCGGTGGTCGCGCTCAACGGCGATCATGCGCCCGTGCGCGCAATGGTGACCTAGTTCAAGAAACCGCACGACTACCTGGCGACAGCACTGAATTCGATCCGATACGTCGAATGCCTGGAATCGGACGGCACTTTTTACAGCTTCCCCAATATCCAGGGTTTCTTCGACGCGCGCGACGACCTCAACAACGACGTCGATGTCGCCAACCTGCTGCTTGGGGAAGTCGGTGTGGCGCTGGTGCCGGGCTCGGCCTTTGGCGCCGAGGGTTACATGCGCATCTCGTTTGCGACCAACATGGAAAACCTCGAGAAAGCGCTAGATCGGATTCGCCAGGTGTTCGAGTCCTGATCCGAATCACGATTTCTCGAGACAGTTATACCCGCGCAAGCCGCGGTCCGACGTATCGCTATCTTGCAATAAGCATTTTCCAGTTGTTCCGAGATACCCACTTACGCGGGTATGACCCTTTAGATTGTCAGGTATCCGCCACTCAGATCTGACCAATCCAACGGCTTGCAGTCCGGCGTCGCATGGGCCGCCGTCGGCAAGCCGGCATCAGCTTGACAAATCTGGTTGCTGTATTATTTTTATTCATTTAGTATACGCGTCCTCTATTCCCCGGTAGCTCAGTTGGTAGAGCAATTGACTGTTAATCAATGGGTCCCTGGTTCGAGCCCGGGCCGGGGAGCCAAACACCAGAAAGCCGGTTCGA
>CAMYML010000099.1 GCA_947259305.1 uncultured Gammaproteobacteria bacterium | reverse complement strand
GCTTCCCGGTCGCTGATCGAGTAACCCTTCTTGACCAGGCTGATGTCACAGATCGGCGGCATGAAATCCTCGCCGATACCTTCGACCAGCCAGGACGAAGCCTTTGGTGTTTTGCCGGTATTTATCGTATCCGCGAGAATCGATCCCACCGGGTCGGCGACAATCATTTCGAGTTCAGGCAGTACCTCGTGGAAATACTGCCCCAGGCCGGTGACCGTGCCGCTCGAACCTACGCCGACGACGACTGCATCGAGCTTGCCATCCATCTGCCGCATGATTTCCGGTCCGGTGTCGACCTTGTGAGTCAGGGGGTTGTTGAGGTTGGAAAACTGGTCGATGAAATACGAGTTCGGAATTTCGGTAGCGAGGCGCTTGGCGTAATCCTGGTAGTATTCCGGATGACCCTTTTGCACATCGGAGCGCGTCAGCCGCACATCGACGCCCATCGCGCGGATATGGCGAATCTTGTCCGGGCTCATCTTGTCCGGAATCACCAGGATTAACTTGTAACCTTTTTGCGCGGCTACCAGTCCGAGTCCGAGGCCGGTATTGCCCGCGGTGGCTTCGATGATGGTGCCGCCGGGTTCGATTTTGCCTTCTTTTTCCGCGGCCTCGATCATGGATACCGCGATACGGTCCTTGATCGAGCCGCCCGGATTCTCGGATTCCATCTTGATATACAGGTCGCAGGGACCGGTATCGAACTTGCTGAGTTTTAGGATTGGCGTGTTGCCAATCAGTTCGAGCACTGAATTAACAATTTCCATCGTCGATCACCATCGTCGGGGTTAGGAGCTGGCTTTATTGTAACTGACCCGGTAATCGCTGAGCGCAATCCACTCGGGCTCGATTTCGATACCCCAGCCGGGTTTGTCGGACAATAACAGGTTACCGTCCCTGATTTCGAATCCCGGGCTGAATATATGCTGTTGCCAGGGGTAGTAGTCGCTGCCTTCGATCGAAAATTCGACGTATTTGCCCGCGTTTTCGATCGCCGCCATGAAATGCAGCGAAAATAGCGTGACCATGCTCAGGTTAGCAGAATGCAGGGTGCAGGGGATGCCGGCCTGCTTTGCGTACTCGGCTACCTTGAGCGTCCGTGTAATGCCACCCATGTAACAGATATCGGGCTGTACGATGTCGACCGCGTGGCTGTCGATCATCTGTTTCCAGACGATCATGTTGTTATCCTGTTCGCCGCCGGTGACGTCGATATCGAGCGCCCTGGTCACTTCACGCGTCCAGTCGAGCTCCCAGTAAGGGCAGGGTTCTTCGTAGTGGCTGACGCCGAAATCGGTCAACATATGCCCGACTTCGATCGCTTTTTTCGGCGTGAATCCGCTATTGGCGTCGACCAGCAGCGTGACGTCGTCACCGAGGGTTGCGCGCATGGTTTTAACAATTTCCTCGGTGCGTCCCGGCCATTGATCGATATCGTGCCCGCATTCAGCGGCGATGCGGAATTTGAACGAGTGGTAGCCGTATTGATCGCGCAGCGCAAGCATGCGCTCTGCCTCCTGCCGCGGGCTGATATCGCGTTTCATGCTGGAGGCATAAACCGGAAACTCGCTGCGATTGCCGCCGAGTAACTGGCTTACGCTCTTACCCGCACGTTTGCCACGGATGTCCCACAGCGCGCTATCCACGCCGCACAGGGCGCGGTACAGGTAAGTTCCCTGGAACTTGTGCTCGCGGTCGAGCACGACCTGGTTTAGCGCCTCGATGTCGTCCGCATCCATGCCGAGCACGTGACTGGCGACCTGGCGGTGAACGACCTCGGCGGTGAGGTCGGCGTGATAGGGTGAAACCTGTCCCCAGCCCTCGTCACCGTCGTCGGTGCGTACCCGCACCAGCGAAACGTATTCCGTGGCGAAAGTTTCGACGCTGGAAATGATCATGCGGCGAGCCGCCTAGAGTCCGTCCAGCGCCTGTTTCAGGTCAGCGATCAGGTCTTCCGCGGATTCGAGACCGGTCGACAGTCGCACCAGGCCATCGGTGATGCCGGCGGCCATGCGTTCTTCGCGCGGCATGTCGGCATGGGTCATGGTAACCGAGTGTGTCACCAGCGATTCCACCGAGCCCAGGTTTTCCGCCAGGCTCCAGAGTTGTAGTGCGTCCATCAATTTCTTGCCTGATTCGACGCCGCCGTGGACCTCGAACCATAACATCGAGCCGTGACCGCTGGCCTGACGGTCGGCGAGTTCCTTTTGCGGGAAGGATTCAAGACCGGGATAGCAGACCTTGTCGACATTCGGATGGGTTTCGAGGAAGCGGGCTACTTTGAGCGCATTGGCCGACTGCGCCTCGATGCGAGTGCTCATGGTCTTGACACCCTGCAGCGTGTAAAACGCTACCATCGGCGTCATGTTGCTGCCCAGGCAATTACGCACGAACATGATTTGCTCGAGGTGCTCCTTGCTTGCGGCGGTAATCGAACCGCCGACGCTGATATTATGCCCTTCCATGAACTTGGTGGTGCTGTGCAGGGTAATGTCCGCGCCCAGTTCCAGCGGTCGCTGGTAATAGGGCGTCAGAAAGGTATTGTCGACGACATGGGGGATGGCGTGAGCTTTCGCGACCTCGGAAACCGCGGCGATATCGGTCAGCTTGAGCGTCGGGTTAGCCGGGGTTTCGGTAAAAATCAGCTTGCTGTTGTCGCGGATGGCCTGTTCGATATTTTGCGGGTTGGAAGTGTCGACAAAACTGCATTCCAGCCCCCAGCGGTTCAAAACCTTGGTCGTAACCCGGTGCGTGCCGCCGTAGACGACGTCGGACAGAATCACGTGATCACCGCTGCCGACCAGGCCCATGATGGTGCAGCTGGTGGCGGCCATACCGGTGGCGAAACACAGGCTGCCGGCGCCGCCTTCGAGCGCGGTGATTTTCTCTTCCAGCGCACTAACGGTCGGATTACCGGAACGGCTGTAGGAGTAGCCTTTTTCCAGGTACTTATCGACCGATTCCTGAATGTAGGTCGTGGTCTGGTAAATCGGTGTCAGGATTGCGCCGGTAACCGGGTCGGGCCTGACGCCGGCGCGTACTTCGCGTGTTTTGAAATGTTGCTTATCGTTGCCGCTCATCAGTTTCCCCGGTTATTGGAATTGCAAAGGACGGCAATTCTAGCATTAGTAAGACAAATTAAAAAAGCACGATGTTCAGCCTGATACTGCGCCCGCGTTCAGGATGCTGACATGCGGCAAACCGACCTCTCGCAGATATGGCTGAGCTCCAGCCCGGGTTCAAACGAATCCGCAAACGTCAGGGGTGGAACAGGACCTGGGCGGTCGACGGGCCTTGCTTCTGACTCTATTCGGTTAAGCCGCATTTTTACCCTGGGTACACGATCCGAACTATCGAGCTCCGAGACCGGCTGCTGCAATATTCTGGTTAGCACTGGTACTGCTCAGGTCAATCTTGCAAAATGCCGGGCATGGCCGCAGAAATTTATCCCCGCTACGGGCATTCCACCTGCCCGCATGACTGCCCCAGCACCTGCGCGCTCGAGGTCGAGTTGCTCGATGCCAATACCATTGGCAGGGTAGCCGGCGCCAGGGACAACAGTTATACCGCAGGGGTCGTCTGCGCCAAGGTTGCGCGCTATGCCGAACGTATTCACCATCCCGACCGTCTTCGGCAGCCTTTGCGGCGACGCGGCGGCAAGGCTGCAGGGTCGTCGTCGTTCGAAAGCATAAGCTGGGAGCAGGCGCTGGACGAAGTGGCCGAGCGGTTCGCGCAGGCCATGCAGAAACACGGCAGTGAAACCCTGTGGCCCTACCACTACGCCGGCACCATGGGCCTGATTCAACGAGACAGCATCGAGCTGTTCCGCAACCTGTTGAAGACCTCGCGCCAGCACTCGACTATTTGTATCACGCTGGCCGACGCCGGCTGGATCGCAGGCACCGGGGTCAAACGCGGTTCCGATCCGCGGCAGATGGCAGACAGCGACCTGGTCGTCATGTGGGGCGGCAACCCGGTTTATACCCAGGTCAACGCCATGCACCATGTCGCCAAAGCACGCCGCGAGCGTGGCGCAAAGCTGGTTGTGGTCGATCCTTATCTGAATGCAACCGCCAAAAAGGCCGATCAGCATCTGATGCTGCGTCCGGGCACCGACGGCGCGTTGGCCTGTGCAGTGATGCACCAGCTGTTCGCCGACGGCCTGGTCGATCGGGATTATCTGCAGCGCTACTGCGATGTGCCGGACGAGCTCGAAGCCCATCTGCAATCGAAGTCGCCGGCCTGGGCGGCCGCAATTACCGGTCTTGGCGCCGACGAAATAATCGAGTTTGCGCGCCTTTACGGTAATACCCCACGCAGTTTTCTGCGGCTCGGATATGGTTTTACCCGCTCGCGTAACGGCGCGGCTAACATGCATGCCGCCACCTGCCTGCCGGCACTAACCGGCGCCTGGCGCTATCCCGGGGGCGGCGCCCTGTACTCGAACTCTGGCATGTACGGCATCGATCAGACCACGATCAAGGGGCTGGACGTGCTCGATGCCAGGACCCGCGTGCTGGATCAGTCGCGTATCGGCGACGTGCTCTGCGCCAATCCACGCGATCTGCAGGGCGGTCCGCCGGTTACCGCCCTGATGATCCAGAATACCAACCCGGTGGTGGTGGCGCCGGAGACGCGCAAGGTATTGCAGGGCTTTGCCCGCGACGACCTGTTCGTCTGTGTGCATGAGCAATTCATGACCGAAACCGCGGCACTGGCGGATATCGTGTTGCCGGCCACCATGTTTCTCGAGCACGATGACTTTTACCAGGCCGGCGGGCATACCCATGTGCAGGCAACGCGCGCGCTGGTAACAGCATTCGCCGAATGCCGCAGCAATCACTGGGTGTTAAAACAGATTGCCCAGCGCCTTGGGTTTAGCCATGGCGGTTTCGACCTGGAGCCGCGAGCTCTGATCGATCAAAGCCTCAGGGCTAGCGGCTTGCCCGATGAAGCAACCCTGTATCGCGACCACTGGGTCGATTGCGACCGTGGTTTTGAAACCAGCAATTTTCTGGATGGTTTCGAGACGCCCGACCGGCGATTTCATTTCAAGCCTGACTGGAGCCGGGTGGGCGCGGATTTCGCCGCAATGCCGCTGCTGCCGGATCACATGGCGGTCGGCAATGACATCGATGACGCGCACCCGTTCCGCCTGGTTGCAGCGCCGGCGCGACAGTTCCTGAACACCAGTTTTACCGAAACCCGTAGCTCACAGGCCGCGGAAAAGCGACCGACGTTGTTACTCTGCTGCCAGGATGCCAGCAGGCTTGGTATCGTCGACGGCGCCAGAGTGCGGGTCGGTAATCGACTCGCCACTATATTGCTGCACGCCAGCTTGTTTGATGGCATGCAGCCTGGCGTTGTCGTCATCGAGAGTATCTGGCCTAACAAGGCTTTCGTCGAAGGCCTGGGCGTCAACGCGCTGGTGTCGGCCGAACCCGGCAAACCTAACGGCGGCGCGATCTTTCACGACACCGCGGTGTGGATCAAAGCCGAAGCCGGAGACTATCAGGAGTGACCACGAAAAACTGGACTATGTCGAATTTCCGGCCGCGAACATGGAGGCCACCCGGGCATTTTTTCGCCAGGTTTTCGGCTGGAGCTTCGAGGAATTCGGGCCCGACTACTGCGCTTTTTCGAAGCAGGGGCTGGACGGTGGCTTTTATCGTTCGGAACTCTACTCGAGCACCCGCAACGGTAGCGCCTTACTGGTATTCTACAGCGCGGATCTGGCAGCGACGCTGGCAAAAGTAGAAGCGGCCGGCGGTCGGATCGAAAAACCGATCTTTGACTTTCCGGGCGGGCGGCGCTTTCATTTTTGTGAACCCAGCGGTAACGAATTTGCCGTCTGGTCGGATAAAGCGGAGTAGTTCCGTCGGGCCTGACTGAAGGTCGAGGTATAAGATAATGAAAAATGCACAGCAGACGCTTGACGCACTGATCGACGTCGATCACTAGTCGGCATATCGTAACAGGGCGGTGCGCTAAACATGACCCAGACAATCGACTCGATACGGCCGCTGGCGCAAATCGGCCTGCCGGATTTCAATCGACTGCGTAAGGCGGCCCTGGAGCTGGCCGGGCAGGTCAGGATTGGACAATCGGCGTTTCTGCATAAATTCGGCGTCGAATCCGAATTCGAATACAAAAGGCAGGCGATGCAGAGCGGCCAGATCATGTATCACGCTCACATCGGCATGAATGATATCGATACCACCGCCGGCGCCCTCAAGCAAATCCATCAGGCGTTGAGCTCAGGCGGATCCATGCTCGATCGCGCCGGTTTCGCCATCGATCGCCGTATGGGTCTGCCCGCGGACAAACGCGCCGCTGCACCTGCCGAGACCGGGCCGATGCTCGAGCGGCAGGCTGACTGGGATGCGCTCGCGCAGGCGGCGCCGATCCAGCCCCATCTCGGCGATTTCATGATCGGTCAACCGTCCTCGGTTGCCAATACCCTGCAGGCGCTGCGCATCGGCTGTACCACGATCGGCAATCTTTCCCAGTATTTCACCTTCGAGGCGCCGGGCTGGTCCGACGCCGAGGAAACCGCGGCGCAGACATTCCAGGCCATGACGCTGCTGGCCGCGTTGCGCGAGCAGGGCACGATGCTGCATTCCTACCTGGAAGATGGTTATGGCGCGCTATTTCGCCATTGCGCCACGGTCGCGGCCTGGGCGATGCTTGAGCGCTATATCGTCGAGGAGTTGATCGGCGCGCGCCTCAGCCACTGTATCGGCGGCCTGACCTCGGACCCGGTGAAACGCGCCGGCTGGGTGCTGGCTTTGCATCAAATCCACCAGGGCCAGCAGGTTGGTTCGATGATTTACGGGGATACGATTTCTTTCGGCCGGGAATTCGAGCAAAACCGCGCGCTGACCGCCGAGTACCTGCTATGGGATATTTTGGTGCAGTTGCACGCGCCCAGCGGTCATGCGGTATTGCCGTTGCCGGTAACCGAGGCCATCCGGATTCCATCGACCGATGAGATTATCGAGGCGCAGCTGTTCGGGCGCCGGATCGAGGCCAGCGCGCGCCGCTTGTATGCGCATGTCGATTTCACCGCGCCGCAGGCTTTCGCGGACACTGTGTGTCGCCAGGGTGGTGCAATTTATCACCGGGCGCTGGATGGATTGCGCGACATCGGCGTGGATATTGCCAACCCGCTACAATTGCTGTTGGTGCTGAAGAAGATGGGACCCCAGCGGTTCGAACAGCTGTTTGCGGCCGAGCTCGACGTTAGCGACTCGATTAATACCGATATTTACGCCCTGGCACAGGATGTAGTTACCGAGCATCGTCCGCTGTTCGCCGACGCAGGCCTGCGTGCCCGGGTTAGCGGCAAATGTTTCGTCATTGCGTCGAGCGATGTACATGAGCATGCCGCCGGCGCGCTGGCGCAGCTACTGGGCGAGACTGACGCGAAGGTTATCTACCTCGGCGCCGAACAGAATCCCGCCGACCTGGTAGCTGCCTTACGGCAACAGCCGGTCGACGCTTTGCTGCTCAGCACCCATAACGGCATGGCGCTCGAGTATGCGCAACAGCTGAAACAATTGCTGGATGCCGCGGACATTTCGCTGCCGGTCATCATGGGTGGCGTTTTGAATCAGAAAACTGAAGACCAGGCCTTGCCGGTGCCGGTATTTGAAGAACTCAAGGCACTCGGCATGTATCCCGCTATGGCGCTGCCTGCCATTGCCAGGCTGCTCGAGTTCAAACCCGGAGCCTGAGCGGAATCAGCAGTGCTACGTCGACGGAGGTCGGCCGCTGGTGGCTGCAGCTTTTATATATAGGGAGGTAATGCGCGCCAGTTGAACATTTGCGCGGCGCCGCCGACGGTTGCCCGTTGCTGCTGGAAGCGCCGGTAAAGCGCGGCCGGCGACTTTTCTGGCCCACCCAGTGCGCGAAAGATTGCGATTTCGGAATCGGCGGTTTTTTCACCGCCGACGAAAATGGCGCCGCTGTCCTGACACAGTATGGCCAGCGCCCGGTAGTAGCGCGCGCGTTCGGCAATCAGAAATTCGCGGCTGCGCTGGAATGCCGCCTCGTCGTCACAACCCAGGGTGACGCGGTTATGCGGATCGATGCCATAGGGATTGAGGTGACCATAGACCAGTATTTCGCCGTCGATATCCGGGTTAGAGTCAAAGTGCTGCTGCACGGTTGCAACGTAGTCGCAGTTGATTTGCCATAGCCGCTGTACGGTCAGGCTTACTGCATCGGCGGCGATGCGTATGTTGGCATCGCTATGGTTCTTGTAAACCAGCTTACCTGCTGGAGATTGCATGCGCGCGGCATAGGGAATCGCTTCACGCACTGCGCGCATTTGCTCGGGATCGGAAAACACCTCGGCATGATCGAGCCCGATGCCCGCGATGGAGAATTCATCGTCCTGACTGTCATCGGCCAGCCCGAGCAGGAGTTCGTCGATCGAGCGATCGCTGAAACCGTTGACGAAAACCAGCCCAGCGGCGCCGGCGACATCACATTTTTGCTGCAGATCCCGCGCTTTCCCGCTCATTGGGTTTGCCGCGCTATCCCTGAGCAGGGGTTGCATCGAGCTGGCGCTGACATGCTCGAGCCCGAGAACCAGGTCGTGCTGATTAGCCGCGGAACGAACCCCGGAACGATCCAGCCTGAGGTAGGTGTAAGGCGATAATTGTTCGAGTAGTCTGGCAATTTCAGCCGGGCTGTTGCCCACCGGCAAAGCAAACGCAATTTCGTTATTCGGAAATCTATAGTAGTTGCAACGTACGGCGCTGACGATGCCGCTCCAGCCATAGGTGCCGGCGTAGCCCGCCAGGGAATCGCCGCTAATTGACCTGCATGCAACGCCGTCGAAGATGGCGGCCTCGATCACGCTATCACTGAAATAACGGCGTTGTGGACCCATGCCCCCGGTCATGAAGGTTGCGCCCACGGCTGCGTACATATAGCTGGTCAGGTCTGCTCCCGGCACCTTGAAGTTGTGGCCCAGCTGATGCGCCAGCGCCCGGTTTAACTGGTCCAGCGTAATTGAGGCGCCGGCGGACACTTGCTGGCGCTCTGGATCGATGACAATGTCGTTGAGGTCGAGCTCCGCCAGTTTCGGTTGGCCTTCCAGGCGCACGCGGGGATTCGCCGGCGGATCAAATCTGAGGCCGACTACGGTGCCCGCGGGCCGTTTCCCGGCCTGGAATATTCCGCCGCCAGAGGAAGTGCCGGACATGGGTAACAGGCAGAAATCCCCGCCATGTTTTTGCCGTATCTCGTCGACGGCGTCGAGCAGTTTGCCGCCAAGCGGGTAAGCGACATCGAATTCAACCGCATTGTTTTCCCCATCCAGTGCCTGCTCGAACGGCTTGCCTAACGACGAAGTCATGCGCCTGCCTATGCCGCCTTTTTCGCTTCCAGCGAGGTTACCAGGTTTTTTTCCAGGCTATCGAGTAGCGACTGGTCGGTGATGGCATTGCCCTCGGGTGTCGTCAGATAAAAGATATCGTTGATTCTCTCTCCGAGGGTCGAGATTTTCGCGTGCGTAATATCGATATCCAGTTCGGCGATGACGTTGGCGATCACCGATAGCAGACCGGGCATATCCAACGCGCTGATTTCCATCAGCGTGCGGCCGTTCAGGTAGTCCTGCTCGAAGCGAACCTCGGTGGGGTGATCGAATGCTTTCAACTGCCGGGATTTACGGGTATTGCTCTGGCCTTCGTAAATAGAGTCGGACTGGAGTGCCTTGAGCAGGCGCTTTTCGATCTGCGCGGTCACGTTGGGGTCGGTAACCGCCTGGTTGTTATGATCCTGGATGATAAAGGTATCCATGATCTTTTTGTCACGGGTGGTAAAGATTTCAGCGTTTAAAATGCTCAAACCCAGCGACCCCAGCGTTCCGGTGACCTGGGAGAAGGCGTGTTCGACCTCGTCGCCGTAAACGAAGACCTTGGTGTTATTGGTATGTGGAGACTGGCGGATGCTGACCAGCCTCGCGTCCTCGGGATGGCTCAGAATCGAGTTGACGTGCCACTTGATTTCGAGCGGGTGGTGACGCAGAAAATAGTCGCCGGGTACCCGGTCGCAAACCGAATTTATCTGTTCCGCGTCGAATGGCAGATCGGACATTTCCTCGAGGGCGGCGTCACGGTTTTCCTGGATGATTTCGTCGATATCCGGAGTCTGGTCGATACCCCGGCGAATCACGGTTTTGGTGGCGCTGTACAGTTGCTTGAGCAGCGCGTCTTTCCAGTTGTTCCACAGTTTCGGATTGGTGCTGCGGATATCGGCGACGGTTAGCAGATACAGGTAATTCAGCATGTTCATGCTGCCGACCTGCTGCGCAAAGTCGCGTATTACGTCCGGGTCGCTGATGTCCTTGCGCTGCGCGGTCACCGACATCAGCAGGTGATTGCGAACCAGTTGTGAAACGATACGGGTCTCTTTACGATTCAGCTTGTGCTGCACACAAAACTGGGTCGCTTCTTCGGCACCGAGTATCGAATGGTCGCCGTCGCGTCCCTTGGCGATGTCGTGAAACAGCGCGGCCAGGTAGAGCAGGCAGGGATTTTCCAGCTTGCTGTAAACCAGGTTGCAGAAGGGGAACTCGTGCTCGTGTATTTCGAGGGCGAAGCGTCTCAGGTTGCGAATAACGAAGATCGTATGCTGGTCTACCGTGTAGGCATGAAACAGGTCGTACTGCATGCGTCCGGTTATCTTCGCAAAGGCCGGGATATAGGCAGCCAGAAAGCCGTAGGAATTCATGCGCCGCATCTGGTGGGTCTGCCCGCTGGGCGCACTCATCAATTGCATGAACAGGTGGTTGACGCTGTCGTCGCTGCGGAACTTGTCATCCACCAGGTAGAGATGCTCGCGCAGCAGGCGAATCGTCGATGCGGTTACGCCGTCGCAGCGATCGTTTAGCGAAATCAGTAAAAACAGTTCTACCAGCGCCGGGGGATGGTCCTTGAATACCTTCGGATGCGCCACTTCGATAAAATTGTTACGCAGGTTGAAACGCTCGTTAAGCGGTTTGATCTTTCTCTGCGAGGCGGTGAGCAGGATTTCCTCCCTGAAAATCTGCAGCAGCATTTCGCTGAGGCGCTCCAGCTCCATGATGGTGCGGTAGTACTGCTGCATGAACTGTTCGATGGCGAGATTGTTTTCACCCGATTCGAAGCCGAAAATTTCGGCGATCTTCTTTTGATAGTCAAACAGCAGCCGGTCTTCCCGCCGGCCGGCGATACGATGCAGCGCGAAACGCACCTGCCATAGATGGCGTTGCCCGGCATCAAGAATCTGGTACTCCGCCTCGGTGAGAAAACCGTGTTCCACCAGTTCCTTGAACGATTTATCGCCGAAATGTCGTTTCGCCACCCAGCCGATGATCTGGATATCACGCAGGCCGCCGGGACCCTCTTTGATATTCGGTTCGAGGTTATAGGCGGTATCGTTATAGCGCAGATGCCGTTGTTGCTGCTCATCGAGCTTGGCTTCGAAAAACTTGCGCGACGACCACAGCTTTCTGGGACCGATCGCCTGCTGATATTTTTCGTAAAGTCTGCTGTTGCCATAAATCAGGCGTGACTCGATCATGTTGGTCATAACCGTGACATCCGCCTTGCCCTGGCGCAGGCAGTCGCGGATGGTGCGCACGCTGTGACCGACCTCGAGTCCAATATCCCACAGGAATGTCAGAAAGGCAGAGATTTGCTGCTGTTGCTCCTGGTTGGCGTTTTTCTCCAGCAATATCATCAGGTCGATATCCGAGCC
>CAMYML010000098.1 GCA_947259305.1 uncultured Gammaproteobacteria bacterium | reverse complement strand
CGTTGCGGATGTCGTTGTGTCGCTGGCCGAGGATTTGCAGGTCGAGGGTCAGCATCAGCGCGCTGCAGCCGGCGTCTTTGGCGCGATCGATCAGTCGACCGACGAAATCGCGATCCTTCATCACGTAGAGCTGGAACCAGAAGGGTTCGCTGGTGTGTTCGGCGACGTCTTCGATCGAGCAGATGCTCATCGTCGATAGCGTAAACGGCACGCCGAATTTTTCTGCTGCGCGCGCCGCCTTGATTTCGCCGTCGGGGTGTTGCATGCCGGTCAGGCCGACCGGCGCCAGCGCTACCGGCATGGCTACCGGCTGGCCGATCATTTCAGTTTTGACCGAGCGCTCAGTGATATCCACTGCGACCCGCTGGCGCAGCTTGATCTCCTGGAAGTCGGATTCGTTGGCGCGGTAGGTCGACTGGGTCCAGGAACCGGAGTCAGCGTACTCGTAAAACATGCGCGGCACTCGGCGGCGCGCCAGTTTTTGCAGATCTTTGATATCACAAATCGCTGACATGAGTACCTCCTCGGTTGGCCTGCAGTTTACTAAATTGAACAGGCAAATCCATGGCTGCCGGGAAAACGTAATATTAAGTATTGTGTCTCCGGAATTTCGGTTAGCATTTATGCGCCATGCTCAGCATCGATAATCTGTCCAAGTCTTACCACTATGCCGACGTCCGTCAAGACGTGCTGTCCGGGCTCGATTTTGACATGGCCGCGGGCTCGTCGATCGCGCTACTGGGCGAGAGCGGCAGCGGCAAGTCGACGCTGTTACACCTGATCGCTGGCCTCGATCGGCCCGACAGCGGTGAAATCCTGTTTGCCGGGCACCGCATCCATGACGAATCCGAGTCCGCGCTGGCCGAGATGCGGCGCCATCGCTTAAGCCTCGTGTTCCAGCAGTTTCACCTGATAGCAACACTCACGGTACTCGATAACATCCGCTTTCAGGCTGCGCTATGCCAGCGCTTCGACCCCGATTACGAAGGCGAACTGGTAGCGCGCCTGGGTCTTGTTACGCAGCTCGACAAGTATCCCTACCAGCTATCGCGCGGCCAGCAGCAGCGGGTTGCGATCGCGCGTGCGCTGCTGCACAAACCGCAGCTGGTACTCGCCGACGAGCCCACCGGCAACCTCGACGAAGCCTCGAGCCTCGAAGTCATGGGCCTGTTCAGCGATCTGGTCAAGCGCGCCGGCAGCAGCCTGCTGATGGTGACCCACAGCCAGGCGATGGCCGCGTTCATGGACCGGCGCGTCAACCTGCACAACGGCAGGCTCGCAGAAATCGAATGAAACCCCCGTTTTACTGGATTCTGAAGGCGCTGTTGAGCCATTACTGGCGGCATCCCTGGCAAACCCTGTTTCTCAGCGTTGGCCTGGTTGCCGGGGTCGGCCTGTGGTCGGCGGTGCAGATCATCAACCAGCACGCCGAAGCCAGTTATCGCGAGGCGCAAAGCCTGCTCGGCGCCCAGGCCAGCTACTGGATTCGCAGCCGCCGCGACGAGGGTATCGCGCAAGCGCTGTATATCGACCTGCGGCGCGCGGGATTCCGCCAGGTATTTCCGCTGGTCGAGCTCGAAGTCAGTACCGCATCGGGAATTTCCATCAGCATCATCGCGACCGACTTGCTGGCGCTGCCCGACGACGCCTATAGCGGCAGCGACGATGACCAGGGTTTTGCCGATGACTGGCTTGAGTTCGTGCAGCCACCTTATCGCGCCTGGGTGCCGGCGGCGCTGGCCGATGAACTCGGGCTTGTGTCGGGCGACAGGTTACAGCTGCGTGACGGCCGGCTGCTGCCGCCGGCGTTGATCCAGTCGCAGGAACAGCAGGGCCGGCGCGTGCTGCTGGATATCGGCGCGGCGCTGGCGCTGGCGAGCAGTGATCGATTCAGTTACCTGGTCGTAGGTTCGATAAGCCCGCATGAATACAAACGCCTGGCATCGCAACTGCCGGATCATCTCGAGCTTATCGAAAATCAGCAGCATGTCGATTTGCGGGCGCTCACCGCGTCGCTACACAGCCATTTGACCGCGATGAGCCTGCTGTCTTTCGCGGTCGGGCTGTTCATCGTATTCAACGCGGTGCGGTTTTCACTCTGGTATCGGCGCGCGACCCTGCTCGATCTGCGCCTGATGGGTTGTGCCACGCATCAACTGTTTTCGGCGATACTGCTCGAAACGCTGATATGGAGCCTGCTCGGCACCGCGCTTGGATTCGTCCTCGGCATCCTGCTGGCGCATGCCCTGCTGCCGGGCCTCGGCGCCAGTCTGCAAAGTCTTTATGCGGCAACCGTCGAGGCCGAACTTGGCCTCAGCGCGAAAACCGTGATTCAGGCCTGGAGC
Organism: uncultured Gammaproteobacteria bacterium; assembly: GCA_947259305.1. Classification (GTDB taxonomy): domain Bacteria; phylum Pseudomonadota; class Gammaproteobacteria. Next base: position 9,531 of record CAMYML010000098.1, on the reverse strand, counting down.
ATCACCCTGCTGGGCCTGATCTGGGCGCTCAGCTGGCCGCTTTATCGGCAGCTGCAGCAGTCCAGCCTCGAAGCCGGCAGCAGCGAGCGCATGCTGCGCGACGAATCGAGCGCGCGCCGCTGGCTGGCGCTGGCGGCTTTGCTGCTGGCGCTGGTAGCGGGTCTTGCCTACGCTCGCATTGCCAGCGTCACGCAGGGGTTTGTCGTGCTCGGCATGATGTTGTTTGCCGCCGCCTGGCTGTTACCGATATTGCTCGCCGCAGGGTTGCGCCTGGTTGCCTGGCTGGTACCGCGTAAATCCCTGACGCTACGCTGGATGGTCAGCGATGGCTGGTCGCAACTGCCAGCGTTTCGTAGCGCAATGATGGCCCTGCTGCTGGCATTGACCGCGAATCTCGGGGTCGGCACGCTGGTCGACAGTTTCCGCGACGCCTTTGTCGGCTGGCTGGAAGTGCGACAGAGCGCGGATATCTACCTGCGCGCCCCACGACTCGGTTTCCAGCAGTTGCAAGCCTCACCCTCGACTGCATCCTGGCTTGCCGATAGCCATCATCGCATCGGCGTGACGACGCGCTGGCGCGGGCGCCCGACGTTGGTGCGGGGTATCGATCCACGTGCACCCGACAGCCTGGTTCTGCCGCTGTCGCGCTGGCAGGGCGAGTCCGCTGCACTGGCGCGACAAACCTGGCGCGAACAGCCGGGTAAGGTGCTGGTCAATGAGCAGGTGCATTTCCTCGCCGGGGTGCTGCCGGGGGAAAACATTGAGCTGCAAACCGACAGTGGCCCGCGGTCCTTTGAAGTGGTTGGTGTTTTTTACGATTACGGTAATCCATACTTTCAGTTCTATCTGCCAGACCAGGTGGTTGCGAGTAACTGGAATCATTACTACTCGCGCGGTATCGCGCTCTGGTTAAACAAAGACTCTGACGATGCGATGCAACAAGCCATAGCAAGCCTGAAAGCGCTGGGCGCACAACCAGGGGACTGGATTTCGCAGGCTGAGATTCGCAGGTTATCCGTGGGTATTTTCGATCGCACCTTCGCCATCACCGCGGCGATGAACGGCTTGACGATGATCGTCGCCGCCATTGCCCTGTTGGCTTCGCTACTCGCGATCCTGCAGGAAAGGCTGCCGCAGTTTGCCCAGTGGCGCGCGCTCGGTCTGCGCCAGGGTGAACAGCTGTTGCTGGTGGCGACTCCGTTGCTTATTTTCTGTGCCATCGCCTGGCTGCTGTCGATCCCGCTCGGCGCATTACTCAGCTGGATTCTGATCGATAAACTCAACGTCATCAGTTTTGGCTGGAGCATGCCGCTGGTCTGGGATTTTATCCCGGCGCTGCAACTCGCCGGCGTCGTCGTTGTGATCTGCGCCCTTACCCTGCTGCTGGTTTCGTTTCAGTGGCGCCGTAAAATGCCGCAGGCGCTGGCACAGCTCGGAGAATCGATTTGAAACGCCTGTTATTGCTGCTTTGCTGTTTGCTGCCGGGTCCCGCGCTATTGGCCCAGGACGTGCTCGGCGACCTGCGTGACCAGGGGCTCGGATTCGCGCAGGTCACCCCGGGCAAAAGCCTGCAGTTTCCGCGCGATCACGGCGCGCATCCGGATTACCGTATCGAATGGTGGTATCTGACCGCGAACCTGACGGATCGGCAGGGCCGCGACTGGGGCCTGCAGTGGACGCTGTTTCGCCAGGCCTTAAGCCCGGCCCAGGTCGAGGCCGGCTGGCACAGCAACCAGGTCTGGATGGCGCACGCGGCGATTACCACGCCGGACGGTCATTTCCACGAGCAGCGTTTCGCGCGCGGCGGTATCGGTCAGGCCGGCGTCAGCCAGATCAGCCGCGACGGTTTCTTCAACGCCTGGCTGGATGACTGGGAATGGCGTTCGGACGGGGCCTCGATGTTCCCGGCCAGGCTCAGGTTTAGCATCGAAAACCGCGAGATAAACCTGCTGTTGGAGGCGACCGGTGAGCTGGTGCTCAACGGCGTTAATGGCTACAGCCAGAAGTCATCCCAGGGACAGGCCAGCTATTACTATAGTCAGCCGCATATTCGAATCGGTGGATTCGTCAGTCAGGGGTCGGAAAAAACCGAACTCAACGGCAGGGGCTGGCTCGACCGCGAGTGGAGTTCGCAGGCGCTGGCGCAAAACCAGCAGGGCTGGGACTGGTTCTCGCTGCACCTGAACGATGGCCACAAGCTCATGGTTTACCGCTTGCGTCACGACGATGGCGAGCACTGGCTCAGCGGCAACTGGATCAGCCCGCTGGGCGAGACCCGGCTGCTGGAGCGCAACGCGATCGATCTGAATCCAACCCGGGTTCGCGAGATCGCAACCGGGGGAAACCAGACCCGTAGCCTGCCGTTGGAGTGGCAACTGGGGCTGGCCGAACCGCAGCGCCGCTGGCGCATCAGGCCACTGTACGATCAGCAATGGATGGATACGCGCATCCCCTACTGGGAAGGCGTGGTGCTGGTCGAGGACGAGCAGGGCATGCCGTCCGGCATCGGCTACATGGAACTGACCGGCTACGACTAGTTATTTCGCAGCGGATCACGCTGATCCTGGTTACCGTCCCCGAATCAGATTCTGGTAGCGAACGTCGTCGCCGAGCAGGGCAAACTGCTCACCCCTGATGTCCAGCCACGAGATCAGTTCGGAATCGGTGACGCCTTTTTCAACTGCGCTCAGTAAAAGTAACATCGCCTGTTCCTTGTCCCCGGCGTTGTTGTTGCTGGCGGCAAGTGTTAAGTAAAGGATCGCCAGCTCGTATTCGAGTCTGGCCTGAGTCGGCCGCCAGTCACCGTCGAGTTTATTGATGGCCTCGGTGGCGTCTCCCAGTTGTGCCAGCGCCTGCTCGATTTGACCATCGAGGCTAAGCAATTGTGCATACAGGGACCCGAGTGCGACCCATCCGCGCCGGGCATTGTCATGCTCCCAGCGGCCGAAACCTGTCGAATAGAGATTTCTTTTTTCGATTTCGTCGCCTTCTCTCACGGCTTCGCGCACGCGGGCGATATATTCCGGCATAGTTTGCTTGAGCCGACTTAAGGACGCGGGATTTTCGACCAGCCCGGCTTCGAAAAATTGTATCGCCTGGGTGAAGTTTTCGCTCGCTCCCGTCGGCTCGAAGTTGGCGAGCGTGTCGAGGTGAAACTCGAACGGATTATTGCTATCGACCTTGTCTTCGCGGTAGTTGCGCGCCAGTGCACGTGCCGGCAGCTTACCGGTGAGGCGTTCGATACCCCGATTGACGAGTGCCGCAATTTCCTTGCGGATTTCCGTGCCCAGCAGTTCGTTGTAGTGCTCGAGCGCGGCCTTGTTATTACCCAACTGCTCGTGCAGTCGCGCCATGACATAGGTTGACTGTTCGGCCATGATGTCTCGGCTATCGTCGTCCGCTGCCAGCAACCATTGGTAAACTTGCAGGTGGTCGTCCGCGGGCAGCGCCGCGATCAGCGTTTCGACATGTTCGGCTTTCCCCAGGCGGCCGTATCCGTCCATGATTTTATAGCGACTATCCTGCACCGGCAGGCCTTCGTCATTCTTTAGCATTTCGACACCGGCCGTGAGCAATACGGTCAGGGCAGTGGTTTCGATGTTGTCGTCGTAGCCGTAGGTATAGGGCGTGAGTGCGGAAAACTGCAGGCGGCGCACGAAGTATCGGGTATCGGCCTGGGCCAATGCCTTTTTAAACAGCTGTTCGGATCGCAGCAACCGACTCTCGGTCATCGGTTTTTCCAGCAGCATCCAACGGGCAAACATGGCGTTGGCGTAAGCGTTATCCGGACTCGCTTCGAGCGCCTGCTGGAACAGCGCATCGACGTCGGTAAAGATGGGTAAGCGGCTAAACTTGCGGATTACCTGCACGTAGCCGACATGGGCCAGGATGGTGGCGCTCTGGTTGGCATCTGCGTCGGCCATGCCGCGATATAAAATCTCGGTGATACTGTCCAGTGTCTCGTCGAGTAATTTGTTTTCGGCGTGAAAACTGCGTACCCATAGCAACGAAAGTCTGAAGCGACCCGCGCGTACCAGGGTCGAACTAGGATTGATTTCGGCCGCCTGCTGAAACATTTTCCAGGCCTGCTGATAGTTTTCAGTTTTGATCAGCCAGTTCGCGGCGGTGACGATTTCGGCAACGGTTTCGCGGCGCTCCTGCCAGTCCTGGTAATAGCGGCTCAGCGTAACGACACCGACCACCAGCGAGATGATCGTGACGATACCGCCGATCCACTTCAGCGCCTGGCTGACCACTTGCCATTTATGCGGCACCTGGGATGAGCGGCAATGCGGACAGATATTGGCTCCCGCCTGAATCGGTTCGAGACAGGCGACACAGGTGGATTGCCGGTTTTCTTGAGCATCTTGCGCTGGAGCCATGCGCTTTCCCTGGATTTGAGCAGAATTTTTAGTCAGCGTGTTGCGCCGCCAGTATAAAAGGGCGGTTCTGCGGGGGCAATTTTAATCGAAGGTCCTTCGATGGCTGTTTTGTTGTATCATCGCGAACCTTTGAATCAGGGGAGAATACAGATGAATGTACTGGTCGATATCTGCGTGGTGCCGATGGGCGTCGGGGTTTCGGTTTCGAAATATGTGGTCGCCTGCCAGCGTATTTTCGAAGCCGCCGGCCTGAGTCATGAAATGCATGCCTACGGCACCAATGTCGAAGGTGAGTGGGATAAAGTCATGGCGGCGGTCAAGCAATGCCACGAGAAAATGCATGAAATGGACGCGCCGCGCGTCAGCAGCACGCTGCGTGTCGGCACTCGAGTCGATCGCGAGCAGAGCATGCAGGACAAGTTGAATAGCGTTTACACGAAGATGGAAATCTAGAATAGATTTTACTCAGAGTAAAATTTTACACTGAGTAACCGTTAAAGGGCGTGATGCGAGGCGATCTGGATTAAGGCCGCCTCGATGTCGTCGGAGAAACAGGCGAAGATCACCTCTTCGACATTTTCGCACTGGTGCAGCGTGTTCAGCGTCGCTCCGATGGCGATGCTTGCGGCCTGGTCGATCGGGTAGCCGTAAATCCCACAGGATATCGCCGGAAAGGCGATGCTTTTAAGCCCCTGTTGTTCGGCCAGCAATATGCTCCTGCGATAGCAGCTGGCGAGTAACTCGGCCTCGTTGGCGCCGCCGCCCTGCCACACTGGCCCCACCGCGTGGATCACGTGTCGAGCCGGCAGCTTATAAGCCCCGGTCATTTTGGCGTCGCCGGTATCGCAGCCGCCCAGGGTCCGGCACTCGGCCAGCAGCTCCGGACCCGCGGCGCGGTGGATCGCACCGCAAACGCCGGCGCCATCCAGCAGTTCGCTGTTCGCCGCATTGACGATCGCATCTACATCGAGCTGCGTGATGTCGGCCTGTCGAATATCAATTTGCGGCATTGGTCTCCACCATGTCATTCCAGAATGCTTGCAGCGATTGTTCCAGTGATTCGACGCTGATGCAATACTGCGGTTGCCAGTGTCGGGGTAAATAACGGCTATATCCGGCCTGCTGAAAGCGGCGCTCGAGCAAAACCACGACGCCTCGATCCTGCTCGCTGCGGATAACGCGCCCGGCGCTTTGCATGACGCGTGTCAGGCCGGGAAAACGAAACGCGTAATCGAAACCGTCGAGCCCCAGCGCCGCGAAATCCTGCTGTATCAGCTGCTGTTCGCTATTCGCCTGCGGCAGCCCGACGCCGACGATGATGGCGCCGATCAGCGCATCGCCCTGGTAGTCGATACCCTCGGCAAAACGACCGCCCATGATGGCAAAACCCAGCTGGTTGTTGCTTTCGAAGAAGTTTGCCAGAAAACCTTTCTGCGCGGTTTCGTCGAAATCACGCTGCTGCAGCCGGGTTTCGATCTCGGGGTAACTTGCCACGAAGCGCTCATGCACCTGCTGCATGAAATAGTAGGCGGAGAAAAATATCAGGTAATTACCGGGTCGGGCGCGGTAGCAGGCCGCGATAGACGCGCAGATGGTATCGATATAATGCTCGCGCTCGCGGTAACGCGTGTCGACATAGCTGCCGATGCGAACCCCGAGACGCCCGGCGGGAAAGCTCGACGCCAGGCTCAGGCTTTTACAGTCCTGCTCGAACCCGAGCGCCTGCTGGAAATAGGTCGCCGGCGACAGGGTCGCGGAAAATCCGCAAACCGCCTGGAATAGCGGGTAGCAATCGCGCAGGAATTCGAATGCATTCAGGCACAGCAGCCTCATTTCACGCGTTTTCAATGGCTTGAAACCGAGCGCTCGATGGTGCTGGGCGAACAGTTGGCTAATGCTCTGAAATCGAAAAACCTCCTTCGAGAAATCGAGGGTTTCGCGGGCAATGTTTTTGTTGGAGAAGATATCGAAGCCCAGTTTTTCACTGAAACGCTGGCTCGCGCGCAGCAGGCTCTCGGGCACCTCGTCGGCAATCGACTCCTCGAGGTCCTGGTTACGCAGCTCGCGATCGAGCGCCTGCAGCATCGCTTTCAATGCCGTCGAGATCTGGCGGCTGTTGCCGGCGAGGAGCGCTTTTTTGATCTGCCTGCGGGTCAGGCTCGCCGAGTACATGCCGCGCGCGCGGTCGACCAGGTTATGCAGTTCGTCGACCAGCAGCAACTTGCGGCGTTGATCGGCGCGAAAATAGCCGAGCTGCACCAGCGGGTCGAAGACGTAGTTGAAATCGCAGATCACGACCTCGACCCAGGGCAGCATTTGCAAGCTCAGCTCGAACGGGCATAGCTCGAATTCGGCGGCGACTGCCTGGATTCGAGGGACATCGAGCTTGCGCAGCTGCAGCAGTTTTTCGCGTGCCTCAGGCAGGCGCTCGAAAAATCCGAGGCAGCGCCGACAGCGGCCTTCGTCGTCGATCTCGGCAAGGTCGAAATTACACGGGCAGCTGCGCGCCTTGGCCTGGATCACCAGGTAGGAAACATCGGTTTGCATCAGTTCGATGGCGGCCACCGCCTGCTGCTGGCCCGAGACCTTGGCCGACAGGTAGACGACTTGATCGCAGTGGTCTTCGCCGATCGACTTGAGCGCCGGGAACAGGGTGCTGATGGTTTTGCCCGATCCGGTCGGGGCTTCGACCATCAGGCGTTGCCGGTTTACGACCGCGCGGTAAACCTCGGCGGCGAAGTAGCGTTGCTGATCGCGAAATTCGTCGAACGGAAATGCAAGCGCCTGCGTTTGTTGTCGAACTAGCTGTTGCTGTGCCGCGACCTGCCGGTGCCAGCGCAGGTACTGGCGCAGGGTTGCCTCGACAAAAATCTCGAGCTCGGCGCGCGTGAAGACCTGCGCATGGCGCTGTTCCTGGCGCGAAAACAGGTTGACCAGGTTGAGGCTGAGATTGATTCGCTCGAGCTCATGTTCGCGCGCGTAGCAGGCTCCGTAGCACTTGAGCTGCGCCCAGTGCAGCGCGTCCGACTCAACGCCGGGCGCATGCGCGTACACGGTCTTGATTTCCTCGATGCGGGCCGGTGTTTCGTCGGCAAACAGCAGGTCGATACGTCCGCCGAGTTCGATATCGATAGCGTCGATGCGGCTTTGCCATTTTACCGCGACTTCGGACTGCGCCTGCGCCTGATAGCGCAGCTGAATCTTCTGGTGGGTTTGCAGGCCTTGCAGCGCTTTGACACCCGGGCTGTTGTCATAGCCCAGGTCGCCGCTACGGCAGCAGAACTCGACCAGTTCACGCACCCCGAGTTTCAGCTGGTCTGCCATGCCACCCTGGCGAGCCGGTGCGGAATTGCGTGCTCGTGAAAATACTGCATCCAGCGCTGCTGGTTCTTTTGCAGGCTGTCGCCCGGGCCCTTGACCTCGATCAGGCAGTAACCGCCGCTGGCCGGGAAATAAACCAGGTCGGGGAAGCCGGCGCGATTGCTGCGCAGGTCGCGCAGGATGCGTTTGAAGATAGCGCGCCAGTGGGCGTAATCGATGCGTTCGAGCGCGATTTCGATGATTTCGAGGTCGAGACTCTGCCAGTTGACGAGTGGGTTCATCAGTCCCTGTTTCTGCTGCCAGCGTTGCGCGACAATACACCAGATATCCCGGTTACTGTTGATCGATTCCCAGACCTGCGCCAGTAACTCGCGGCGGCGTTGGCAGAAGTCGGGAGCATAAAAATCACTCGGCCGGTGCTGAAATGAATTGAAGAAAGCGCCCTGTAGCGGGGCGAAGATCACGTCCCACAGCAGCAAACCGAGCACGCCGTTGAACAGGCTGTTTTCGAGGTAATAGCAGTGGCCTGTTCGATCCTGCTCGGCATAGTAGCCGGCGACCGCGAGTTCGACCGAGTCATGATATTCGAGTTCGAGATCGACGGTCTCGGGCTGGTGGCTGATTCGATTTTGTTCGACCGCTTGCGGGTTGTCGAATCCGTGGCGTTTTATCAGGCGCGCAGCAAACATGCAGGCGAACTGCAGTTCGTCTTCGTTCAGCGGTTGTTCGATAATCTGCAGGCATTCCGCCAGCGACTGCTGGTAGTTTTCAAGTCGGTCGTGAATGCGCGCAGTGCGCTCGCGGCTCGGTGGCAGCTGGCACTGCCGGTAAAGTCCGAGCGCCGTTGCCAGCTTACCGAGACGTTCGTACTGGCGCGCGATTTCGTAACGCAGGCGTTCGCATCTGCGAAAGGCGGGCGCCTGCGCTTCGATGTCATCGGGAATCAGGTCACTGATTTCACGCAGCAGCGCCGGGTCGGAAACATCGCTCAGTCCGAACAACGTCTCGAGCTGGTAAAGCAGCCAGTGCTGCTGGATTTCGAGAGTATTACGATAGGGCCGGTGAGCGTGGTCGATACTGTAGCTTTCGAATTGGTACAGGCCGAGGTCGCGCAGCACGAAATCTGTCATCGACTGGTTCAGGTTGCCGAAGAACAACATCTGGCAAATCTGGTAATCGTCACGTCGCAACAGCTGTATCAGGCTATCGCCCGCGGCGAGCCTCGAGAAAAAAGCCGTATCGTCCCGCGCCAGCAGGGCGGCTTCGAGCTCATCGCGCCGCAGCTTGTCGAGCCCCGATTTGTCGTCCACGGCGACGAGCAGCTCCGGCTTGGTAAAAACCGATAACAGGGTCGAGTCATCGATTTCGCCATCGAGCGCAACGAATCCGGTTTGCGCCAGTTCCGCCAGCGTCGCTTCGATGGATTCGATTTCCGGGTAGTTCAACTTGCTGGCACGAAACCAGTCATGACTGCGGTTAAGCAGGCGGATGCAGAGTTTTTGCGCATCCGGACTCAACCCGTTGAAGCGGTCGAGAAATTCAAGCTGTGCGGGTTCGAGTATATCCGCGTAAATCCTGGAGACATGTTCGAACAGGATCAGTACGTTATCGAGATAATAGGTTGGGGGTAGATCTGGCTGCATTTGGGATGGTATTCTACACCATTATATAACGCTGTTGCATGCAACGGTGTTATATATTATATTCACGCCATGGAATCGCTCACCGACATCCAGCAGGCAGTTTACGATTATACCCGCCAGGTTCCACGGCAGGGTCATCCGTTTCCGTCGTTGCGCGATATCGCCAGGCGTTTCGGGTTCCAACA
>CAMYML010000097.1 GCA_947259305.1 uncultured Gammaproteobacteria bacterium | reverse complement strand
ATGGGTATGATGCCGCAAATGCCGGGTACGGGTGGCACCGCCCCGGGTACAATGCCTGGTCAACCCGAAATCATGGATCCGAAGCAGTACGAGCAATTTTACAAGCAGTGGACCGACATGATGTCCAAGATGAACCCGTCCAAGCCTGAAGCCACTGAAACCCAATAGGTGTTCGCAGATTCATGAAAAGAACAATTCTATTAACCCTGGTTGCGGTTTTGCTGAGCGCATGCTCGGGGATTCCCGAGGACAAGGAAATCGAAACCATGGTGCGCGATAACCTGCTGACCGATGGTCTGGGTGACCTGTTCGTGCTCAAAAACTTCAAGAAAGCCAACGGATTTCGCGAAAGCGAAAATGTTTATATCGTGGATGTCGAGTACGATCTGGAGTTCCAGAAGAGTTTTATCGACGTGGTGAAAGAGATCCGCGCCGATCCCACGGGGCCGCAGTATGGCACATTCGGTTCCAAGTTCGTGCTGTCGGCTATCCAGTCAAATTTCGGCCAGTTCGATGTCGGCGACATAATCCACAAGTCGGAGAAAGTGCGGCTGCACAATACCGAAATGGGTTGGCAGATCTCGAAATAACGAAATATCTGGCCGGATGAACCAGGTCATCCGGCCAGACTGTCAAAACCGGCAGTACTTAGATATGCAGGTTATCCTTGGTTTGTGAAGTGGCCTGCATGTATCCAAGCATGCCTTGAGCTTCGGCTTCACGGGCCACTTTTTCAGCCTCCTCGGACTTGCCTTCTTGCAGCAACTTTTCCGCCTTCTTGATCATCTTGCCGGTATCGCGCCATTGACCGCCAACCGATTGGGCCTGTTTCTGCGCGTCCTTGGCGGCGGCAATGGCGTCGTCGGCGGCCCCGGCGAACGTGCTAGTTGAAAATACTGCGCTGGTTAGCGCGATCGACGCGGCCAGCATTATGTTGTTCAAAGGTTTTCTCATTAGGTCTTTCCTCCTCAAGGATGATTTACTCATGAAATGATTCATAGCCCCAGATATCGGTATCGAATCCGGATTCTCGAATGTGATCGGCCCGTGCCGAAATATAGCGCTGGAATTCAGGTTCGTCGAGGTACGCCTTTTCCAGCACGTAAGCGTACACCGATTGAAAATGAAAAGTCTTGATAAATGCGCTGATGCGCATAACTTCTTTGCCGCGCCGGTCAAAAAATACCAGCGAAGGCGTATAGGTGATGCCGAGATTCTGTGCCCACTGCCTGACGCTCGTTTTTTCGCCGCTGGGCGTGGTCAGCTGCCGGCTCGAACCAACATCGAGCTGAACGTTAGTGGCCTGCAGTACCAGTTTTCGGGTAGCCTTATCCTGCAGAATGCGCTGGTGCATGATCTGGCATTGTTCGCAATCCGCGGATTCGAAATAAACCGCCAACGGTCTGTCTGACTCTGCAATGACTTTACCGAGGTCGCGCCTATCGAGATAAAAGTCTTCGGCGATCAGCCTGCCTTCGGCTGTCGCCAGCTGGTCGAGTCGATACTGCGAAAAGCTGAGTTGGTGTTCGAGCTTTTGCACGACATAGTTGAGCGCCGCGCGGAAATCTTGCGGCGGGTAGTAGCCGTTCAGTCGCAACACGACCTTGCCGGATTCATCGAGAAATACCAGCGTCGGCGTATATTGCACCTTGAGCGCCGCGGCGAACGTCTTTTCGGTAAAATCCCGCCCGGCAACGCTGACGACTTCACGATCACCCCACATGTTTAGCGATATGCCGTCGAAATTCTGAATGATAAAGGTTTTGAGCTCGGGGTCGGCGAAGTTTTCCTTGACCAGCTGGGCGCAGTAGGGGCAAGCCTCCTGATGAAAATAAAGCATGACCCGCTTTCCGGAAGCGGCGGCCTCGGCGACGTCTTCTTCGAACTCGAGAAAACTGTCCTTGAACCAGTCCGGCTTCTCCGACGGAATCGCGCCGTAGGAATTGCCGAGTTTCGCCTCGCTGGCGAGGGCAGATTGCAGCGTGATCGATAGCAGCGCGATCAGGGCCAGGCAACGACCTGCGGCAATTAACGGGGTTATTGAGGATATTAATCTCATGCTGTGCGCGTGGTCAGGCTAAGGGCGGACACTCCGATATGGTTTTATTCTGGCTCGAGCTAAACAGCCTATCAAATTCGCCGCCATGATTCATCGGTGCCGAACCCGGCGCATTGTGTTATTTCTTTTCAGCCGCGGTTAAGCCTGGCCAAACCCGAATTGTGCCGTGCTGACGGTAGCCGCGTAAATATCGATTTCTGGATAGGCGCATACGGGCTGTGACGCGAGGTTGTCTGGACTGGCACAAGTCGCCGTGATGATTGAATGTTTCAATCCCACCTATTGCATTTTCCAATTATCACAATATATTAGGGCATCTAGCCAGTCATATCTAAAGATAGGTATGGGATGCTGGCAGGTTTTTTGTTTATCTTTTGCGAACCCAAATTATCGAGCGGAGTGATATGAAATTGAAACAGCTAATACTGGTATTTTTCGTCGCCTTGCATACGATTATCTCCTCTGCTGCATTTGCCTGGTCGCCACTGGATGGCGTCGAAACGGCCGTCGAAAGAATGCATTACTGCTATTTAACCACTGCCGGTGGCGAAGGAGAGGAGGGGGGCAGCGAGAAAAAGGGAGAAGAGGAAGAAGAGCCGGAGTGCGACTAATCTGACAGCTTTTTTTAATCCACAAAACTAACACACAATCGAAAATCCTATAGGAGGATACGGAATGAAATCCAATTTACTGAAAGCTCTGATGCTGGCTTGCAGCCTGATCTGGACCGCCAGCGCGATGGCGGCAAAGCCGGTCGGCATTACACCTGGCATGATGGACGCTACCGTCATGCACGGCGGTAAGCAAGTAAAGATCATGCGCGACCAGAACAACAAGGCCGTCGTAAATCCGGCCTTTGCCAAGACATCACGTCCCTGCCCACCGTTTTGTATTCAACCGATCATGCTGGCGCCCGGAGTAGAAACGCTGGGTGAGGCCGAAATTATCGATTACCTGGTCAGAATGAGCAAAGGCGACAAGTCCATACTGGTAGTTGACTCGCGCACGCCCGACTGGGTGCAAAAGGGTACTATACCCGGTGCGGTCAACATTCCCTGGACTGCGCTCAACCCGGCCAAGGGTGCGGATCCGATTTCAATCGGCGAAATCATGGAAGACCAGTTCGGCGCGAAGTCACTCGAGGGGCTGTGGGATTACTCCGACGCGAAAACCCTGGTCATGTTCTGCAATGGCATGTGGTGCGGCCAATCGCCGAACAATATCAAGAATCTGCTCAAGTTCGGTTACCCGGCGCATAAAATCAAGTGGTACCGCGGTGGTATGCAAAACTGGTCCAACCTCGGCCTGAGCGTGGCCAAGCCCGCCAGCTAAGCGGGCCCACCTCTTCAGGGGTTTGCTGTGCAGGGATGTACAACAAACCCCCAGCGCGAGTAACGCCATGTTCCTGCGTTCTATTGCACTGATACTCTTGGCTTTGACAATCGCCGGTCCTGCGACCGGCGATTCCGCTGCGATGATTGCGGTCACCGACCTGCGGCAAGAAGCGCGTCTCGCCAAAAGCCACAATCTGTTGCTGGTGATCGAATTTTCCAGCGAGTATTGTGGTTATTGCCGCAAGCTGGAGGAGCTTTTCCTGGTGCCGATGCAGCGCAACGCGGAGTATCGTGACAAGGTCCTGATTCGCTATGTTTCGCTGGACATGTATGAAACTTTGATCGATTTTGAGGGTCGATCAATGAGTACCAGCGAATTTGCGTCGCGTTACGATATTTCACTAACGCCAACGCTGTTGTTCATCGATGGCGACGGCGTCGAAATGAGCGAGAAACTGGTCGGCATCTGGTCTGAGGATTTCTATGGCGGATTTATTGATAATCGCATCGACGAGGCGCGGGAAAAACTATAGCTTGCGCTTTGGCTCCCTGATGAGACCTTTTATGCCCCTGCTGCTAGTGGCTCTGGCGTCGATTCCGGCGCAGGTCACGGCAAATGACGATGTCGAGCGATTGCTGGCCCGGACCGAGGCGCCAGCAGGCGTAGTTTTCGAAATCGTCGAAGCTGATGAAGACGCGCTAGAGGACCTGTTGCCACGAGTGCAAATGGCGATCGAAAAAATTCGAGCGCGCTTTCCGCAAACCGAGTTTGCGGTCGTTTCCCACGGTCGCGAAGAGTTTGCTTTGCAGTCGAAATACCAGGTCGAAAACGCGGAGATCCATCAGCAGGTGCAATCGCTGGTCAGCGATGACGTGCCGGTGCACGTTTGCGAAACGCATGCGGGCTGGTATGGCGTGAGCGCCGAGGATTTTCCGGAATATGTCAACGTGTCGCCAACGGGTCCGGGGCAGATCAGCCTTTACCAGGAACTGGGGTATGAGTTGATTGTCGTCGAATAGTTAACCTGGAATCAAGAAATGCCATATTTTCTCTACAAGATGAGTTCCCCAGTCGGCCTCGACCTGGTCAAGAACCTGGAGCTGCTGGAAGTGTTCGATGCTTTCCGTGACGCCAGGACCCAGGCCAAGCAATTGCGCGCGCAAAATACCGGTGCTGATTTCAGCTACAAGGTCATGTTCGCTGAAAACCAGCTATCTGCCGAAGAGCAGTTGCTCGAAAAGCGCGAGCAGCCGGTGCTGATGGAACATGAACGTTAGGCTAGTGATCCGGATTGGCCAGTTGGCGCTGCTGCTGTTTATCGGGCAGGCGCTTGCCACGGAACCCGACTTCGCGCGCGAGGCACGCCTCGCCGATGAAATTGTCGACGTGATTCTCGAGGGCGATCCCGAGTGGCTGGAAGCTGACGGGCGCGAGTTCCTCAGTATCTACACCGCGGCCGACGATGCCAGGGCGGGGATTTTAATCCTGCACGGGCGGGGGTTTCACCCCGACTGGGCGGATACCGTGAATCCGTTGCGGGTGGGCCTGGTCGAGCATGGCTACTCGACCCTCGCTTTACAAATGCCGGTGCTCGAAAAGGAGGCCAGGTATTACGACTATATTCCGATATTTCACCACGCGCATGCCCGCATCGAAGCGGGGATACAATTCCTGCGCGACAATGGACATAAAAAAGTAGTGTTGCTGGCGCACAGCTGCGGCGCTCATATGGCGATGGACTGGATTCGGACGAGAAATGACAGAAGCATAGATGCCTATGTTGGCCTGGGCATGGGGGCGACCGATTTCAGGCAACCGATGCATCAAACGTTTCCGCTCGACAGGATGTATGTTCCGATCCTCGATCTTTACGGGGCGGATGAGTTCCCGGCGGTTATCCGGTTGGCGCCCAGCCGCAGGCAAATGATCGAAGAGGCCGGCAATCCGATGTCACGCCAGCTGGTGTTACCCGGGGCGAATCATTATTTCACCGATCAGGGTGAAGCGCTGGTCGCTGCGGTCGCGGACTGGCTCGGTCAACTGGAGCTGTAACCATGCAGCTGCGGGTACACCGGATCGGAGCGGTTTGCCTGATCCTGGCTCTGCTGTGTAGCGGCACGACTGCGCGCGCCAATGAGCATCGCCCACTGCTGGAATTACCCAGCGGGCAGGAACTCGAAATACAGCGCTTCCCCGGTTCCGGTAAATCCCTGCTGCTGTGGTTGCCGTCTGAACGCGGCTTCGGCAAGGCGCATGCGCAACATGCGCGCGCGCTGGCGCAAATGGGTTACGAAGTCTGGCTTGCCGACTTGCATGATGCCTATTTTGTCGAACGCAATCGCCGCAGCATCGCCCAATTTCCGCTAGATGATATCGTCACGGTGATCGATGCAGCCATCGCGAGCTCCGATGTCGACGTCTTCCTGCTGAGCAATTCGCGCGGCGCCCAGCTGAGCCTGATTGCGGCGCGTGAGTGGCAGTTACAGAACCCGGGCAAGATCCGGCTCAGGGGGGCCTTTCTGAGCCACGCGCATCTTTACCAGGCGCGTCCGCGAGTTGGTGAAAAGGCGAGTTACCTGCCGATTGTCGCCGCCACCAATCTGCCGGTTTATCTGCTCGACGCCCAGTATTCCACCCGTTCGTCGCGTATCGGTGGCCTGGCCGCAGCGCTAGGTGCGGGCGGAAGCCAGGTGTTCACCCAGGTTATCCCGGCGGTGCAGGGCGGCTTTTTCGCGCGTGATAACAGCGAACTGAGCGAGCACGACCTGGCGGCGAAACAGGCCTTTGCCAACACCATCGATCGGGGGCTCAAACTTCTGGCGCAGGCGGCAACGCCAGGCACGGCGGTGGCTAGCAATATCGACACGCGTCGGACTGCGCGCGTCAGCAGCCAGGAGTCGGCGTTGGCAGAGCTCGAAAATCCGCTGCAGGCGCCGACGATCAGGTTGCAGGATTACCATGGCAGCAGCTATGCCTTCGACGAGCATAAGGGGCAGGTGGTATTGGTTAATTTCTGGGCGAGCTGGTGCAAACCCTGCGTCGAGGAAATTCCGTCGTTGCATCGGCTGCGCGCACGCATCGAAGATCCCGCGTTTGAAATCGTCACCGTCAATGTCGGCGAAGAGCGGGATCGCATCGCAAATTTTCTCGAGCGGGTGCCCGTCGAGTTACCGCTTTTGCTGGATATAGACAGTAAGGTAGCCAAAGAATGGAAGATTTATGTTTACCCCTCGAGTTATCTGGTCGATGATCGCGGTCTAATCCGTTTCGCTTACCTCGGGGCACTTGAATGGGATTCACCGGAAATCATCGCGATCATCCAGAACTTGCTGAATCATCGCTGAGCCATCCCTATACGCGGCTTACGCCCGATCACGTGATCGACGCGGTGGAGTCCACCGGACGCTTAAGCGACGCGCGCATACTGGCGCTCAACAGTTACGAAAACAGGGTTTACCAGGTCGGTGTCGAAGATAGCGACCCGGTAATCGTCAAATTTTATCGTCCCGAGCGCTGGAGTAGCCAGCAAATCGACGAGGAACACCGTTATAGCCAGTTCCTGTTCGATCACGAACTTCCGGTAGTGCCGCCTCTGGTCATCGATGCCGACGCCGAATACTCGACGCTTGGCAGTCACGATGGGTTTCTATTTGCGATTTATCCGCGCCAGGGCGGCCGGGCGCCGGAACTGGATAATCTGGAACACCTGCACCAGCTGGGGCGTTTCATCGGCCGCATCCATGCCGTCGGGCAGGGGTTTCGGTTCGAACATCGACTCAGCCTGTCGGTCGATCAGTCCAGTGCCAATGCCGACTACCTGCTCGATGCGGGGTTTATTCCGTCCGACCTGGAAGCGGCCTACCGGGCGATAAGCGGTGAAGTGTTGCAGGCGATCGCGACGCGACCACCGGATTCGAAGCAGTACTCACAGATTTCCCTGCACGGCGATTGCCATAGCGGCAACGTGTTGTGGCGCGACGATTGCCCGCATTTCGTCGATTTCGACGACTGCATCAGCGGTCCGGCAATCCAGGACCTGTGGATGCTGCTCTCGGGTGACATCGAAAATCAGCAGCGGCAGCTGCTTGAAATTGTCGAAGGCTATGAAATGTTTTATGATTTCGACCCGGGCGAACTCAGGCTGATCGAGCCGCTGCGCGCCATGCGCGTGCTGTATTTCAATGCCTGGCTGGCGCGACGCTGGGACGACCCGGCTTTTCCGCTGGCGTTTCCCTGGTTTAATAGCCCGCGCTACTGGTCGGAATATATCCTCGAACTAAAGGAATTGCTCACCGGGCTGCAGCAGGCACCGGTCACCATGCCCGATATCTAGCCTGCATATCTCCCGGTTTCCTGCTGCGGCGACGCTATGCCGCACCCTGTCCGGCCTTCACCAGGTCAGCGCGCTCGACAGAGTGTCTACTATGCCTGCGCACGCTTCGGTGAGATATGCGGGCTAAATCGCAGGCAAAAAAAAGGCCTCCGAAGAGGCCCGCAAATATTGCGCGATTAAAGCTAAGTTACGTGAGTTGTCGCTAATCCGTAAGCGAAGTAGTAATCAGAGTCGGCCGTTACCGGTAGTAGCCGGATCGAACCGGACTCTAATACTTAACCAAATAAACTCATATTCGATAGAAAGTGTGACTTTTTTCTAATAAATAATGAGATTTTGTTACATAACGGATCGAAGTATCACCCGAACCGATAAGTAATACATCACCCAAATGGGTTAAATTGCGCGGTTTTTAGCCTATCATCGAGTTTGCATTCACGCCGATAATTCCATGAGATCACCCGTTACCCTTGACCAGTCGCTAGTGCAGCAGATCGCTCGTAACCTGGACCAGTTCGACCCGCGAGAGCAGGCGCTGGACGGCCGCACCCATGCCGCGGTTGCGTTTACGCTGGTCGATTGCAGCGAACCGGCCAATATCGCAAATATTCCCCACGGCGATGAATCGCGCGCGCAGGCGGCCTACATCCTCACCACGCGCACTTCGAAGCTGTCCAGCCATGCGGGCCAACGCGCCTATCCTGGCGGGCGCGTGGATCCTGGTGAAACGGCGCTCGAGGCAGCCCTGCGTGAACTCGAGGAAGAGGTTGGCCTGCGCCTGGACAGCAACCACGTACTCGGCCGGCTCGACGATTACGCGACGCGTTCGGGTTACGTCATAACCCCGTTCGTCGTCTGGGGCGGCAGCAATGTCAGCCTGACGCCGAACCCGGCCGAGGTTGAAAAGATTCATCGAATTCCGCTGGACGAACTGTTGCGGGCAGACGCGCCTATCCTCGAAGCCATCGCGGAAAGCGAACACCCGGTACTGAAGATGCCGCTGGGTGATGAATGGTTTGCCGCGCCCAGCGCAGCAATCGCTTACCAGTTTCGCGAGGTCGCATTACTCGGCAGAAAGACGCGCGTCGCGCATTTCGAGCAACCTTATTTCGCGTGGAAGTAACGCAGCCTCGTCATTTTGCGCCACGGTTACCCCGCT
Source organism: uncultured Gammaproteobacteria bacterium (assembly GCA_947259305.1). GTDB lineage: Bacteria > Pseudomonadota > Gammaproteobacteria. The sequence goes on along the minus strand of CAMYML010000097.1, from coordinate 5,003 downwards.
GCGCTGTCATTAGAAGATCCCGGCTCGTGGGCGGGGTTGACTTCAATCCGATTTACCCCGATGCGTCGGATCGCCGCGCAAACGGGGGTCTTGCTTCGCCGGTATGCGTTAAAATGCCTGCCTACACGAGATTGACTCTGTTTACCTGTGCCTGATTACGAGAACGATTCATGAATCTTGAAACTTTGATTAAACAGCATCGAGCCGCGTTTACCTCGGTGTTCGACCCGGCGTTAACCACAGGCAACACGATCTATATGGAGCTGTCCTCGACCAACAATGAACTGGAAGGACTGGGCGAGTCGGAGCAGGATGCGGCAATTCTGCAGCGTATCGCAGCAGCGGGCGCGATTGCGGGGATCGGTGGCTATCTCGAAGACCGTTCCGTGTACCGGGACACGGATCTGTTCCAGGGGGATAGCGAGCGTTCGATCCATATCGGTGTCGATGTGTTCATGCCGGCGGGAACCGCGCTTTACGCGCCGCTGGACGGCGAGGTGCACAGCTTCGCCAATCGGCAGGTCTACGGTGACTATGGCCCGGTGATTATCCTGCGACATCGCCTCGATGGTTTCGTGTTTCATACGCTCTACGGCCATCTCAGCGAGGATTCGCTGACCGGGCTGGAGGACGGCAAGCCAATCGCAGCGGGTGAAAAGATTGCGCAAATCGGCCCGCGTCCGGTTAATGGCAACTGGGCACCGCATTTACATTTTCAACTGATCCGGGATATGCAGGGCAAGCACGGGGATTATCCCGGGGTGGTGCGTCCAGGCGAGGTTGATTTTTTCCGCGAAAACTGCCCCGACCCTAATGCTTTGCTGCTGACTTAAGCAGCAGGAAATATCTGCGCTACTACCTGCAACCAGAGCGAGCCGATACCCAGCATTACGAGCGCATAGGGCCAGTTCCAGAAGGCGAGTTTCCAGCTCGGAATGCCGTAGCGACCCTGGAATACCAGGGTGGTGCCGGACAGAGGATTCGAACAGGTGCCGAGGTGCCAGGCGAAAAGAAAGGTCGCCGCCAGCAAGTTCGGATCCGGATTCAGCGTCATGATCATCGGTGCGAAGCTGGAAATCATGATAATCGGGTGAATCCCGCAAAACGCACACAGCAGCATGATGGCCAGTACTGCGGCCGCGGTGATGGCGTCAAAATGGGTAAAAGGATTTTCAAAAACGCCGTGTGTGATCAGGGCCGAAATGCCCCCGGCGAGCACACCCGCCGCGAGAAACAGGCACAACTCGTTGACGATTCTGGGCAAACCATCGGTAACGTGGGTTTTCAGGCGCCTGAACGATTCACTGATTCCATGGCGCAGGATCAATACCGAGCAGGTTATCAGCAACGCGGAAATCGCGATTAATACCAGGATCGGAGTGTTGGCCATTAACTGCGCCAGCAACACCACGGTGACGACCAAAACGCCCGGCACCAGGAGCGCGTTGAGATGGGTCGGGTAACCAACAAATGATTCCACCTCTTCGGGATAGCGGATGCGGGCTTCGAGATAAACTCCGACAAAGCCGATTAACATGAAGGGAAACCCGGCAATGACGATCCACAGCAGGCTCGCATCGCTGACATAGGTCAACACCACGGCCATTGCAGCGAAGAACGGTGACCAGCTGGATACACCGCAGAATATCCGGGTAAAAGTTTGTGCGGTGAAGCGTTGTAAAGGGCGTTTACGGTGAATTCGATCGGAAATCAGTATTGGCGCGGAAATGTTGATCACCGAGCTGGAGAGGTTGAGTCCGAGGATGGTTTGCAGAAACGCTTTCCTGCCTACGGGTAAGATTTCGTCCTGCAAGGTATCCGGAATCATCACCAGTCGTAAAAAACCGACCGCAGCAATCATCGTCATCAGCCCGGTATTCGAGCTGATCAGTAAATCCGGATCCACCGCCGCCGATTGCATGTGCGCGTAAGCGATCAGGCCGAAACCTGTCAGCAGGATCAGCGAAACCTGGATTTTCAGAATTCGCGAGGTATCGATGAACAATAGCAAGGCCGCGCTCCAGGCGGCGATACCACCGATCCACAGCGGATTAAACGCGAAATGCAGAAAATTCAGCTGGGTCAGAATCGTGACGCCGATCATCAGCAGAAGCAGCATTCCAGCGGTCTGATGACGCCGCAGTTGGTTTGAAGTGTTGATCGATGTTTTCCGTCGCAGGGTAATCCAGCGGCAAATGTTACTCCATTTCGAGCCCGGTTGACCCCTGGTTTGTCACCCCGCGGCTCGACCCGATGCGTCGTACCGGCGGTATCCAAAAATCAACGGCAAACAGGCTGGACCCCGCGGTCAAGCTGCGGGGTGACAATTAATACAATTAATGGATGCTCAACCGGACAGTAGTAGGTCAAGCCGCGGGGTGACAGTTTTTTTGCCGCGAGGGTGACAGTTACAATCATCTTCTAGATGCTTGACCGGACAGCAGTGGGCTTGACCGCGGTATGACAAGTTAGATGACTGACGGAACCCTGGCGAATCAGGATGGAGTCGACGGAGTCGAAAGCCCAGGCCGCTTGCGGGATGATAGCCGCTACTCGTCTGCGTCGCTGCCGCGGTGCATTTCGATTTCGTGGTTGATGCCTTCTTCCTGTAACAGCTTTTGCATTGCGTTGATGAAACTGGCTGACTGTTGATAAGAGGTATCGTGAAAACGGATGGTTATCGCCAGTTCGTCGGGCTCGAGCTGCAGATGGAACTGCCCGGCGGGTTTGAGAATCCTGCGGATTTCGTCCCAGTCCGATATGCGGTCATCGGGCTCCTTGGACAGGGCGCTTTCGATAAACTCAGCCAGGCCTGTTTCTGATTGACCTGCATCTTCAGCAGCTTGCCCAGCGTCGAGGCGCTGAAGGGCAGGCTGTTGGTCAGCATATGAAACGCCATCACGCCGAGCGCATAGATGTCGGCGCGCCCGTCGAGCAAATCGCCGTTGATGATTTCCGGCGCCAGGTAGGAAGGTGTGCCCTCGATGTTGACGTCCTTGTCCTGCGGCGGGCCGGCGATACCGAAATCGGTGAGCTTGATGTTGCCATAGTTATCGACGACGATATTGGACGGCTTGATATCGCGGTGCACGATGCCCTTGTCGCCATGCTTGTGCGCATACTGCAACGCGCTCGCAACCTGCGACAGGATTTCGCGGGTTGCGGTCAGGTCAAACGCACCCTTGTCCTTCAGTATCTCGGAGAGATCCTGGCCATGCAATTTTTCCATGACGATAAAGCGGGTCGAAAATTCATCGATGACCTCGAACACGTTGACGATATTCGGATGGTTCAGGCTCGCAATTGTCTTGGCTTCCTGTTCGAAGCGATCGAGAAACTTGTCATCGTAGGCGAGCTTGTATTTCAACATCTTGATCGCCACTTCGCGCTCCAGCTCCGGGTCCCAGGCGTTGAACACTGTGGCCATATTGCCTTCGCCGAGCTTGCCCCTGAGTTCGTATTTGCTGACCCGATTGATGCCGCCGTTCTGCGCCATGCGGCTGGTCATCAGCTGCGTCATCACCTCGGCGAAGTCGGGATGCTTCTCGATTAAATCCTTGAAGTGATCGTGATCGAGGTAAAACGAGGTGGTGTCGGTCAAAGCGACGATGTCGGCCGAATAGGTCGAATTGATCAGCAGCGAAATTTCGCCGACCACTTCGCCTTTCTTGAGCATGATGCGGCTTTTGATATCGCCCTGGGGGTCGGGGATCTGGACTTCTACTTTACCTTCGAAGATAAAGTATATGCGGTTGCCCATATGGCCTTTTTCCACGACCATGTCGCCCGCCTTGAATTCGACGATCTCGATGTGTTCGGCGATGTCTTCGATCACTTCGACGTCGAGATCCTGCAGGATCTCGACGCCCGACAGTATTAATACGATCTCGTCAGTATCGATTGACATCCAATAGCCCTGGTCAGTGTGGCCGCTAGCTAATCCGAGCATAGAAGCGGATAGCGCATACTTTAGCGCCACTGTTCACATATAGGTAATTATTCTAGAACAGTCCAGGATTAAGTGGGGACGCCGCGGTCATGCCGCCATCGAGGGTATAACACTGGCCGGTGGCGAAAGCGGCGTCGTCAGAAGCCAGCCACAGCGCCAGTTTGGCGATATCGTCGGGTGCGCCGAAGCGGCCCGCGGGATGGCGCGCCAGCGCATCTTTCTGCGCCGCTGCGGGATCGTTCGCGAGCGCAAATGCGGCGTGCGCCATGCCGGTCATGATCCAGCCCGGGCTGATCGCGTTGCAGCGGATAGCGGGGCCGTGGTCGACCGCGATCGAACGGGTCAAACCTTGAACGAAGGCCTTGGAGGCATTGTAAAGCGCGAGCCCGGGGTCGGCGGTGGTGGCGGAAATCGAGCCGATATTGATGATCGACGCGCCTCTGGACATGATCGGAATACAGGCGCGGCAGAGCATGAATACGCCCTTCGCGTTGGCGCCCATCAACCGATCCCAGTCCTGGTCGGTGGTCTCGACGATAGTCTTTTCGATCTGCACCCCGGCGTTGTTGACCAGGATCGAGAGTTCGCCAAATTCCGCCACGACCCGGTCGCTCAGCGCGTCGACATCGGCTCGGTCGGCGACATCGGTGGTTTCCCAGATTACCGCCGCCGGCAAATCATCGGGCCTGGGGCCGCGGCCGCAGGTCATCACGCGGGCGCCCGCGGCGACAAAACAGTCGACGATCGCGCGCCCGATTCCCTGGCGGCCGCCAGTCACCAGCGCGGTTTTTTCTTGCAGGCGGCTCATAGCTTCATCTGCTGGACCTGGGCGCTGAGGCCGCCATCGATGATCCACAGCTGGCCGGCGGCATACCGGGCTTCATCGGAAGCGAGCCAGTTAACCAGGTTGGCGATATCTTCAGGCGTGCCGTAGCGTCGGATTGGATGCACGTCGCGCACCGCCTGTTTTAACGATTCGATGTCGCCGGATTCACCGAAGAAGCTTTGCAGCATCGGGGTATCGACGTAGCCGGGGCAAATTGCATTGACGCGG
>CAMYML010000096.1 GCA_947259305.1 uncultured Gammaproteobacteria bacterium | reverse complement strand
AGCGTCGATTCGCCTGAAGGTCTGCGTATCGAGGCTACCGTCAGTACTCGCCCGGATCTCGATCAGCTCGTTATTCGATGAATCAAAGATCAGCAACCATGGATCACTCTGAAAGACATTATGGCAATCTTGGCATGCAATCCCTGGGCCCCTGCAATTCCATCTATAACTCCCAATTCCTCCAAAGATTCACAATTGATACATTGTATATTGTTCCTTAGTGCGAATAATATTTCATCATCGACCTTTAGCACCGGGACCTTTTCCAGCGGCGAGATTTCGAGAAACCAGTCGGGTGGATCGGCCAGGTCGATATAGGTTATGTCGAAATCGATATTCTTGTGTTTCAGCGTAATCACCGCGCGCTGAACGAAGGGACAGGTTTTGAAACTTATCAGGTGCAGCGACATTGAGTTGTCTCCCGGCTTAAGTCAGAATGAAGCATCTATTCAGGCAAGGTATGGGTCCAAAAAAAGAATCTCAACCCCAAATAATACGGGGTTATTAAGTGTGTAGATAGATTCGGGAGGAGTCTAGCATGTCGACATCGTCAATTGGCCTCGATGACAGGCTGCAACAGTATTTACTGGAGGTTTCGCTGCATGAGCCCGCGGCCTGCGCGCGGTTGCGCGAGCAGACTCTGGCTATGCCCGACGCCAATATGATCAGTTCGCCGGAGCAGGTGCAATTGCTGATGTTGCTGTGCAAAATGATCGATGCGCGCAATGGCCTCGAAATCGGCACTTTTACCGGCTATACCAGCCTGCGCCTGACGATCGGGATGCCCGCATTGAAAATGACCTGCTGCGATCTGAGCGAGGAATTCACCAGCGTCGCACGCGAGCACTGGCAGGCGGCCAATGTCCAGTCGCGTATCGACCTGCAGCTGGGTCCGGCGCAGCAGACCCTGGATCGGCTGATCGATGAAGGCTTCGAAGGCGCTTTCGACTTCGCCTATATCGACGCCGATAAATCCGGCTATAAAGCCTACGTCGAATCCTGCCTGTCGCTGGTGCGCAATGGTGGCCTGATTACGCTGGATAACGTGCTCTGGAGTGGTTCGGTAGCGGACCCCGGGGATAGCAGCGCCGATACGGTCGCGCTGCGCGAGCTCAACAGCTGGCTGCACGAAAGGGCGCCCGGGCGGTTTGATCTGTCACTGGTACCGATCGGCGACGGCCTGACTATCTTGCGCAAATATTCCTAGGATTCAACTGCGATCCAGGCGAATCTGTAAATCCTCGAGACTGCCCAGGTGTCTGCCATCGGCTAAAGCGTGGACAAATGCCCGGGGAAGGCCCGGCTTAACGATTCCTCGCTGGCTTTGACGACCCCGGATTCGGTTATTAAACCGGTTACCAGCCTTGCCGGCGTAACATCGAATGCATAGTTAACCACCGCTGTGTCTTGCGGCGTTATCGCTACCGAACCGATTTCACCGTCTGGTAAACGACCTTTTATCTCTGATACTTCGGCGCTATCGCGTTGTTCTATCGGTATGTTTTGCAAACCATCGCTGATGCTCCAGTCGATGGTCGTGCTCGGCAGGCAGACGTAAAAAGGTACCTTGTTGTCAAATGCCGCGAGCGCTTTCAGATAGGTTCCGATCTTGTTGCAGACGTCGCCCGAGCGCGTAGTGCGATCGCTACCGACCAGGCACAGGTCGACCATGCCGTGCTGCATCAGATGCCCACCGACATTGTCGACGATCAGGCTGTGGGGTACGCCGTGATGGCCGAGTTCCCAGGCGGTCAGACTCGCGCCCTGGTTGCGCGGGCGGGTTTCGTCGACCCAGACGTGGAGCGGGATGCCCGCCTCATGGGCCATGTAAATCGGCGCGGTCGCGGTGCCCCAGTCGACCGTCGCGAGCCAGCCGGCGTTACAGTGAGTCAGGATATTGACTGCGGCGCCGGGCTGTTTTCCGGTGGCAATATCCTGAATCAGTTCTAATCCGTGCCTGCCGATGCCCTGGTTGATTTCGATATCGAGTTCGGCGATAGCACTGGCTTCGTCGAGTGCGCTCGCGGCGCGTTTGTGCGTCGCTACAGGCTTTAGCGCGGCCTGCATTCGATCCAGCGCCCAGCGCAGGTTGACCGCGGTCGGTCGCGTCGCGTAAAGCGCCTCGTAGGCGCTAACCATCGCCGAATCGGAAGCGTTCTGCCGCATTGCGAGGTAAAACCCGTAAGCCGCGGTGGCGCCGATCAATGGCGCACCGCGCACCACCATATCGCGAATCGCGGCACAGCTATCGTCGAGCGTTTGCAGGTTAAGGATTTCGAATTCGTGGGGCAGTCGGGTTTGATCTATGACGTCGATCGAGATGCCATCAGCGTTGAGCCAGATGCTACGATAGGGCTTGCCGTCGACGTTCATCGCTCAGTCATCGCGATCCGGCTGCTTGCCGTAGCCGGCAAATCGGGCCATGACTGCCTGCATTTGGCTATCACCCAGGATTACCGGGTCGCCCGCAAGGCGCGCGTGCCAGTATTGTTTTGCCAGGGTTTCTACTTCGACGCCGAGCCATAACGCCTTGTCGAGGTTGTCGTGAAAACAGATCATGCCGTGCGTGCCCAGCAGGCAGGCGCGGCGGTCGCGCAACGCTGCTAGCATATTGTCGGATAGTTCCTGGGTGCCGAACAGCGCGTAATCGGCGCAGCGGATGTCGCTGCCGCCCGCGACCGCGATCATGTAATGAAACGCCGGGATATCGAGACGCAGGCAGGAGAGCGTGGTGGCAAAGGTGGAATGGGCGTGCAGTACGGCGCCGGCCTCGGCGCGATTGGCATAGATATCTCGGTGCATGCGCCACTCGCTGGACGGTTGCAGGCGGTCTTGTGAAGTGCCGTCCAGGCCAACCAGGACGATATCGGCGGGCTGCAATCGATCGTAGGCCAGACCCGAGGGTGTAATCAGGAAGCCATCTTCGACGCGCAGGCTGACGTTGCCGGCATTACCCTGGTTGATACCCTGCGTATTCATCGCGATGCAGGTGTCGATCACCTGTTGCGACAGGGAATCGCGTCTGCTTGACCCGGATGTCATCGATAAACCTGGTTAATCGACGGTCTCGCGCTGTTGCAGGCGCCAGCCCTGATAATCGATGCCTGTCGCGTAGCCGCGCCGGTTGACGTAGTCGAGCACGCCCCACAAACGGTAAAACTGAACCACCGAATCAACACGCATGATCTCCTTGCCCTCGGGGCTGAACAGCACAATAGTCGGAGTATAAAACAGGCCGAGGTCATGTCCCCACTTTTTTGCGGTGGTGGTTGTGCCTGCCGGGGTGATTACTTCGGTGTCGGCAAACAGGTTTAACTGCACCACGTCCATTTTCTCGATTTCGCCGAGGATTTGATCCTGTGACAGCGGGCCTGTATGCAACAGTTCACAGGCATGGCAGGAACCCTGCTCGAATATGACCGCGAGCGGCTTGTCCGAACTTTTTTTGCTGCGGTCGAAGTTGTAGGGCGGCCCCTGGTAAAAATCCCTGTCGATCAACTCGCCGGAGGTAAAAAAAAGCCCGGGCTCGGCGCGTGCCAGGTAGTCGCGAAATTTCTCCACGCGGTAGAAACCTTCGGTGACGTACTGCAGCACTGCGCGAAACTGGTAAGGCGGGTAATAGCCGCGCAAGCGATATACCGGCTTACCGCCGCGGTCATAAAATACCAGCGACGGCGTGAAGTTGGTTTTATAAAGTATCGATAATTCACGTTCACTATAACTGCTACCGTCGGTATCGACGAAATCCTCGATACCCCAGATATCGATCGGGATCACGTCGAAATGCTCACGCAGGTAACGCGTGATGCTTGCGTCACCCAGGTTGACTTCGAAAAACTGTGCGCAATAGGCGCAGCGTTCCTGGCCGTAATAAACCATGATGCCGAACTTGCCACTGGCGCGAGCCTCCGCGACATCGTCATTCAGGTCGCCGAGGCTGATTTTAAACCAGTCGGGATGCTCGAGGGATTCCTCGAGCTGGGTATCGTCAAACTGATTTGGGTCCTGTTCGGTCATAGCTTACGAATATCCAATTTCGTCGGCATACCGCGCTGATCCAGATCAATAATAGTGCAACTATTTGTCGCTGCGGCCGTAAATATCGTCGAAGCGCACGATATCGTCCTCGCCGAGGTAAGTACCCGACTGCACCTCGATGATGTCGAGCGGTTCGTCGCCCGGGTTTTCGAGGTAATGCGTGGTGCCGAGCGGGATAAAAACCGATTCGTTTTCTTGCAGGTCGAAAATTTCGTCATCGCGGAATACGCGCGCGGTGCCTCGCACCACGACCCAGTGCTCGGCGCGATGATGATGCATTTGCTTTGACAGGCGCGCACCGGGTTTGACGCTGATGCGTTTAACCTTGTAACCCTCACCTTCGTCGACCGAGTCGAAGCTGCCCCAGGGGCGATAGACGATACGATGAAAGTTTTCTTCCTCACGGTTTTCTAGCGCGAGTTTTTCGACGATCTGTTTTACTTCCTGCGCTTTTTCCTTGCCGGCTACCAGCACCGCGTCCTGGGTTTCGACTATCACCAGGTCGCTGACGCCGACCGTGGCGACCAGCCGGCTTTCGGCATGCACGATCGAGTTTTCGGTGTCGGTGGTGATGACATCGCCACGAATGGCGTTGCCATGCACGTCTTTTTCTCCCTGTTCCCACAGTGACGACCAGCTGCCGATATCGCTCCAGCCGGCATCCATCGGCACCACGCAGGCGAGTCCGGTTTTCTCCATGACCGCGTAATCGATGGAATCGGCCTCGCAGCTGGCAAAGGCTTCCGCGTCGAGTCTGAGGAAGCCGATATCCTCGCTCATGTCGGCCGCCGCCTGGCGGCAATGAGAGACCATCGCGGGATTGAATTTTTCCAGTTCGTCGAGATAGGTCTGTGCACGAAACATGAACATGCCGCTGTTCCAGTAGTATTCATCCGAGGCCAGGTATTGTTCGGCGGTTGCCCGATCGGGCTTTTCGACGAACTCGTCAACGATAAACCCGTTACCGCTCGCGTCGCCTCGCCTGATATAGCCGTAGCCAGTAGCCGCGTAAGTCGGCACGATGCCAAAGGTAACGAGTTTGCCGGCCTCGGCCAGCGGCAGCGCCTGATTGACGACATCGGTAAAGGCCTGCTGGTCCGGAATTTCGTGATCGGCGGTTAACACCAGCAATACCGGGTTATCGGCCTGCTGCGCGGCATGAACCGCGGCAACGGCGATTGCCGGTGCGGTGTTTCTGCCGAAAGGCTCGAGAATTATTGATAAATCCTCGATGCCGATCTGACGTGCCTGTTCGGCGACAATGAAACGATGCTCGTCATTGCAAACCACGGTGGGGGCGGCGTGTTCGAACTGCTCGAGCCGTTTAAGCGTCCGCTGCAGCATGGTTTCGTCGTGTAACAGGCTGAGGAACTGTTTTGGATACATTTTGCGCGATAAAGGCCACAGACGGGTTCCGGAGCCACCGGACAGGATAATTGGAATCAATTTTTGCCCTCTATCGATACTGTGAAACAGTTACATTTGTAAAATTTGAGATCGGAGTCCATTATAAATCGCATTGCGAGGTAAAAACAGGCGTCATGACAGCTGATACAGATAGATCCGAAGCGGTCGTCGAAGATTATAAAAAACGCAAGCTAGCGCACAGCGCATTGCGTCGGATTGGTGAAATCATTCATGGCTTCGAGAAGGATCGCGCCGCCGACCTGCGCACGGCGCGAATCGGCATCACCATTATCATCGCATTACTCGGGGTAGCCGCCTACTTCTTCTTCGGCGGCGACAGCCTGACACTCTCCTAAGCACGCTTGGCGCTGGCCTGTGCAAACTTTTCCAGCAGGTAGTCGAGTAATTCATCCATCTTCGCCCTGAGTGCGGCCGAATTGCCCTGAGCGAGATGATCCAACATTTGCCGATGCAGCGAGATGATATCGCTGCGTTCGCGCACTACGGTAACCACCATATTGGTCACCGGGATCAGCGCTTCGATTACGGTGTACATCACGAATCGCAACATGCCATTGTCGGTGGCGTCGACCAGCGCGCGGTGGAAGGCGACATCCGCCTGGCAGAAATCTTCATCGCTGATTTCCGGATCCTGCTGGCGCGTTAGCGCGGTCTCGATATTTTGTAAGTGCTCTGTGCTGACATTGGCAATCGCCTGTTGCAGGCAGCTGCCCTGCAGGATACGGCGCGCTTCGATAATTTCCTCGATGCCGAGCGCGCCCATTCCTACCAGCAGGGTGGCCGCGCCGCTCAGGGATTCGGCGAGCTCTGCATAACTGGGCTGCACCACGAAATTGCCCCCGGTAGGACCGCGCCTGGCGCGCACCAGATTTTGCGCGGCGAGCCGCTTCAAGGCTTCTCGCACGCTCGGGCGCGACACGCCGTAACGCTGAGCGAGCTCGTCTTCGGTCGGCAAACGTTCGCCGATTTTGAATTGCCCGTTGACAATCGCGCTACGTAACTGTTCGGCGATCTGTTTGGAAATGCTTGCCTTGACGATTACATTTTCCTGCACGTTTAAGACCCTAGTTTTGTGATGCATTTGTAGATCAATTACTTTAACATGCTTTTGTCTTACAAATTAAGGGTTGGTGGGCCATTTCATGTCAGAACAGTTTCAGGCGTACCAGATTGGCAAAAGCGATGCAGGTCAGCGTTGCACGCTGACGCAGCTCGACGATAGTGATTTAATGGAGGGCGACGTTACCGTACGCGTCGAATACACCACACTAAATTACAAAGACGGTCTGGCATTAACCGGCAGGTCACCCGTTATTCGCAAGTTTCCATTGACCCCTGGAATCGATTTCAGCGGCACCGTAATCGAATCCAGTCACGCCGATTTCGCTGAGGGCGATCGGGTTATTCTGAACGGTTTTGGCGTCGGCGAAGGGCATTCGGGCGGTTTTGCGCAAAAGGCGCGCGTCAGCGGCGACTGGCTGGTGCCGGTGCCCGCAGGTCTCGATACGCGGCACGCCATGGCGATCGGTACCGCCGGTTACACCGCGATGCTGAGCGTGATGGCGCTCGAGAACCACGGTATCAGCCCCGGCGACGGCGATATCCTGGTTACGGGGGCTTCAGGCGGCGTTGGCAGCATTGCGCTCGCCATCCTGAGTAAACTCGGCCATCGCGTGGTGGCAACCACTGGACGTATGCAGGAGCGGGATTTTCTGACCGGTCTGGGTGCGGCGGATGTGCTCGATCGTGCGGGTTTCGCCGAAAAGGCGCGCCCGCTTGGCAAGGAACTGTGGCGGGGAGCGATCGATGTCGCCGGCGGTAATACTCTGGCTAACGTGCTCAGTCAGCTCAGCTACGGCGGTGCTGCCGCCATTTGTGGTCTGGCCGAATCGATGAGCCTGCCGACCACCGTGGCGCCTTTTATCCTGCGCGGGATCTCAATGTATGGTATCGATTCGGTGATGGCACCGATCGCCAAACGAAAAATTGCCTGGCAACGACTGGCCTCCGACCTCGATCCCAAGCTGCTCGACGAGCTTTCCTTCGATCTCGATTTCAAGGACCTGCCCCAGGCGGCCGAGGATATTCTCGATGGCAAGATCCGCGGCCGGGCAGTGGTCAAGCTACCGTAACCAGGCAGCCAGTGATTTCACTCAGTGCTAGTCATCCCCGCGCGAGCGGGGATCTCGCAACACGCCGTCGTTGCAAGATCCCGGCTCGTTGGCCGCGATGAATCCTGCGTAAGCCGCATCTATGGAACGTAGATACGGTTACGGCGTAACGCTGGTTATCATCGGCGGTTTTTTCCTCAGCACCTCGGGTATCCTGTTGAGAAATATCGAAGCCGCCAGCGGATGGCAAATCCTCTTCTATCGCGGCATTACCTTTTCGTTTACCTTGTTCCTGCTGCTGCTGCTGCGCTATCGATCGAATATTGGCCCGGCTTTTCGCGCAATCGGTAAACCCGGGCTGTGGGCTGCCCTGGTGCTGGGCCTCGGATCGATCTGCTATATCTTTGCCATCCTGTGGACGACGGTTGCCAACGCGGTATTCATTATCGGCGCGGCCCCGCTGGCCACGGCCTTTGTGGCCTGGCTGGTACTGGGCGAGAAAACATCTCGTTTCGGCGTTCTGGCGATGCTGGTTTCACTTGCCGGCATCGGCCTGATGTTTGCCGATGGGCTGCTCGAAGGGCGCTGGTTGGGCAACGTCGCCGCGCTGGGCGTGGTCGCGTCATTTGTCGTGTTTCTGTTGATCATCCGCGACAAACGCGGTATCGACATGCTGCCTGCGACCTGCCTGAGTGGCATCGTCATGGGTGGGATCGCGGGATTTTGCGTCGAATCTTTCGCGATTTCGAACCACGATCTGATTATCGCAATTACCATGGGTTGCCTGCAGTTTGGGATTGGTTTCTGGTGTTTTACCGTGGCCACGCGCTACATCATGGCTTCGGAAGTCGCGCTGTTCTCGCTGACCGAGTCGATCCTGGGACCGATCTGGGTCTGGATCGGCGTTGGCGAACAGCCCAGCCTGCTGACCTTGATCGGCAGCGCGGTGGTGCTGATCTGCGTCAGTGCCTACTGCTTTAACGGCATCCGTGCCGAACGCAGGCTACTCGAGGATTACCGCCGACTCAATCCTGGCTGAGACTCAAGCTGGCGGCGTCGAGCTCCATGAAGGTCTGCCATTGCGGCTTCATTTCCCAGATATCGAATATCGGCGAACGCGCCTGTGTTGCAGAATACCCCTTGACGCTTTTCAGGTAGTGCTACATGAAAGCGAGACCCGGTAATTCATGATGCAATGGATGAAAAGTTGACGGCCCTGTTGCGCGATCAACCGGGCGGATTTTCACTGGTTGTGCAGGTAATAACAAGGGGTGTAGGTTTTGCCTGGAACTTTCATGCGCGCCTGCTCGACGAAAGAATGCAGCAAGGCATCGAGCGCCTGCATGATTTCAGCTTCACCGCAGATTTTGAATGGCCCGTATTGTTCGATGCGCTGAATGCCTTCGGCCTTGACGTTGCCGGCAACAATCGCCGAAAACACGCGGCGTAAATCGGCGGCCAGCGAATGCAGCGGTTGATCCCGTCTTATGACCAGTGACTCGACATTTTCGTGGCTGGGATCGAAGGGTTTTTGAAACTCGTGGTTGATATTCAGAATCCAGTTGAAATAATAGGCATCGGAATGCTCTCGCCTGAAATTGCGCACCGATTCGAGCCCGGCCGCAATCTCGTGCGCGACCTTAACCGGGTCGTCGATGATGATGCTGTAGTATTCCTGCGCCGCCCGTCCAAGCGTCAGCTTGATGAAATCATCGATTTGGCTGAAGTACTCGCGCGCGGATGCGGGGCCGGTCAGGATTAACGGGAAGGGGATGAGGTGATTTTTCGGATTCAGTAATATCCCTAGCAAAAACAGAATCTCTTCGGCGGTGCCGACGCCGCCTGGAAAAACGACGATGCCGTGTCCCGCGCGGACGAACGCCTCGAGCCGTTTTTCGATATCCGGCAGAATCACGAGCTCATTGACGATCGGGTTCGGCGATTCAGCGGCAATGATGCCTGGTTCGGTCAGACCGACGTAACGACCCTCGCGAACGCGCTGTTTGTTGTGCCCGATCGCGGCACCTTTCATCGGCGCCTTCATCGCGCCCGGGCCACAACCAGTACAGATATTCAGACCTCGCAGACCCAGCTGATAGCCGACCTCCTTGCAATAGTCGTATTCGAGACGCTCGATCGAGTGACCGCCCCAGCAAACCACCAGGTTGGGTTCGGTTTCCGGAATCAACACGCGCGCATTGCGCAGGATGTGGAACACCACGTTAGTAATGCCTTCGCTGGTTCCGGTATCGAGAATTGTGTTCGACGCAATCTTGTTTTTGACATAGGAAACGTCACGCAGTACGGCGAACAACTGTTCCTGAATACCGGTCATGACCCGACCGTCGACGAAGGCGCTCTCCGGCGCGTTTTTTATCTCGAGCTTGATGCCGCGTTCCTGCTGCACCACGCGAATTTCGAAGTCGTGATATTGCTCCAGCACCTCGCGGGCGTCGTCGGTCAGGCTGTCGGCATTCAAAACAGCCAGCGCACAGCGCCGGAAGGTTTCATACAGGCCGTCGTCGACGCTGCCCCGCTTGAGCTGACTGACTTCGAGTTGCGACAGGATGTCCATGTGCCCATGTGGCGTCAGGCGGGTGATTTCCGTGTTTTTGGTCATAGCTACCGGATCATGAAATATGTTCTATAGTATAGTGCAGCAGTAAGGGGAATCATGACATGAGTGATCAATTATTCGAAGTCGCATTTTCCGGTAAGGTCAGCGATGGCGCGAATCCGGACGAGGTCAAGGCCCGGGTCGGCAAGATGTTCAATGCCGACGAAGCCAAGCTGGCCCAGCTGTTTTCCGGCAAGCGCATCGTCATCAAGAAAAACATCAATCAGGCCACTGCCAGCAAGTATCAGACCGCGCTCACTCGCGCCGGTGCCGAGTGCGAAATAGTGCAGACCGGCGGTGCTGCCGCAGCGGCACCGCTAGCCGAGCCTGCAGCTGCAGCCGGAGCAGCGCCCGCAGCTGAGCCAGCGGCCGCGGCTGCGTCCGTAGCGCAGGAATATGAAACCGGCTATGACGGCGATGTGGCACCACCGCCACAAACCGACCCCCTTGGCATAACTGGTGATCAGATCGAGGACCTGGCGGTTTCGATCGCACCCGTCGGTAGCGAATTGAAGGATGATTACCAGGCGCCGGAAGAACCCGATATCGATATTACCGGGTTCGATATCGCCCCGGTGGGCAGTGAGCTCAGCACTGCAAAGAAGGAAGCCGATCCGCCACCGCCAGATACTTCAGGTATTACCCTGGCCGATTGATTCCCGGGTTTCTGAAAAAAACTCTATAGCATCTCCGAAGCATAGTCGGCGAGACGTGAACGCTCGACGCTCATCAGTGTGACATGGCCGCTGTGCTCCCAGTGCTTGAAGCGGTCGACGACGTAAGTCAGGCCTGAGGTGGTTTCGGTCAGGTATGGCGTATCGATCTGTTTGAGATTGCCGAGGCAAACGATTTTGGTGCCGGTGCCGCTGCGCGTAACCAGCGTTTGCATCTGCTTCGAAGTCAGGTTTTGCGCCTCGTCGATTATGATGTACTTATTCTGAAAGGTGCGACCGCGCATGAAATTAAGCGAGCGAATCTTGATCCGATTGCGCAACAAATCATTGGTCGCCGCCTGTTCCCAGGAATCCTTTTGATCGCTGCCGGTCAGTACCTCCATGTTATCCATCAGCGCACCCATCCACGGGGTCATTTTTTCTTCCTCGGTACCCGGCAGGAAGCCGATATCTTCGCCGATCGGAATGGTAACCCGGGTCATGATGATTTCCTTGTACAGCCCCTGGTCGAGCGTCTGGGTCAGACCCGCCGCTAACGCCAGCAGCGTCTTGCCGGTGCCGGCGCTACCTGATAGCGTGACGAAATCGATCTCTGGGTCCATCAACAGGTTCAGGGCGAAATTCTGTTCCCGGTTGCGTGCGGTGATACCCCACACGGAATGCCGTTGGCCATAGTAGTTCTGGCAAACTTCGATCAGGAACCCGGTCTCGTTGCGCTTGCGTACGATGGCTTCGAATTCACTGTCCATGTAGATGAACTGATTGGGAAACCACTCCTCGCCTTCGACGCTGGCAACCTCGTAATAGGCCTTGCCTTCCTCCTGCCAGCTTTCGATCTGCTTGCCGTGAACCTCCCAGAAATCGCTGGCGAGCTGGCGCGATCCGCTGAACAGCAGATCGAGGTCATCGACTACCCGGTCGTTGGCATAGTCTTCAGCCTTGATACCGAGGATGGTAGCCTTGATACGCAGGTTGATATCTTTCGAGATCAGGACGATTTCGTGATCGCTGATTTCTTCCTTGAGCCACATGATTGTAT
>CAMYML010000095.1 GCA_947259305.1 uncultured Gammaproteobacteria bacterium | reverse complement strand
ACGCTTTGGTGTTTTTCGTTATAGTGACACTCGATGCAGGTCATCTGCTCGTCCAATGCCTTTTTGTGCGCATTTATTCCACGCTCCCGCTTGGGCTCGATTTCTTCCTCGATATGGCAGCTACGACAGGTCTCACTGTCATATTCAAATAACCGGTCACGCACCCGGAAAGCCGCCACCTGGCGAGCAGGAATCCATGCCCCTGCACGCTCACCCATGCGATCACGAAAATGACCGAACAGATCGGTAAGACTGGCAAAATGGGTATAGGCGTAGAAAGTGTTAGCCAATCCCGTGGGCAAATGGCATTCGACACAGGCCGCCTGTTCCGACACCTTATCTGACGGCTCATCGGCCGCAATAATTAGCGGGTGGGCCTTTGAATAAGAGAGTCGCACCTCCGAGCGATATTCCCGATCCACGTGGCAGTAGGAGCAAAGATCGTCATTCGCCACGAATTGCCGGGTGACCGGTTCAAACAGGAACAGACCCAGAATAAAAACCAATCCAAAAACAGCAACCGCTATTCTGACACCACGTTGCTTAAACATTTACCCAGCCTCCCCTTGTGCAACCTCTTTTTTGTTTCCACTGAACGAGACATCCCGGGAGCCACTACGGAAGCGTCGCCGCCTGGATATCGGCCGTACCAGGCCCGATACTGACCGTCACCGGAAAGGAGACAAGGTGCGCGCGCTTTCCGGTGGCATTGTCATGAATGGAGAAACTGAAAGAATAGATGCCGCCGGGCTGCATAATCAGGTCATCCTCTGGATGACCCGTATCCAGCTTTCGGCGCATAACGAGGGTATAAGTCCCATCCTCCCATGTTCCCCTGGCATAGTCCACATCCATCGCCGAGCCATCCGCCGCCGTCTTATCGATAATATGAGCGGGCAAAATGTCCCCCTCCTTGAAGGTGCCGGATACCGGAACCGTGGAACTACCAACCACCAAATACTTCGACTTGGAGGCATCGTCAAGATCTGCCTCGGTCAATACACTGTAACCGAGCTTGGCACTATCAAACATCAGCGCCGGTCCCGCCAACATCTTACCGTTGGGCAGCAGCGGACTTTTGCCTGCATCGACCTGTTTCATCTCCAGCACGTTAAAATCCGCGGCAAAGCCGCCGGGATTGGTCAGCGCTGCATCCCAGATAATCAGATCGAGAAACCCTCCCTCATTGCGCAAGGCCTTCAGTTCATCCGCAGTCTTTACCGCGTCCCAGTCGGTACCCTCGGAACGAGAACCGGGGAGATACTTACGCACATAGCGGTTAATTATGCCGAAATCTTTATAGAGCTGACTGATGACAGGGTGTTCAGCCACTTCGTCCTCGTCAGCTTCGTCAGGCATACCGACCAGCGCCTCATGACAGGTCAACCAGCATCCCTGTTCGGAGTAGATCGGCACCTGACTATCCCCCATCATGATCCCCAGGCGGTCGGGGTAGATGGCCGGCTGCTCCTCATCGATCACCGCCTCATGCTGCCGGTGATTGCCATACCAACTCCACTCAGTACCATCAAAGCGCATGAAGGTGCCCTGGTCGCCGACACGATCCCCGTCACTCTTCCAGGAAAAGCGCAGATACAGGTAGGTGGCATCGTGCGCGGCCCTGACTTTGAGACGCTTATAACCCTCTTTATCCTCAATCGGATCTGGCTCGAGTCTGTTTTCTACCACCAGGATCCCCCCCAATGACTTCTGCTCGCCCTTATGACATTGCAGGCAGGCTTCCCCCGACTTGGTCTCATTGCTCGCCTTTTTATGTTCGTCGGAACGTAACCACTGATAACTGGATTGGCCTGGGTAAAACAGTCGGGGGCTGGCGTCAGAAATCGAAGACCAATCGATCGTCTCTACCTCTGCCGACCACGCTGGCGTGCTTAGAAGCATCCAACTCGCGAGCATGATTACGCTGGCCCGTACACCGAAAAAACACCGCTTGGCTTTAACTTGCATCTTAAGGCTCCTGGAATAAATGTTTGAATAACCGGCATTGACCGGTGACTCGATAAATTAACAATAATGTAAGCAAATATTGCACCGCCAGAAATAATGATAACGTTTTCAATCAACTAAATTATCTTCACGACAACGAAAGCCACTTGACGTTACCGATCAGTAACCTGCACAACGCGATTGGATCGAATTAACGTTACGAACAAGTAACCATCATTTAATTTTGTTAATAGGCGAGCCTGCCACCCCGCTGCTGGACTGCTTCGTGAATCTCTTTCTTTTCTTGCTGGAATGGGAATAGGGTGTAAATTTTTCCTATACATCGCCGTAAATTCATGACTATCCCCCACCGCGGATATTTTGCTTCAGCCGCCGCCTGACTCACACCGGGCGTTACCAGCGCTGCAGTACCTATAGCCGCCGCCCCGGCACCTCCGAGAAGTTGACGTCGATTCATTTACAGTTGATCAACCGCTATCTCCCCGTTATCGATCAGGGCCTGCATCGGATCAAGGATATCGTTCATAACCTGCTGGTTGGGCTTAAGATCGAAGAGAACGATCAAAATATAAACGTCGAACACGTAGACACCCTGCGGGAATTGATAACAGCGGATATTGGGGACCGGGAAATATCGGTAATCTGGGACAACCAGGCCGATAAGAATCTTTGTGTCCCCGTTAAGCTCGAACAGATCGTTTACAATCTTTTGAAAAATGCACTTGAAGTGCTTCCTGACGACGGCACGATTACATTCAACATGCATGAAAAAGGGGCATTCCTGGTCATCGAGGTCGGGGATAGCGGTCCCGGCATTCCCTCCGGCATACGAAATCAACTATTCGATCCCTTTGTTACCACTAAATCCAATGGTACCGGCTTAGGGCTTTGGGTGGTGTATCGCCTGGTCCAGAGCATGCAGGGAATTATCGAAGTCGAAAGCGAGCAGGGTCAGGGCTCCATCTTCCATGTCTCGGTGCCGGTAATCCGGGTAAAGGCCGCCTGATGCATGACCAGCAGGGACAGGATCTGGTTGGCGACGATTTTAGCGATTATTGCGTACTCCTCGTCGAGGACGATGAAATCATGCGTATATCGCTCGAGGACAGGCTACTACTCGACGGAATCTGCGTGCACGCTGTGGGCGCCTTATCCAGGGAAGCGGAGCTGCAGCTCCAGTCGATGCCATTTCCAGGAAACGTGCGTGAACTTAGAAATATTATAGAAAGAGCGGTCGCATTATGCGATGCCCCCTGGATCAGCCCCAGTGAGCTGCTGAGTCAGGACGACGACAATGAGGAAACCGGTACTACGACGTTGAAGAAATCGATTGAAGTAGCGGAACGCAAGGCCATTCTCAATGCGCTAGTCGAAAATGAGCATAAAATCAGCCAGGCGGCAGCTTCGCTGGGTATCTCGCGTAAAAATCTCTGGGAGTAGATGAGGCGCTACGAAATTGATAAATAGCCGGGCTGTAACCGATGGAATCTATCCCGGGAGACTTGCATACATCAATAAAGGCAAACGGGATCTGAACTGGTTTTATGTCGCTCATAGGCATGAATATATCATTTTGGAGCAATAAAGGGTGTTCGCCAGGCAACAATCAGGCGTTACAATGGCCCCCTCATTTAGAACACTATGCTAGGTAACGGCCATGTTGATCATCCCCGAAATCCAGTTGCAGGACGGCAAGGTAGTAACCCGAGCCGCGATTGAAGGCGACGATATCGTTCATGACGTAAAACCGCGCGACGCGGTGCGCAACTTTGTCGCTGACGGTGCGCAAATGCTGCAAATCGTCGACATCGATGCGGCCAGGTCCAAAGGTGCGAACAATGAAACCCTGATCAAGGAAATCATCAACGAAACCGATATCCCGATTCAGGTGGCAGGTGGCATCAGAACCCTGGCGCAAATCAATGACTGGTTCGAGGCGGGGGCCGCGCGCGTCGTGCTGGGGACCGTCGCGATTACCGATTCGCCGCTGGTGGTCGAGGCTGCCAGCCGCCATCCGGGTGGTATTATCGTGCACTTGGCGACGCGTGGCGGGTACGTCATGATCGACGGCTGGAAGACGCAGACGGCATTCATGCCGCAGGACCTGATTCGTGATCTGCAGATGACCGGTATCGCTGGCGTGATACACAAGGGTACCGAAAGGCTGGATTCGGAATTCGAAGAAGCGGTGGCCCTGACCGAACAGCTCAGCCATGACGTATCGATTCCTGTCTACTCGAGCGGCACGGTACGAACGCTGGACGATATCGCGCGTCTGCGTTACCTGCCCAATATCAACGGCGCGATTATCAGCCATGCCTTGATGACCGGGGAAATTGCGCTCAAGGACGCGTTACAGATTGCGGCACAAAAAGAAACCAACCTCGAGCCTGAATCGATCACGCATAACGTCAACATGGGCATTCACCAGGGCATCAGGGCGTACCTCGCGGCATACAACAGTTCACAGGCTGCGCGTGTGTGGAACCTGCATCTGCGTGAAACCCTGACCGAAGACAATCCCTACATGGAAATCCTGATTCCCCAGATTGACCTCGATTTCGATATGGAGAATATGACACAGCGCGAAATTCAGGCCTGCTACCAGTCCGAGCTGGACAAGGCGGATATCGTGATTGTCATTCTCGAAGCATTCTCGAAGGAGTCGAAGCGGAAGCCTGGACCGGTTTCGAATGCGGCTATGCCCGTGCCCACGGCAAATATATCTACGGTATTACCTCGGAACAGGAAATCAAGGGACCCAGCCAGCTGCGTTTCGAGGCCATGTGTGACGAGCTGATCCATTGTACCCCGGGTGACGATATCACCAAGACCCACGCCGAGATTTCCCACGCCCTGGCGACCCGGGTTATGGTGCAGAACCAGTAACACTGTCATCCCGCGGCCTGACCCGATGCGTCGGACCGCGGGATGACCATCGAGGCTTAACCGTCAGGATTGATGCACTTGTAGACGACAAAGGTCTGTTCGCCCTTGTCAATCACCGTTAACGGCACGATCGTATCACCGCCCATGCGCGAGGCGCTGTTACGCGCCACTATCCGTAATTCCTTGCCGATCGCATCTTCGGGTCTTTCGACGCCGAGCAATGCCCAGGTAACCGATGTATTGGTCCTGCCGAGCTCGCGGCAGCTACTCACTTCGCTGGGGTCGAGTACGCGTACTTTTTCTCCGCCGGCGTTGAGTTTCATGGGCGCGGCGCATGCGCTTGCCAGCAGCGCTACGAGAAAGATGAGTAATGTCCTGGTTTTCATAATGTCGTGGTTATCCTTTGATTATATTAGGTATTTGATGCCTGGAAGATGCTTTCTATCGAAGCCTTCAGCATCTGGTTAAATTCGTCATCGCTCTGCTGGGCGCTCAGGCCCTCGGTCAGCGCGCGCGAAAAGCTCGCGACCATGCCATTTTGTCGTGCTAGTCGCTGATTGGCTTCCTCTCTCGAGTAACCGCCGGAAAGCGCCACGACCTTGAGCACATTGGCATGCTGAATGCAGTCCTGGTAAAAGTTATCCTGTTCCGGCAGCGTCAGTTTGAGCATCACCAGTTGGCCTTCCCCGAGTTGATCGAGATGGGCTATTAACTCGGCCTTGAGCAAATCCTCAGTGGCCGATTTTTGCGGGCTGTTGATGTCGACCTCGGGTTCGATGATAGGCACCAGCCCGGCGGCGACAATCTGCCGGCCTACTTCGAACTGTTGCGCCACCACCGCGTTAACGCCAGCGGCGTTCGCGGTTTTTATTACCGAGCGCATCTTGGTGCCAAAGACGTTTTTTTGCCGGGCTTTTTGCAGCAACTCATCCAGTCCGGGCATGGGTTTCATAACCTGGGCGCCATTGTTTTCGTCGGCCAGTCCCTGGTCGACCTTGAGAAACGGAACAACCCGTTTTTCGTTCCACAGATAGTCGGCCGTGCCCTGCCCGTCGACTTCGCGATCCATGGTGTTTTCAAACAGGATTGCACCCATGATGCGATCCCCGTTGAACGCCGGGCTGGTAACGATGCGGGTGCGCATCGCGTGAATAACGTCGAACATTTCCTCGTCGTTGCTATAGGCAGTTGCATCTACGCCGTAATTTGCCAGCGCCTTGGGCGTGCTGCCGCCGCTCTGGTCCAGTGCGGCGATAAAGCCGGGTTCGTTTTTAATCTTGTCGAGCTGTAGTTTGATATTGGTCACGGTTTTGGATTCGCTTGTGAGTGGTTGAAATGCGCTGTCGTCGAGCGCTAGCGAAGTATAAACATTGTGATTTTTTAATACAATTGACTTACGTCAGCAGTCTATCTGGAAGTCGCCGGAGGCATGGCGATATAACCCGGAAGTTGCTGAATACGGGTTATCCAGGATTTGATCGCCGGATAGGATGACAGATCAAATCCACCCTCTTCGGCAACGTGGGTGTAAGCAAAAAGCGAAATATCGGCGATGCTGCAGGCTTGACCGACCAGGAAACTGTGATTCCTGAGATGGCGTTCCATCAAATCCAGCGCTCGATAACCACCCTTGAGCCTGGCTTCGTACTCGTGCCGGCGGTCCTCCGGCAACCCCTGGTATACCACGATAAACCGGGCCACGGCTATGCTCGGTTCGTGATTGTACTGTTCGAAGAATTGCCATTCGAGTGCGCGCGTCTGCGCCAGCCTGTCCCCGGGCCATAAATCGCTGCCCTGGGCGAGGTAAAAAAGTATCGCGTTGGATTCGGTCAGGGTATGGCCATCGTCGGTCACGCAAATCGGAATCTGGCCGACCGGGTTGAGCGCGAGAAAATGATCCTCGCGGGTTTCGCCGCGCATGATGTCAACCGGGATCCACTCGTGAGCGATTTCCAGCAGCGCGCAAATCAGTTTTAGTTTGTAGCAATTTCCGGAATAGATATCGCCATATATTTTCATCGGAGCGGGTATTTTGACTAATACTCGGTTTTGATATCACCCATCCGACTAGACATCAAGGTATTTTTCCCCCTCGACCTGTCAAACACCGTTGAATAGGCCAGTACTGCCTGAACGTAGTTGCGGGTTTCGCCGAAAGGCACGGTCTCGACCCACAGGTCTGCCGACATCACCGAATCTTTAGGCAGCCAACGTCGCACGTTGCTCGGCCCGGCATTGTAAGCCGCCGCGGCCAGCGCCACATTATTGTCAAAACGATTCATCACCGTCTTCAGGTAGTGGGTGCCAAAGCGGATATTGTTTTCGACACGCAGGATATCCGACTTGCGCGGGCGTTTCATGCCGAGCGAGCGGGCTACCAGGCGCGCGGTGCTCGGCATTAACTGCATCAGCCCGAGTGCGCCCACGCTGGAACGCGCCAGCGGGTCAAACAGGCTTTCCCGACGCATCACGCCGTAAATGAGCGATGGATCGAGCTCGCGCGCCTGGGCAAATTCGAGCACTTGCGTCTTGTAGGGCATCGGAAAACGCAGGCTGAAATCGTTGCGATGCGGGGTTTTGGCGACGGTACGGATAGCGCTATCGTGCCATTTCCATTTCGACGCCAGTGTCGCGGCCTGCTTGATGCCATCCTGATCGAGATAGCGCAAGGCCTGAAACCATTCGCGCTTGGCATCGACCAGGCGGTCCAGGAAATAAAGTTCACGCGCGCGCAACAGGTGAGGATTCGTCGCCAGGAAGGAATCCTCGTCAACTTCGACGCTGGCGGCGTTTTCCTGCTCGATGCGGTAGTCGCGGTTGAGTTTGTCGGCGGCCAGAAATCCGTAGTAACTGCTTTTGTGCGAGAGTTGTTCGAGCAGGGTCAGCGAATCGACCAGTTGACCGTTGGCTTCCAGCGAGCGCGACAACCAGTATTGCCATTCGTTTTCCTGGTGTAGATGCGCCGGCATATGGTTGATGGTTTGTTTCAATCCGGACCAGTCACGGCCGCGCAGCTGGATACGAGCCAGCCACAGGTGAGCCTGGTCATTCATGCTCGCCGGGTCTAGATTCGACAGCAGGGCCCGTGCTTCGGGTTCATGCTGGTAGGCCGCCGACAGCGCGATGCGCAACTGGCTCTGATCTTTCTGTTGCTGGGTAAAAACGAATTGATCGCGAATCAGGTTCCAGTATTCGAGCGCCTTGAGGCTGTCCTTGCGCGCCAGGCGATCAATCGCATGTACGATGATATCGCGGTTGCGTTCGGTATCAGGGCTATCCGCCAGCTGCTTGAGCGAACGTTCGGGACGACTGTGCGCCCGGTACCAGGTTTCCACGATGGCACGGGATTGCGGATCCAGTTTCTTGCCGAGGTAGCGCGCCAGGTTCGGGCGACGCGCCTTGAAGGCTTTTTCTATACGCAGCCAGATGAGCTTTTCCGGCGCTTCATGGCTGCTGAGAAAATATTCAAATGCCGGGTCGCATTGCGATGGCTGGGAGTAACCGTGCAGCCATATCTTGGCGATTTCATCGTCCAGACCTTCGAGCCGATCCAGCTTCAGCCTGGCCTGGAACGCGAGGCACTGCAGGCGAGTATTTTCTCGACCATCGAAAAACTCGAGGTAGTTTTCCCAGTCACCCCGACGCGCCAGCACATTGAGCCATTTTCCGCGCGCGTGGTAGACGAACGGATAGTCGCCAAATCGTCGAAAAAACAACTCTGCTTGTTGGGGTTTAGCCTGGCTGGCGCTGCGATTGAAGGCGTCGTATTCGAGGTATGGCTTCGCCGGGTAGTCGTCCAGGCGTTTCAGCATTCGGTTGAACTTGCTGATCTGGTTGCGTTCGAGCGCAAGTGCCGCCTCGTGGAACAACAGGCGCTGTTGTTCGATGCTCGCCTGAGTTTGAGGACTGATGATTGCAAGGCTGAGCAAGAACAGCGTTGCAGTCAGCTGTCTCAGGCTGACAGTTGATCTGAATCCCGAGGATATCGTTATCAAGATAAACCTTTATATTTCAGAAATTTAGCTCAAAGTCTAGAAGTAAAATGTTAATTAGGCAAGCGACTTATTCGGGTTTTTCCTGAAGATTTCGCGCCAATTTTCCGGGATCGAGTAAATCCTTGAGCCTGGACTCGTCGATATCGGTCATTTCCATCGCTACTTCAAGTATAGGACGGTTTTGCCGCAGTGCCTGTTTGGCGATTTCGGCCGCCTTGCGGTAACCGATAACCGGGTTGAGCGCGGTCACGAGGATTGGGTTACGCGCGAGGTTTTGCGTCAGCACTTCGCGATTGACGCTGAAGGTTTCGATTACGCTGGCCAGGTGATGATTGGCGTTGGCCAGGATTTCGATACTCTGCAGCAAATTGTAAGCGATCACCGGCAGCATGACGTTCAGCTGGAAGTTCCCCGCCTGTGCCGCATGCGTGATGGTGGCGTCGTTGCCGTTGACCTGGGCAGCGACCATCAAAACCGCTTCCGGAATCACCGGGTTGACCTTGGCCGGCATAATCGAACTGCCCGGCTGCAGCGGTTTGAGCCTGATTTCACTTAGTCCCGTCAACGGACCCGAGTTCATCCAGCGCAAGTCGTTACAGATCTTTGTCAGTGACGTCGCCAATACGCGCAGCTGGCCGCTGAGTTCCAGCGCGGTGTTTTGCGTGCTCAAGCCTTCGAACAGGTTCTCCATCGGCATGAAACGAATGCCGCTAGCTGTCTTTAGCTGGTCGCAAACCCGCGCGCCGAAATCAGGACTGGTATTGACGCCAGTGCCAACCGCGGTTCCGCCAATGGCAAGCTGCTGCAGGCGAGTCAGGGTCGTCTGGATGCGGTAGCGATCGTTTTTTATCTGCGAGGCCCAGGCCGACATCTCCTGGGCCAGGGTAATCGGCATCGCGTCCATCAGGTGCGTGCGTCCGGTCTTGATCGTTGCATGATGCTGCGCCATACGTTTTGCCAGTGCCGCCTCGAGGACCAGCATTGCCGGCAATAATTCCTCGTGTACACCGAGGCAGGCGGCGACGTGGATTGCGGACGGGAAAACGTCATTCGAACTCTGTCCCATGTTGACATGATCATTCGGATCAACCGGCAGGGCTTCGCTGCTGGCGAGGGTTGCAAGGACTTCGTTAAGATTCATATTGCTGCTGGTGCCGGAACCCGTCTGAAAGACGTCTAGCGGGAACTGATCGGCGTGTTCGCCCGCGACAATCGCCGCGGCTGCTTTGGTGATAGCGGCGCCACGCGCCGCATCGAGCTTGCCGAGTTCGGTATTGGTGGCCGCACATGCCTGCTTGAGTAGCGCCAGTGCCCGGATCATGATCGCGGGCAGGCGTAGCGGGCTGATTTTGAAATTGTCGATTGCGCGCTGGGTTTGCGCCTGGTAAAGCGCACCGGCCGGAATCTCAACCGTGCCCATGCTGTCGCTCACCCTGTTCTTTTTCCTGCCCATATTACAGCGCCGTAAGTATTTCTGCTGCGGCGGATTATAACATCCGCGCAAGCCATAAACGCGGCCTCGAAGATTAATTATTTCCCCTCCAGAAACCGGTCACAAAAGAGTTTTAACTGGTCTATAATCTGGGGGAAGCTCAACACTCACAAAACGATCTAAATATACAGTACCGAGGTGGTTGCAATGGGAGATGAAGATACAGTGGTATTAACCCCTGAAGAAAAAGACAAGATTCTGAAAGACGTCCCCGAGGACGAACAACAGAGCGATGATGAAAAAGAAGAAGAATAGATCCCGCTAAACCTGGGCGGGCAAGCAACGGATTGCCCTGGCTGTTCCCAGAAACTCCTTTGTATCCAGCTGCTGCGTGTGCAACACGTACAGGCCGCTGGCACCTAACTGGGCTGCTTCGCGACGCATATTGCGCAACATTTTTTGCAGCGAGTAGTAACCGCCGGATACCCGGATGTGAGCAATGGTTTCGAAATTACAGTGCGGCCGCTCGATATAATAGATATTCACCGTCTCGCTGGAAACGCTTGGGCCCGGTTGCGCCACGATCAGCGCGGGCTCGACACAGCCCGCCAGTAGCTGACTCAGCGCCAGTAATATCAATCCAGTTAATTTTTTCATTGCGACCTCTTTAGGCCGGTATCGGCCGCGAGCCGGAAATCTTAATCGACCTGGCGGGCAACCACTTCGACCACCGCGTGGCATAACTGTTCCAGTTCGTCGTCCGAAATGACATAGGCCGGCATCAGGTAGACCAGTTTGCCGAATGGTCGCACCCAGACGCCCGCTTCGACAAACTGGCGAGTGATTGCCGTCATCCTGACCGCCTGTTTCATTTCGACGACACCGATTGCCCCGAGACAGCGCACTTCGGCGACCTGTGGCATTTGCTTGCAGGGTGACAGCCATTGCGTCAGGCGTTGTTCGATTTGCTCGATGCGCTGTTGCCAGTTGGATTCGATCAACAGTTCGATGCTTGCCAGGGCGACCGCACAGGCAAGCGGATTAGCCATAAATGTCGGCCCGTGCATGAATACACCGGGATTTCCGCGGTCGATGGTAGTGCTGACCTCGGCGCTGGTGAGGGTGGCCGCAAGGCTCATGTAGCCACCCGTAAGCGCCTTGCCGATACACATGATATCGGGTGTTATCGCAGCATGTTCGCAGGCAAAGAGTTTTCCGCTGCGGCCGAATCCGGTGGCAATTTCGTCCGCAATCAGCAGGACTTCATAGCGATCGCATAAATTACGCGCCTGCCGCAAATAATCGGCCGAATAAAAATACATGCCGCCCGCCCCCTGCACGATTGGCTCGAGTATGAGCGCCGCGATTTGCCAATGATGTTGTTGCAGCACCGTCTCGAGTGACTCGATGTCTTTGGGGTCGCAGGGTTCACCGAAGCGACTCGCGGGTCTGGCGACGAAATACTGCTGCGTCAGTACCGAATTGAACAGACTGTGCATGCCGGTTACCGGATCGCATACCGACATGGCGCCCAGGGTATCCCCGTGATAACCATTGCGCAGGGTCGCAAACCGCTGTCGCTCGGGTTCGCCCTTTGCATTCCAGTACTGGATCGCCATTTTCATCGCGACTTCGACCGCGACCGAACCGGAATCCGAGATGAACACCGAGCGCAGGTTTTCAGGGGCTAACGACAACAGCTTTTCGACCAGGCATATCGCCGGTGAATGAGTCAACCCGCCAAACATGACATGCGCCATTTGCCGCAACTGCCGCTCGGCAGCCTGGTTCAGGCGCGGGTGGTTGTAACCGTGGATCGCGCACCACCAGGATGACATGCCGTCAATCAGTTTGCGGCCATCGACCAGGTGCAGATAAACGCCGGCGGCGGAGTCGACGTGATAAACCGGTGAATCGCTATGCATGGCGCTATAGGGATGCCAGATATGCTCGCGGTCGAAGGCGCTTTGAGCCTCGGTTGAAAGTGGCTTCTTCATCGGCGAGAAAATGAGGAAAAATTTGAATCCTGGTCCATACTCAATTGATCACTGGTTCGATTTTTTATTCAAGTAAATTATATATAATCGCTATATTTCATTGATAATTATATTAAAAACCCTTGGAAATTTTCATTGTGCGCGATACCGTCTGGCGTGCTCTTCGATGGCCGGCAAATTATATGAAATGTAAGGGGAAGTTTAGCATGCAATTTCTCAAATCCACCGTGGTCGCGATGATTTCACCGCTGATGGCTGCGCCCTGCCAGGTTCAGGCGCGCGAAATTTCCATGCTGCCCGTGGAATGGGCATCCCATTGCGACTCCGAACATCCAGGAAAAGGATCGACGACGGCAATTGTCAAGGCGGCCTTCATGACGGGTGGCCATAGTTCCGAAGTCGAATTCGTTGCCTGAGCGCCTTGACCCGGTGCAGTATTGTGTGACACAGCGGAGATATTGTGAGTAACTGGATTCTTTACGATGATTTCGTCGACCTGGTGAGAAGCCATCACCATAACGCTTTTAGCGGGTTGATTACCGGGGTCAGCGACAGCAAGCACTCGTTTCAGGTCGGTTTCGATCATGGAGAAATCGTGCTGTTGACCTATCGCATCAAGAAAGGCCTGCAGGCGCTGCCGTTCATATCCCAGATTGAACGCGCCAGGATTACCGAACACCCGACTACCGATATTCAGGACGCGACCGGTGACGCGCTCGACACCAGCATGGTGTTAGCGCAGTTAAGCGCACACACGCTGGATGAGAGCACCACGATGACGACCGAAATCGACGATGTTTCTGGCCCGCGTGAGATCAGCCCAGGTGACACTTCCAGCCCGCTGAAGTCGAGGACGAAGAAAGCCATAGAAGCCGCCGCCATGCGTCATTTTGGCCCGATCGGGGCGATGGTTTGCGAACAACATCTGGCACTATCGGAAAGCGATATCGAGACAATTGCACTCGCCATCACCGAGGATGTAGATGTCAGCGAGGCTGACGCCCGGGCATTCTTATATTCAATTTCGACCGGTTAATCCGTTTGCGCGACCGGCTTCCAGCCGGGATAGCCGGCGACAGCCTCGACAAACAATTCTGCGCCTCGCCCGGCGCAATGCCGTTCCAGGATCGATCGCTGGCGCGCACCAACCGGGCTACTTAGCTCTGCCTGGGCAATAATATCCCCGTGATCGAAACGCTGATCCAGCAGGTGCAGGGTAATGCCAAATATCGATTCTCCCGCCGTCAACTGTTGCTCGAGGGGATCTGGACCGCGGTATTTCGGTAACAGCGATGGATGCAGGTTGAGCGCGGCCCTGCCTGCGCTCTCAATCAGGCGGGTTTCGATCAGATAAGGCCAGCAGGCGACCAGCAGGAAATCGATTTCCCGACGCTTGACCAGGCGTGCACAATCAGTTTGCCTCGGCGCTGGCGCATAGGCGACTTCTATGCCCTGCGCCAGCGTCAACAGGCGTCGTTGCGGTACCGCGGTAATGAGCCTGATGTCAGTTTCAGTGCTGCTGCTCGCTGGGGCATACTCCGGCAGAATCAGCAATTTTGGGGGATAATCTTTTTGTAACAGCGCCTGCAAAACTTCGCAGGAGAAATTGGCGCCGCTGCAGAGAAAAGCGAAACTGGCACCGGGGAAATCAGGATCAGGGCTCATCGTCGCAAGCTTGCAGTTGCATGACACCTTGTTCGGTTAGCGTATCGATAAAACCGAAGTTGCGCATATCCTCGATTCGCTGCGGGTAGAGGATGCCATCCAGGTGGTCACATTCATGCTGCACCACGCGCGCGTGAAACCCAGAAACTTCCCGCTCGATGATTTCGCCGTACTGGTCAAATCCCTGATAGCGAATTGCGCGATAGCGCGGCACGATGCCACGCATGCCGGGAACGCTGAGACAGCCTTCCCAGCCGTCTTCGCGACTATCGTCAAGCGGCGTAATCTGCGGGTTTATCAGCACTGTTTCCGGAACCGCGGGCGCATCGGGGTAGCGCGGGTTGGTCTGATAACCGAAAATCACGATACGTCGCATAACGCCGATTTGCGGCGCCGCCAGTCCGGCGCCATTCGCATCTGCCATGGTATCCCACATATCGTTCAGCAGTGGCGCCAACGCGAGCCCATCGATCGGCTCCACCGGCGCCGAAATTTCCTGCAGCCGGGGGTCGCCCATTTTTAATATGGTTCTGGAAGTCAAGTTCGATTCCACTTGTTTTGCATTGATTGATTGTGCCAGATATCGGTGATATAACAAATTCATCCAGTAACGAGGACTCTGAAGTGGCGGAAACCCCACCGATTCCACCCGTCAGCGGCACGGTCGTGCCCCGCTACGCGGGACCAGCGACATTCTGTCGCCTGCCCGAATTACGCGACGTTCCCTACTGTGACGTCGCGATACTCGGCATTCCCTTCGACTCGGGCACCAGCTTCCGCCCCGGCGCACGCTTTGGGCCGCAGGCAATCCGCCAGGCGTCACGCCACCTGCGCACGAACTTCCACCCGGCTTACGACACCGAGCCTTTCAAGACGCTGCAGGTAGCCGATGCCGGTGATGTTGCCTGCAATCCCTACAATATCGAAGAAGCGATTGCGCAGATCGAAGCCGCCGCCGACGAGCTATACCAAAAGGCGCCCGTCATTGTCAGCCTGGGCGGCGATCACACCATCGCAGTGCCATTGTTACGCGCGGTCAACAAGGTCACCGGCCCGGTAGCGCTGGTGCATTTCGATGCTCATCTGGATACCTGGGACACCTATTTCGGCGCACCCTACACCCACGGTACGCCTTTTCGTCGCGCCGCCGAGGAAGGCCTGTTCGATGAGGATGCCTCGATGCATGTGGGCATACGCGGCCCGCTGTACAGCGCTGACGACATGGCGCGTGACCAGGAACTCGGCTTCAAGACGGTGCACTGCGATGAATTGCAAACCCATGGAGTGGAGCATGTGGTCAAGCGCATTCGTGATCGGATCGGCGACAACCCGCTGTACCTGTCGATCGATATCGACGTGCTCGACCCGGCGCATGCGCCCGGTACCGGTACGCCGGAAATCGCGGGTCTGAGCAGCCGCGAACTGGTCAATATTATCCGCGGCTTGCAGGGGTGCAAGCTGGTGGCCGCCGATATCGTCGAAGTTGCGCCGGCTTACGATCATGCCGAAATTACCTCGCTGGCGGCGGCTACCCTGGCCTTCGAAATGATCAACCTTATCGCTTGCCGCGCTTAGGCGTCGACCGTCACCGTCTCTGCTTCCTGCTTGAGCGTGTGATGCGCGAACCAGGCAACCGACAGCAGCAGCATGGTCCCGCCGATTATCGTGTTCAGCGACGGCGTTTCACGGATGACCAGCCAGACCCATAGCGGGCCGAGAATGCTTTCCAGTAAATAAACCAGCTGTACCTCCGCCGAATTGGCCAGGCGCGGCGCAATGGTTAGCACGATGAAGGCAAAGGGTATCAGGATGAAGCCGATGATTGCGACGTATACCAGCTGGACTGCTGATATGCTCAGGTCCGGTGACTGGGTCAGGCCGTAACAGGTCGTGAAGATACTACCGAGAATGATCGATGGCACCAGGTCGATGTCTTTTTTGTAACGCACCAGTACGGCGCTACAGGCGGTGACGAGCGCGCAGCAGAGCGCGAAAATATCGCCCAGCAGACCATTGCTGCCGTAGCTGCCCCAGCCAATGATAAAGATGCTCGACAGCGCCAGGGCGATAATCAGCCAGGTGCTGGGCCGCTGGTTCTCGCGCAATACGATTAATGACAGGATGGCGGCAAAAATGGGCGCCGATGAAAGAAACAGCAGGGTGTTAGCCACCGAGGTTCTCTGGATGGCGCTGATAAAGCTGATGTTGATGCAGGCAAATAACAAAGCGTTAACTACGCCCGCCCAGCCGATGCGCAGCAACGCGCCAACGAAACGGGAACGGTAGTAAATCCCGAGCAACAGGCTGATTGCGAATATCGGAAACAGCCCGCGATAAAACATCAGCGTGTAATCGTCGAGCTCGGCGAGGCGGATCAGCAGGCTATCCGGGCTGAGCACGAAAACACCCCCGATCGACATCAGGATGCCCTTGCCACGGTCGCTGAGACCCGCCAGGCGTTGGGTTTTATTCATTCAAGGCTGTTCCAGAGTTTTGCTGCATGATAATGTCACGCAGCAATTTAATCAGTATAAATCGATAGCTGGAGAGTGTCGTGCCATTAACAGAACCCGCCCCGCGAAAGCTGGCGCATACCCGTGTCGTAACCTGCCAGGGTTA
>CAMYML010000094.1 GCA_947259305.1 uncultured Gammaproteobacteria bacterium | reverse complement strand
TGCGCCCACACGATGAAGCCGACGAAGCCGATCGCCACCATCGCATACGCCATGCCGAGATAGCCGAACACCGGCTTGCGCGAGAAGGTGGAGATGATGTGGCTGACAATGCCGAAGCCCGGCAGGATCATGATGTAGACTTCGGGATGACCGAAGAACCAGAAGATATGCTGGAACATGACCGGGTCGCCGCCGCCGGAGGCATCGAAGAACGAGGTGCCGAAATGACGGTCTGTCAGCATCATGGTAACCGCGCCGGCGAGTACCGGCATAACCGCGATCAACAGGTAGGCGGTAATCAGCCAGGTCCAGACGAACAGCGGCATCTTCATCAGCGTCATGCCGGGCGCGCGCATGTTGAGAATGGTGGCAATGATGTTGATCGAGCCCATGACCGACGAAATTCCCATCAGATGCACCGCGAAGATAAAGAAGTCGGTGGTGTCAGGGGCAAATGTCGTCGACAGCGGCGCGTAGAAAGTCCAGCCGAAAGCCGGCGCACCGCCTTCCATGAAGGTAGTCGATGCCAGCATGGCGAAGGCAAAGGGCAGAATCCAGAAGCTCCAGTTATTCATGCGCGGCAGCGCCATATCCGGTGCGCCGATCATCATCGGTACCAGCCAGTTGGCGAGACCGACGAAAGCCGGCATGATCGCGCCAAATACCATCACCAGGCCGTGCATGGTGGTCATCTGGTTGAAGAAATGGGGTTCGACGAACTGCAGACCTGGCTGGAACAGTTCGAGACGGATAATCATCGCCATCGAGCCGCCGTACAACAGCATGATGAACGACAGCCACAGATATAAAGTGCCGATATCCTTGTGGTTGGTTGTAGTTACCCAGCGCATCAGGCCCTTGTCGGGACCGTGGTGCTCGTGCTCGTCGTGAGCCGTGTCGTGTGTAATCTCGGTAGACATCTAAAACCCCTTATCTTGCATTCTTGATCGCGGATGGCTGAACCATGTCACCCACGCTGTTACCTAAAGCGTTACGCTCATATGTAAGAACCGCCGCGATATCCACGTCGTTGAGCTGCCCCTTGAAAGCGGCCATCGCGGTACCCGCTTTACCATTGACGACGATATCGATGTGCGCCGACTGATCCGGATCGGTGATGATGGCACTACCGGTCATCGCCGGGAAAGCACCCGGGATACCGGCCCCGGTGGGTCCGTGACAGGCACCGCAGTTCGCGTTGTAGACAGTTTCGCCACGCGCCAGCAGATCCTGCATCGACCATTCCCGATCGGCGGCCGATGCCGCGGCTGCAGCTTCCGCTTTCTTGCTACCGAGCCAGGCCAGGTATTCGGATTCAGAGACCGCTTCGACCACGATCGGCATGAAGCCGTGGTCCTTACCGCAAAGCTCGGCGCACTGGCCGCGGTAGGTGCCGGGTTCTTCGATAATGGCCCATGAATCGTTGATGAAGCCGGGGATAGAATCCTGCTTGACGGCCAGTTCGGGTACCCACCAGGCATGAATTACGTCATCAGAATGGAACAGAAAGCGGATCTTTTTGTTGACCGGCAGCACCAGCGGATGGTCGACTTCCAGCAGGTAGTTTTCGTTTCCGGTCGGATCCTTGATGACATCGCGACTGGACTGCGCGAGGCTGCTGATGAAGCTGACGTCGTCATCGACGAAAGTGTATTTCCACTTCCACTGGATGCCGGTGACCTGCACCGTAATATCGGCATCGGTCTTGGCATCCTCGAGATCGAGCAGGGTCCCGGTAGCCGGTATCGCAATACCGATCAGGATCACTAATGGTACGATCGTCCAGATGATTTCCACGGTGGTGCTCTCGTGGAAGTTGGCGGCCACTGCGCCTTTCGATTTACGGTGATAAATAATCGACCACGCCATCGCGCCGAAAACTACCACGCCAATGATGACGCAGATCCAGAAAACCAGCATATGCAAGCTGTAGAGTTCACGACCAATCGGGGTCACGCTCTCGGTCATGTTAAGCGCGTATTCCGCCTGCGCAACCGATGTCGTCAGCAGCGATATCAAACCCGCCAGGATCACCGAACCAGGTCTGGACAACTTCAAAAATCTCATTCTCAACTCCCTAAAACATGTGCCCGCAGCTTTGCGCAAAGCGCGGGGGGGTATGCCGGTAACTAAATACAAAAACGCCACCCGAGATTCTTCGTTCAGACGGCCCTGGAAATCAAACGCGAATTATACAGTCTTTCAATTGAAACGCTAGACGATCCTTCTCCGAATTATCAAGAAATTCGCCCACCTCGACGTAGTTTCCGTGCGCTCCGATGGCGAGTTTGCGGCGGCGATTTTGCGGTCCCTTTTGCTCATCGACTAAACGTATCCACGGAGTCTCGAACTCCCAGCTCTCTGCGACCTGATGCACCCCCTTTTCGATTCTGGTACGTTGCTGATCCAGCGTAATTACCTCCTTGCGGTAAACTTTGCGTGAAGTCAGGTACAGGCAGTAACCCAGGGCCAGCATTTCCAGCCCGGAAAACGGTAGGACCAGCCACAGCCCCTGTAGCGTAAAAAACAGGCCGACCGCCAGCGCAACCACGCAGGTTAAAACGTAAAAAATCAACAGATCGCGCCATGAAATGGAACAATTGGGGGACAGCACGAAACGGAATGAGTCGCTTGAATTAACCTTATCGATGCTGACCATGATAGATTACAATCTTCTCGCTATGGGATATACCGGGCATCATTCCCGGCTGTCACAAAGCCTAATCTAGGACAATTAAAACGAGATTTCAAGCTTGAATCAACCACCAGACGGCAGCACTGAAGAAGAAGCCCAATTGAGCTTTTGGCAATTGCTCAAAAGCACTTCGTCGGCATTCATCGGCGTGCAAAGTAACGCCAATCGCGAACGCGATTTCAAGCACGGCAAGATATCCCATTTTATCTGGATGGGGCTACTGTTCGGCGTGGTATTCGTAGTGACGCTTGTCGGAGTGGTGCAGCTGGTGCTGCACTTCGCTGGAAGGTCCTGAGTTAAAGAAACCAGCCGCGAATAAACACGCGGGCGTAATGGTCCAGTAGCAGGAAGGCAAACAACAGGCTCAGGTAGAAAATCGAGTAACCGAAAGTTTTCATCGCGATAACGTTGGGCTGGTCGTCACGATAAAGCCTGATTGCGTAGTATAAAAATCCGACCCCCA
Source organism: uncultured Gammaproteobacteria bacterium (assembly GCA_947259305.1). Taxonomy (GTDB): domain Bacteria; phylum Pseudomonadota; class Gammaproteobacteria. The sequence goes on along the minus strand of CAMYML010000094.1, from coordinate 8,844 downwards.
GCGCGAGCGCGCCAGCCAGGTATATCAATCCGCTCATCTGCACGATAAACGGCATCATGGTCACCACGACCAGCAGAATCGTGTACAGCAGAATCTGGATCTTGGTAAACATTACACCGTGTGTCACCGGCAGCATCGGGATATCGGCCTTGGCGTATTCTTCGCGCCGGCGTATCGCCAGCGCCCAGAAATGCGGGGGAGTCCAGACAAAAATGATCAGAAACAAAAGCAAGGCCTCGGTATCGACGGTGCCGGTGACCGCGGTCCACCCGAGCAGCGGCGGCGCGGCGCCAGCGGCGCCACCGAGCACGATGTTCTGCGGCGTGGCGCGTTTCAGATACATGGTGTAGATCAAAGCGTAGCCGACCAGCGCAAAAAAGGTCAGTACCGCGGTCAGAAGATTGACAAACACGACGAGCATGGCAATGCCGAGCGCGCCGATTGACAGCGCGAATATCAAGGCCGATTTTTGATCGAGATCGCCGCTCGCCAGCGGGCGATTGCGGGTACGCTCCATGATGCGATCGATATGCTCGTCGACCACGTGGTTGATGGCCGCGCCCGACGCCGCGGCAAGCCCGATACCGAGCAGACCGAAGACGAAAATATCGAGCGGTACCGCGCCCTCGGCCGCGAGCAGCATGCCGACCATCGCGGTGAACACGATCAGGAATACAACCTTGGGTTTGGTCAGGTTGTAGTACTGGGTCCAGGAGGTAAGCGTCAGCGCTGTCATTGGGGTATCGGTATTCTTGCGGGCATCGAGAAAGCCGGCTTTATACAGGCATTCCTGCCGCGGTTCAATCGCCAAATGATACCAGACTCACCCGATCTGCGATAACTTCATCAGCTTCTTGATATCTTCGAGCACGCGGTTTTGATCGTTTTCTGCCGGATAGTGCATCATCAAGTTCTGATCGGGGTCGATCAGGTACATTTTTGGCGTACTGCCGACAGCACCATATCCATCCAGATAAAACTGAGAATCCAGCTGCTGCTGCCGATTGTTCTCGATCACCAACAGATTCGGAAATTCGCGCAAAAACGTCTTCGTTTTGTCGCTCAGGGGTTCTGCCGTGATCAACACATTTTGCAACCGCATGGTATCGCGACCCAGTAAGGTCCGAATCTGGCGCATGTAAAAAATGTTCGAATAACATAATTCGTCACAATTTTCGCCGGCAAACATCAGAAAGACCCAACGGCGCCCGAAACCATCCTCGAACTGCCGGCCGTCGACGCTAGTGAGCGGCGGCCAGCTTATTTTTTTAACCGGCTGCACCAGCGAGCCGTAGTTGCCGCTCTCGGGGCGGACGTCGAATACGTAAAATGCCAGCCAACCGCCGATAAACGGCGACAGGAATACCGCGACCAGGGCCAGAAATTTGACCCGGTACCAAAACAGGCTCTTGGGTTGTTCCGAATTCATTCAGTTTTCCGTAAATTCATTATCACAAACATTATCAGCGCAACGCCGGCAAACGAAAACCACTGCACCGCATAGGCCCGGCTTTTTTCCGGCGGCAACCAGATCGGATCCCAGTCGCGCACGTAGGCGTCGGGTTGCTCCGGCGCCAGCCACAGCACCATCGGCAACACATGTGGCGAATACTGCTGCTGCAAGGCTTTTATATCAACATAGAGAATTAACTGGGGCCAGTCGCCGTTTAACTTCACCTCGCCCAACGATAGCGCCGGGTCTCCCGGCACGAAGGCAATGCCGCTAACCTCAGCTGACGCTTGCGGCGGTAATATTTCCGGCAAGGGCTGACGCGAGTCGCCCCACGCCGCCCAGCCTCGATTGACCAGCACGATGGAGTCGCTATCGGTCAGCAACAGCGGCGTTATCACCTGGTAACCCGCCCTGCCCTGGTGCACCTGATTGTCCAGCAGGAAATGCTGCGAGTTTTGGAAGCGGCCAGTGAATTTCAGCTTGCGATACTGGACATCGGCGAGATCGTCGTCGCTGCCCAGGGCCTGATAGTCCTGCGCCAGGCGTTGCTCATACTTGAGCTTTACCGAATCCTTGAACGCGGCGCGCTCCAGTTGCCACAGGCCCAGGGCAACGAACAGGCCCACCCCGGCGATTGTCAACAGAAACGACCACCAGGCAGGGCTGAACTTACGGCCTGCAAATTTCATATCGACAACAGCCAGTGATCCGGTAAACTGGGTTGCCGCGTGTAGCAGCATGTAATCATGTTATCTGTAAAAATCATTATCCTCGTATTGCTCGGCCTGATTGTGCTCAGTCTCGGGGCCGGCATGTTCAGTCTGGTCAAGGAGCGTGGTGAATCCAGCCGCACGGCCAGGTTTCTGACCATTCGCATCGCCCTGTCTATCGTGACCTTCATTTTCATCGCGATCTCATTCTACATGGGCTGGCTTCAGCCTCATGGTGTGTTGCCGCCTGGCTCCTGATACGCTCAAGCCTGGTCGAACCAGGCGTGGCCGTAAACCACTTCGTAACTAAGGATAAACTTATCGTCCGCAAAGTCGTGCTCGCGATAACTGGCTTCAAGCCGGCACAGCTGGTCTGGCGTCATTAATCCACGCTGCCGACCGATATCTGCGTTAGTCGCGCCGATGTTCTTCAAATCGTCCAGCAAGGTTCGGAAATCGCGATACTCCATGCGTATGATTTCGGCATCGACCACCGGTTGCGCGAACCCCACGCCAAGCATGGCATCGCCGACATCATGCATATCGACGAACTGATGCACATGCGGATAATCATCCACAGCTTGCCAGCTGTGCGCGAGTTCCCGCAGGGTTGCAGGACCGAAACTGGCAAACAGTAACAACGCCCCGGGTTTGCATACCCGCGCAAACTCGGCCAGGGTTGCCCGCAGATCATTAGTCCATGGCAACGCCAGCGAGGAAAACACCAGGTCGAAACTCCGCGGCGCAAACGGCAACCGCTCCATATCGGCGGTAACCAGCCGCTTTTTTGTCAGCAAGCGGTATCTGGCACGCGCCTGCAGCAGCATTTCGAACGCGACGTCGACGGCATAGACCTGCGCCCGCGGATACTGCTTTTGCAAACCCCGGACACCCTTGCCGGTAGCACAACCGATATCGACAATGGTCGCCGGTCGGTGACGAATATATTGCAACCGCTGCAACAGCCTGGATAATACCTCTTCTTGCAAGATAGCGGCATTATCGTAGCTTTTAGCCGCACGATTGAAGCATTTCTTGATAAACTGTTTGTCCAGCCGCGGCGGGTTAAGCAGGTCCAAAACCTCTCCTAAGTCGTTTGAAAATGCGCCTGTCGGGCGCGATTACCATAATGCAGCGACTCGCGTCGGATACGACAAAAACGGCGCATGCGCAGTGCCGGCGACGGATTCTACCTGAATCCCCGGAGCAACATCAGCGATTTGTTGCCTGCAGCCGAAAGATACCGGCAGATCCAGTTCAACGGTATTATCTCAAGCGACACCAGCAGCCTGCGGAGGAACCCGTGCACAGCCGAGGTAAGAACAGGCAGCAGCCAGGCAGGCCGAAACCATGGTGATTCGAATACGCCAGGATCGGTTCCTCGACCCGGCAATATAATCAGGGAACCAATAGCCATTCCGGCATCGCAAAAGTTTCACCCGGCTGTACGCGCCTGCCTTATCTGGTAGAGTGCAGGCAGCTAAACAACTCAGATTAACCATGCTCGAACCCGTCGCTTTACTGTGTTTCGCCTACCTGCTCGGCTCGATCTCATCGGCCATTTTACTGAGCAAGATAATGGGTTTCGAGGATCCGCGCACGCAGGGCTCGAACAATCCGGGCGCCACCAACGTACTGCGCATCGCCGGCAAGAAGGCCGCGTTTTTTACCCTGGTCGGAGATTTTCTCAAGGGCCTGATCCCGGTTTTGATCGGGCACTTGCTGCAGGCCGAGCTGCTGCTGGTGGCACTCGCCGGTTTCGCCGCGTTTAGCGGCCACTGTTTCCCTGTGTTTTTTCGCTTCAAGGGCGGCAAGGGCGTCGCCACCGCGATGGCGGCGACGGTTGCTTTCAGCTGGATTGCCGGCGTTTTCCTGATCGCAACCTGGCTGTTGTTCGCCAAGGTATTCAAAATCTCGTCTCTGGCCGCAATCGTATCCTTTAGCGCACTGCCTCTGGTTATTTTCTGGCTTACCCGGGATCCCAGGATCGCCAGCGTGTTTGTCGTGATGTCGGCGCTTCTGATCTGGCGTCACAAGAGCAACATCCAGCGTTTGATCCGCGGCACCGAATCCTGAAATTTGACTCAGAGTAGCGGCAGGGATTCCAGCGACCAGCGCGGCAGTACGTCGCTGACGGCCTCATCGCGCTGACCCTGCAGCAGGCGCAAGGTACCGGCATAAGCGATCATCGCCCCATTATCGGTGCAATATTCGAGCGCCGGAAAATAAAGCCGCGCATTCTGTTCTCGTGTCGATTTATCCAGCACCTGGCGCAAGCGACGATTGGCGCCCACACCACCTGCGATCACCAGGCTTTGATACCCCGTTTCGGCAAGCGCGCGCCGGCATTTGATGCGCAGGGTATCGACCACGGCCTGCTGAAATGCAAACGCAACCTCGGCACGCAAATCTTCGCTTAGCGGCTCATTCTGTTTGACGATATTGAGCGCCGCGGTTTTCAAACCGGAAAAGCTGAACTCAAGCCCCGGTCGCTTGGTCATCGGCCGCGGAAATTCGAAGCGAGATTGCGTGACCGAATCCGCAAGTTGTGCCAGTTCGGGTCCACCCGGATAGGGCAAACCCAGTAATTTCGCGGTTTTATCAAACGCCTCGCCGACCGCATCGTCGAGCGTTTCACCAAGGATTCGGTAGTCCCCGATTGCCCTGACATCCACCAGCATGGTGTGCCCACCCGAAACCAGCAGCGCGACAAACGGCAATTCCGGTTTTTCATCGGCCAGCATCGGCGCCAGTAAATGCCCCTCCATGTGATGCACGCCAAGCACGGGTTTATCGAGCGCCCAGCCCAGCCCGCGAGCCAGGTTCGCCCCCACCATCAGCGCGCCGATCAAGCCCGGCCCCCGGGTGTAGGCAATTGCGTCGATATCATCGATCGAGCCGATTTCAGCGAGGATGTCAACCAGCATCGGCGCCGCCTTGACGACGTGATCGCGCGACGCCAGTTCGGGGACTACGCCGCCGTATTCGCGATGCTTTTCGATCTGCGAATACAGGCGCTGCCATATCTGGCCGTTGTCGCTGTCGTAAACCGCGATCCCGGTTTCGTCGCAGGAGCTTTCGATTCCCAATACTTTCATAAAAAACAGGACTTTATTTGTTGAATGAGATTGATATTTGGTGTGGCCTCCTTATAATTGGCCGGCTCTTGAAGCCGGGGCCGCGAAAGCGAGCACCACTGTAAACAAACTGGACCATCAAATATGCCATCAGTCAAAGTAAAGGACAACGAGCCATTTGATTTCGCTCTGCGACGTTTCAAGCGCTCCTGCGAAAAAGCAGGTGTGCTCACCGAAACTCGTCGCCGTCAGCACTATGAAAAACCGACCGCAGTGCGCAAGCGCAAATCCGCCGCAGCCGTAAAACGTAATTTCAAACGCATCTCCAAGGACTTCGGCACTCGTAGACGATTTTACTAGTCGCAAGATGTCGGAAAACCTCAAGTCCCAACTACAGACTGATATGAAGTCATCGATGAAAAGCGGTGACAAGGGTCGTTTGGGCGTCATCCGGCTGATGCTTGCCGCGATCAAGCAGATCGAAGTCGACGAACGTATCGAGCTCGACAATGCCCGCATCATCGCGGTGCTCGACAAAATGGTCAAGCAACGCCGTGAATCGATCGCCCAATTCGACCAGGCCGGGCGCGACGACCTGACCGCTATCGAACAGGCCGAACTTAAAATTATCCAGGAGTACCTGCCTGAAGCGCTGTCCGAGGCCGAAATCAATCAACTCGTCGAGCAATCCATCGCTTCCACTGGCGCCGCCTCTATCAAGGATATGGGCAAGGTCATGGGCATGCTCAAGCCCCAGCTGCAGGGTCGCGCCGACATGGGCCAGGTAAGCCAGCTGATCAAATCGCGGCTTTCCGACTAGGGAAGCAGGTACCCTCTCAATGCCAAACGTATTCCAGTTCATGGAAGAGCAACGCCGCGACCGCGACCAGAAACCGGCTTTCCTGCGCACCAGGGAATTTGGCGAAATCTACCGTGAATACCAGCAACAGGAATCCGGCGGCGATATGCAACACGCCTCCGACCTCGTGGTAACCGCGATCTACGGGGGGCGCGAGGCGGCCGCAGGCGTCCTCGACTACCTGGAAGTTTAATGGGATTTCCCACGCTTAAAAATGACCGCCTGATCAAGGCCTTGCTGCGTCAGCCCACCGACACCACGCCAGTCTGGATCATGCGCCAGGCCGGGCGCTATCTGCCGGAATACCGCGCAACCCGCAAGCAGGCCGGCAGCTTTCTCGACCTGTGCAAGAACAAGGAACTCGCCTGCGAAGTAACGCTGCAACCACTGCGCCGCTTTGCGCTGGACGCGGCCATCCTGTTCTCCGATATACTGACCATTCCGGACGCAATGGGACTGGGGCTTTATTTCGCCGAGGGTGAGGGTCCGAAATTCGAACGCCCGTTGCGCGATGCGGATGCTATCCGGCGCCTCGGCGTACCCGATCCATCGGCCGAACTGCGCTATGTTACCGACGCGGTCAGCCTGATCCGACAGGAACTCGACGGACAGGTTCCGTTAATCGGATTTAGCGGCAGTCCGTGGACGTTGTCGACCTACATGGTCGAAGGCGGCAGCTCGAAGGAGTATCGGCATATCAAGGGCATGATGTACGACGATCCGGCGGCGCTGCATCAACTGCTGGATAAGCTCGCGCAATCGGTAACGGCCTATCTCAACGCTCAAATCGAAGCCGGCGCGCAGGCAGTCATGATTTTCGACACCTGGGGCGGCGTGCTGACACCGCAGACCTATCGCGATTTTTCTCTCAATTACATGCAGCAAATCGTTAGCGGGCTCAAGCGTGAAAATGACGGCCAGACGGTTCCGGTAACCTTGTTCACCAAGGGCGGTGCGCAATGGCTGGAAGCGATCGCCGACACCGGCTGCAATGCGGTCGGGCTCGACTGGACTATCGATATCGACGAAGCGCGTAACCGCATCGGCACAAAGGTTGCGTTGCAGGGCAATCTAGATCCCTGCGTACTTTACGCCAGTCCCGAAAAAATCCGCGCCAAAGCCAACGAAATCATCACCCGTTTCGGCAACTATCCAGGACACGTGTTCAATCTCGGTCATGGCATTCACCAGACCGTCAATCCCGATAACCTGGGCGTCCTCGTCGACGCCGTTCACGAATTCGGCTTCGACATCCGCAAGTGACGCCGCCCAAAGGCGGCGTCATCCCGGAAAACGCGCTAGCGTTTATCCGGGATCTTGCAATGGTGCCACGGTCTCAAGATCCCCGCTTTCGCGGGGATGACTCCAAAAATCGTCATCCCGGCGAGAACCAGCATCCAGTCAAATAACCACGCGCAGCGCGCACCATTGCTCCCGAACCTGGCATATTGTATTCAATGGGCCGGAAGCCTCCCTCCGAACGGCTGCCGATGGTGCCTCACAGCTTTACCGGAGGCGCTTTTTCCCGTCGAATCAGAGCTGGGTGCAACAAAATGCACTCTTGTCATACCGCGGCTCGACCGCGGTATCCAGTCCAATAATCGCGTGCGCTGCACGCACCTATAATCCTTGATCCCGCCGGTCTGACGCATCGGGTCAAGCCGCGGGATGACAAGGACTGGCCCACACAGAACCGGCGTGCATGGCGCGTTATCCCGGCTTGCGGCGGAGTGACAATTTGAATGCAAGTTTTTAAGGCGCCTGTGCGCCAGAATTTTTTGCGCTGGCAAGGCGGAAACGCACGCAGCGAGGGAGTTTATATGCGAATAAATGGCCGATTTTTGCTCCCGCAAAATCGGCATACAGCACGTCCTGTGCATAACCGAGTGAGTGCGATTTCAACGCCGCCAGCGTAAAAAATAACAAGTACAAGCAGGTTAAAAGATGTCTTCGACGATTTCGTCTTCCGTTTCCGGCGCATTGACGACGATACCGCTGGAATCACCAGTGGTAGATTTAACGACCTGTTCCTTAGGTGCGTTTTCTTCGCGGAATATTTCAAACAGGCTATTGCGAGTATCGAGGTCAGCGCGTCCGCCCGATTCAGCGTCAATACGAATGGTAACCAGTCCTTTCGGCTGCTCCTGCAGATTTTCCGGGCGACCATCGAGCGCAACTTTCATGAAATCAATCCACATCGGCAAGGCAGCTCGACCCCCGGTTTCCTTTCTTCCCATCTTGCGCTGATTATCGAAACCCACCCAGGTCGTCGTCACCACCTGGTCGTTGAAGCCACTAAACCAGGCGTCGATCTGATCGTTAGTGGTACCGGTCTTGCCGGCGATATCCTTACGTCCCAGCGCCTTGGCTCGCACCGCGGTCCCACGCTGAACGACTTCGCGCAACATCGAACGCATGATGAAGGCATTTTGCGCCGAAATGACACGTGGTGCATAGCGCGGCGTGACATCGGTATCGACGACTTTAAAGATCGTGGCGGTACCGATGCTACCTGCTTCAGGTTCTTCGAGGCTGGCCTCCCCTGGTGCTTCTTCGTCGCTGAGCACCATTGTCTCGTCCAGTTGCGCAGCCGGCTGTTCCTCTGCCAGTTGTTCCGCCGCCTGTTCCCCGTCCAGTTGCTCCTCCGCCTGTTCCTGTGCCAACTGCTCCTGTGCCTGTTGCTCCGTCGCCGGCTGCGCATCGGCTTGCTGTTCCTCGGCGGCCTGTGCTTCGGCCTCTGCCAAT
>CAMYML010000093.1 GCA_947259305.1 uncultured Gammaproteobacteria bacterium | reverse complement strand
CTCCCGAGAAATGTCATTTTCATCTCGGAACCTGCCGTGAGCCGGACTGGGGGACGTCGCACTGCATGCGGCCGCATATCATATACTTGTCCAACACCTCTGGCGTGAAGGTCGGTATCACCCGCGAGACCCAGCTACCGCATCGCTGGATCGACCAGGGCGCGATTCAGGCGATTCCGATTCTGCGGGTATCCAAGCGCTATCACGCGGGCTTGATCGAGCATGCCTTCCGGCAGCACGTCAGCGACCGAACCAACTGGCGCAACATGCTGAAGAACGAAGTCGATGAAGTGGATCTCTACCAGGTGTTTGAATCTTTCTGGCCGCAGGTGAAGTCGAGCCTGGATGCCGAGTTGCTGGCCGATGCGGAAGTCATTGCCGAGGCCGATGCCTCGCTGCGGCTGAATTACCCGGCGATCCAGTATCCCGCCAAGATCAATAGTTTCAATCTCGACAAGCAGCCACTGGTGGAAGGCAGGCTGGAAGCGATCAAGGGGCAGTACCTGCTGCTGGACCAGGGTGTCATCAATATCCGCAAATACGGCGGATACCTGGTTTCCATGGAATGCCAATAGCGCCGCCCTGGTGCAATATGCGGGCTAGTGAACCCTGATTGAGGGGTTCTGGTTAAAGTAAAACTCCATCACCTTGCGCACATGCGGCGGGTAGTCGAGCGCATCCATTTCCTTCATACCCTCGGCAAAAAAACCGGGTGCTTCCCGCGGCAGATAAATCAGAAATTCGTCAAACGCCTGCTTCATGGCTTCGAGGTCGTGGGTGCGGGTTGCGACGATGCCACGGTTGATATGCAGCAGGCGCCAGGGGCGGAACTCCTCAGTATCGCCCTGGTCCTTTTTTAGCTCCAGCGAACAGTGCTCGACGACGTCGGCGATCAGGTCCGAAAGCGCCAGCAGCGCTTCTTTTTCCTGCATCAGGTTGGCCAGTTGAGCGATCGCGTTAACCACGGGTTCGAGGTAATTGATGGTGCCGTTGTAACTGATGGTCCAGCGTGCGATTAGCAGCGAGATCTGCTCGATCTCCTTGCGCTTGTGTGGTAAATCGAGGCGTTCCATCAGATCGACCAGTTTGAGCAGCAACACAAAACCATAGTCGCCGATTTCGGTCGCCTCGGAGGCATTGATGAGTTTGTCTTCGTTGGCGCGCAAATTGACGCTGGCGATGATTTTGAAAAACTCCTCCATCTTGGCGAGCAAGTTATCCAGCCCCCGCCGGTAATCGTCATCCAGGTATTCGTCGAGCTGCTGCGGAAGGTTCAGCAGGTAGTCCCGGGCATCCTTTAGCGAAACCATCGCATCCATCTTTGATTTAGCCTCCTTGTTCGCGGGTTTTACTATAGCGACCGGGTTATCGTGTTTACCAGTCGGGGACCGCGGTAGATCAAACCAGTGTATAACTGGACGAGTTTGGCACCAAGTTCAAAGCGTAGCCTGGCTTCCTCGGCAGAGTCGATTCCGCCTACGGAAATTATCGGTATGTCGTCACCCAGTTCGTGGTAAAAGTCGCTCAAGACCTGTCTTGAGCGGTCACGCAGGGCAGCACCGCTTAGGCCTCCTGTTTCGGCAGACAGGCTGTGATCTTTAACGCCTTCACGCGAAATCGTGGTGTTGGTGGCAATCAGGCCGTCGACGTCGTGCTTGCGCAACAGGTCGGCTATCACCGGTACCGCCTGCTGGTCGAGGTCGGGCGACAGCTTGAGCGCCAGCGGTCGACGCAGCTGGTGTTGGTCTTCGAGCTTACGGCGCAGTTGGCCAATGCCCGCAAGCAAATCCTGCAATGCGTCTTCGCGCTGCAGGTCGCGCAGGCCCGGTGTGTTAGGCGAGGAAATATTGATAGCGATGTAGTCGGCGCTCAGGTAAACCTTTTCGAATCCCAGGCAATAGTCCGACAGGGCCTGCTCCACCGGAGTTTGCAGGTTTTTACCGATATTGATGCCGAGCACAAAGTCGCGCTTTTTGTCGTGCACTCGCTCGAGCAGATAGTCGACGCCATTGTTGTTGAAACCCATGCGATTGATCAGGCTATGGTGCCTGGCTAATCGGAATATACGCGGTTGCGGGTTTCCCGGCTGTGGTAGTGGCGTAACGCTGCCGGTTTCGATAAACCCGAAGCCGAGTCTGGCCAGGCCATCGAGGTAATCCGCGTTCTTGTCCAGGCCGGCAGCGAGGCCGACGGGATTGGGAAAATCGAGCCCCATTACCCGGGTTGGTTTGTCGATACGCCGGTTCGGAATCAGGCGATGAAACTGTTGTAACATCTCCAGGCTGATATCGTGCGCCAGCTCGGGTTCAACGGCGAACAAGAGCGGTTTTACTAGAGAGTACAGCATTAACTAGAAGTGATCAGCGCGAGTAGCTCGGGGTATTGTTCCAGGTCTTGCAGCGTATCAATATCTCGCACAGTTTCAAGCAGACTCACTCGATAGTTCAATCTTTCGGCGTTCGCCAGTGTTTGTGAAAGCACCTGGTCTGAACTCCAGGCCACGGCTTTGAACAACTCCGGGTTTGGGTTGCTGCAGCCAATCAGGGCGTAACCGCCATCGACAGTGGGTAACAGCACCAGTTCATGATCGGACAGTGCCTGTGCCGCTGCCTGTAAATGGTCTGTCGTCAGGTCGAGGCAGTCTGACCCTATTATAATTGCGCCGTCGCTGTTACTGGCGAGCATATCGGCGAGCGCCTTCGACATGCGCGCCCCCAGTCCCTGGCCTCTCTGCAGAGAATACTGTTCTTCCTGGAAAAGCTCGTCGTCGCTGTCCTGGCTTAAATAAAGCTGGAAGTCGAGGCCTGAATGCCTGACCAGCTCCAGTGCATACTCGAGGCAGAAGCGATAAACCCTGGCGGCCTTAGCGGCCCCGATGTCCGGTATCAGCCTGGTTTTGACCAGGCCGGGCTGCGGCGGCCTGGCAAAAATAGCTACAGGAATCATTGCTAAACTACCCGCGGTGCGGGTAGTAAATCCGGTGCAGACGTGTCGGATTCACGCCGAGCCAGAAGGCGAGGCGCAGGGACCACATCAGCAGTACGGTTTTGACGATTCCCTGTTGCTGCCAGCGTCGGCTGGAACTGGTAACCGCGGATTCGATAATTAATGGCGCAACCAATTGCCTCGCTTTTTTACTGATCGCTATGTCCTCCATCAGAGGAATCGAGGGGTAGGCGCCCAGTGCTTCGAAAAAGCGCCGCCTGAAAAACAGGCACTGATCGCCACCCGCAACCTTGCTGAAACGGGTACGCAGGTTGATGGCGGTCTCTATGACCCGGTAAGCCAGGGCGTCAGCGTTCAAGCGCAAACGGAAAAATCCCCAGTCTTGCGCGTTCACGATCAGCTCGCCGAAGTCATCCGGCAGGACACTGTCGGCATGCAGAAATAGCAGCAGATCACCACGCGCGTTGCGGCTTGCGGCATTCATTTGCCGCGCGCGACCCGCGTTGCCGCGGATGAGTTGGCAGCGGTGGCGTCTGGCTATTTCCAGGCTGCCGTCGTCGCTACCGCCATCGCTGACGATGATTTCGCAATGCTGTTCAACCCATTGCCGGTGTAACAGGTTTTTCAGGGTTTGATCGAGGCAATTCGCTTCGTTCAGAACCGGAATGATAATGCTGATCAGGGGTTGATCAGGCAATGGCCCCGCCACAAGTGCTGCCCTGACCGGCGGTGCAGCCATAGCAATGATCGGCGATGCTGACCGGAATGTTTTCCAGGCAGGTCTTCAAAACCTCGCTGATATGCAGCTTGTGCTGCTTGACCGGGTGACGAATATTCATATTCAGCATTTGATTGAAATCGCAATCGTAAACATACCCCTCCCAGTCGATACTGAGCTGGTTCAGGCACATCAGGCCCTGCATATTCGCCGTGCTGAATGAATCCTTGAGCAGATTCATATAGTTTTCGAACTCGCCCTTAGACAGCAGGGTGCTGCCAAAACGCGCAATCGGCATATTCGTAATGGTAAACAGCTGGTTGAACTCGATGTCATATTTTTGCGCAAGAAACTGCTTGTAATCCTGCTGCAGCTTGTCCTGCGGTGGCGGTAAATAGGGTCCTGTTGGATTGTATACCAGGGTCAGAGTGAGTTCGCCGCCATCTTTGCCATAGCCCAGCTGGTTCAGGCGTTTCAATGCCCGCATGCTCTTTTGGTAGACGCCCTTGCCCCGTTGTCCGTCGACGTTGTCCTCGATATAACAGGGTAACGAGGCGACAATCTGGACTTTGTTGGCGGCCAGGAATTCCGCGGTATCTTCGAAACCGGGCTCTAGCAGGATTGTCAGATTGCAGCGATCGATTACCTGGATATCGAGTTTGCGTGCGGCGACAACCAGGTCGCGGAACATCGGATTCATTTCAGGCGCGCCACCGGTTAGATCGAGTGTATGCACCGTTGGCTTTTTCAGGACTTCGATAATGTAGTGGATATTTTCCTGCTGCATCAGTTCCTTGCGCGTGGGTCCGGCGGCCACATGGCAGTGCAGGCAGGACTGGTTGCACAGATAACCCAGGTTAACCTGCAGGATTTCCAGGGAAGCCCTGGAAACAGAGGGGAAGTCGGTGGTCTTTAGCAGGGGCCAGGTGTCGCGCATTGTTTCAAGCTTAGTAATTGATCCACGATAGACTCGCAATATAACATAGAGTTCATTTTCCAGACATTGCGCCCGGGGAGGCTGTTATCGAAACAAGCAACAACAGGGTCGGCTGTGCCGTAGCGGTAATCGTAACTCATCGGCAGCGAGTATTGTTTGGTAAACGCCGAACGAAAGCAAGCGACTTCGAATGGCAGCTACCGGGCGGCTGGATTGAAGCCGGGGAATCACCGCAGCAGGCGGCGCAGCGCGAAGTGCTGGAAGAAACCGGATTGCACCTGGTCGAACCGCAATTTGTCGGTCTTAGCAGCAACCTGCTTTCCGAGCATGAGCATTCGATATCGCTTTATTTTGAAGCAGAATGCGCGGATCCAGGATCATTGAAAGTCACCGAAGTCGACAAGTGCATTGCCTGGGAGTGGAAGCGCTGGTCGGAACAGAAAGAAGGTCTTTATTTGCCGCTGCGACTGTTGAAAAACACTGAATATCAGCCGTTTTTCAGGGACCAGCAACGGACCTATGTCTCAATTTAGTTTTTTATAGTGTTTTTATGGGCTTATCATCGATAAACTAGAATTAAATTTAACTATACTGCTATAGTTCTTTAAGCGCGATCTACAAATAATAAACCACTGAATGAAAGTAGAATTTGATATAGCCAGCGATCAGATTGATGGTGCACGTGACTATCAAGAAGACGCTTACATGGTTAATCAGTTGGGTGAAGCCGAAAATGGCGACATCAGCTCGCTGGTTATCATGGCCGACGGCATGGGTGGACATGCCGCGGGCAATGTCGCCAGCAATATGGTGGTTGCGACCTTCAATAAGACTTTTCAGGGCCAGTTCCCGACCACCGAGATCGCGGAAGTACTCACCGATGCGCTAAACCGCTCCAACGATCAGATCAGGGCCTCGGTCAAGGAAACCCCGGCGCTGCGTGGCATGGGCTGCACCATGGTTACCGCCTATCTGCAGGACAACAAACTCTACTGGGTCAGCGTCGGTGACAGCCATCTATACCTGATCCGCGATCGCGAACTGATCAAGCAAAATGCCGATCACAGTTACGGTGCCTATCTCGACATGATGAAAGAGCAGGGCATGGAGATCGATGAACAGGCCGGCATGTCGCGCAACATGCTGATGAGCGCAATGACCGGCGAAGAGATAAGCAGCATCGATGTCTCGGATAATCCGGTCAAGCTGAAGCCCGGTGATCGCGTTATCGTCGCCAGCGATGGGCTCGATACACTGGGTGCCGGTGCGATTATCCAGTATTCGTCCTGGTCGGCGACCGCAAAGGAATGTGTCTACGCCCTGCTGAAAGCGGTCGAGGATGCCAACAAGATCAATCAGGATAACACCACGCTGATTGTTATCGATATCAAGGAACGCGAAGCCAGGTATGAACCCGAAGCAGCCGGCGTTGACGCGACTCCCGAGGAACCGTTATCACGCGTTGCCGACGTGCAGATCCCGGAGGAGCCGAGGGAACCCCGCTCCTACAAATGGCTGGTCTGGCTGATCGTGCTCGGTTTGCTGGGCGGTGGCGGATTTTTCGCCTGGAAGAAAGGCTTTATCGATGATGCCATGCAGAAAGGCACCGAGCTGGTGGAATCCACAACCCAGACGATAGAGGCCGAACTGGCAGCCGAGCCCGAGCCGGAACCCGTGCCGGAACCTGAACCAGAGCCCCTGGTTGAAGACGAACCCAGGCCCGAACCCGTGCCGGAACCGCAGCCCGAGCCCGAACCCGTTTACGTCGATCGGGCAGACGCATTCCGAGATCGCCTCAAGTCGGGTGGTTATGGTCCGACGATGATCAAGGTGCCTGCGGGAACTTTTCGCATGGGCGGCGCATCGTCTATCGTCTCGCCCGATGAAGTACCGCGTCACGAGGTTAACGTCGGCTCTTTCATGGTTTCCGTCTACGAAGTAACGTTCGCCGAGTACAACCGGTTCGCCAAGGCGACCGGTCGCCGGCAACCGAGCAGTAGTGGCTGGGATCTCAAAACCCATCCCGTAATCGATGTGTCCTGGGACGATACGCTGGCCTATACCAAGTGGCTGAGCAAGGAAACCGGAATGCGTTATCGCCTGCTCTCCGAAGCCGAATGGGAGTATGTCGCCCGCGCCGGCACGACGACGTCTTACTGGTGGGGCATCAAGCCTGGCGTCGGAAACGCGCATTGTTTCGACTGCAAGAGCGATTTCAGCACCAGCAAGCCGGCCAGGGTAGGCACCTACAAACCGAACGCGTTTGGCCTTTACGATACGGCTGGCAATGTCTTCGAGTGGGTGCATGACTGCTACCATCGCAACTACAAGGATGCCCCCAACGACGGCTCCGTCTGGGAAGGCGGCGACTGCGATGTTCGAGTCGTGCGCGGCGGTGCCTACCGCAGCCCCGCCAATTCGATGCGCGTCGAAAACCGCGAAAAATTCAAGAGCGGCAGAGGCCAGTATAATGTTGGCATCCGGGTTGCTCGCGATCTCTGATTTCGGGTGAAGCTCGGGGAACTCCAGAGGAGGGCCTGATACATGATCGACTGGCAAAGCATCGAAACGGTGCTGCTCGATATGGACGGCACGCTGCTCGACCTGCACTTCGATAACTATTTCTGGCAGGAATATCTGCCGCTACGCTATGCCGAAATCAAGGGCATGGATCCGCAGGCGGCAAAACATCACATTGTTACCCAAACCCGGAAAATCGAGGGCAGCCTCAACTGGTACTCAACCGATTACTGGAGCGAAATGCTCGAGGTCGATGTCGTCGAGCTCAAGCACGAAGTCAGTCACAAGGTCGCGATCCGGCCCTACTGCATTGATTTTCTCGATGCATTGCGCGCCGCGCGCAAGGATGTGGTTATGGTGACCAATGCGCATCACGATAGCCTGTCCCTGAAAATGGACAAGACCCGGATCGCACACAAGTTCGACCGGCTGATAACGGTGCATGAGTTTTCGCTGCCCAAGGAAGACCCGCAGTGCTGGCACGAAGTTCACAAACGCCATCCCTTCGTGGCGAACAGGACCCTGTTGATCGACGATAATCTGCATGCGCTGCAGTCTGCGCAGGAATACGGTATTGCCAGCCTGCTGGCTATTTATCAACCCGATTCACAGGCGCCTCGGCGAGAAATTGAAAATTTCGACGCGATCCACTCCTTTGATGAAATTATGCCCGTAGTGGAGGCTTCCCGTGAGCGCTGATAACCTGGAAAACCTGACCGGTGGCTGCCTCTGCGGTGGCCTGCGCTATGAAATAACCGGCCCGCGCAGGAATGTTATCAACTGTCATTGCGAGAACTGCCGCCGTACCCACGGGCATATTGCCGCCTATAGTTCGGTGCATCGGTCCGATCTGAAATTTACCAGCCAGGAGACCCTGCAGTGGTATCACGACCAGTCGCCTGATACCTGGCGGGGGTTCTGTAATCGCTGCGGCGCAAGCCTGTTCTGGGATGCGCGTGACGGTCGCGACAAAATGGCAATCGCCGCCGGATCGCTCGACGATAGCTCGGAATTGAAGACAATCGGGCATGTCTATGTAGCCGAAGCGGGGCATTACTATGAAATCAATGATGACCTGCCGCAATTTGAAACCGGTAATTTCGGTGTGCTCGAAGGAGACGGCGACAGTTGACCTCGGCTCTGGAATGGGTTAAAAGTTTTGAACCACAACTGATAATGCGAGTGTCGTCCGGGCATAGCCAGCACCAAAGCTTGTTTCGAAACACAGAATTATCTTCCGATTACCCTGAGCACGATAAAGCTAATGTCAAAACCCGAGAAATTTGATCCGTTTAGACGTTCGGTAGGCCACGTGCTCGATATTATCGGCGAAGGCTGGTCGATACTGATTATCCGCGAGGCCTTTCTCGGCACGCGTCGTTTCGAAGAGTTCCAGAAACGCCTGGGGATAGCGCGCAATATTCTGACGGCACGATTGAAAAATCTCTGCGCCAACGAAATTCTTGACCGGGTGCCGGTCAAGGAAGGCGCCAAGCGGCACGAGTACATCTTAACCAGAAAGGGTAAGGACATGATGCCCTTGCTGGTGGCTTTGACACAGTGGGGCGACAAGTGGGTGTTCGGGGAAGGCAAGGAACCGGTTATTTTCCTCGATCGTGACCACGGTGATCCGATATCCCGTATCCAGGTATATTCGGCCAGGGGTGAAGTGCTGCGCCCGCGCGATATCAGGGTCAAGGCTGGCCCCGGTGCAACCCCTGAGGCCAGAGAGCGGATCAAAGAACTCAACGAAAATGAGTAAGCCAGGAAAGAGTCTGCCCGCTTGCCCGGTTGGCGAGTCCAGCTGCGAATGGCTGGACGAAGTCGACAAGCTGCGCCAACAGGTTAGCCAATTATCCGAACTGGTATCCACCGACGCCCTGACCGGCCTGTTCAATTTCCGACATTTCAAAACCGTGCTGCAGGCGGAAATGGACCGCTCCAAGCGTAGCGGCATACCCACCAGCCTGGTGATGGTTGACGTCGACCATTTCAAGGCGGTCAACGATACCTATGGTCACGAAATCGGCAACCAGGCGCTCAGGCATATTGCCGAAATTCTCAAGGGCGAAGTCAGAACTACGGATATCGTCTGCCGTTACGGTGGTGAAGAGTTTGCCATGGTTTTTCCTGAAACCCACCTCAATCTGGCGGTCAAGGTGGCGGATCGAATTCGCGAGGGGATTTCCCTCAGCCCGCTGCGGCTGGTCGATGACGCGGTTGACCTGACCGCCAGTATGGGCGCCAGCGTATACATGAAAACCAGTGTGCTGGACATCGATGACTTTATCGATTCGGTCGACAAGTATCTTTACGAGGCCAAGCAGTCTGGCCGCAATTGTATCTGCCATATCGACTACTCCGAGTTACGCGCTGTCACCGAAGTCGGTGTCGACGAGCGCGCGATGCTGGTCAACCAGGAGTGACAGACAAGGAAAAATGCCGGTAATCGAAATCGGTATTTTTCCTTGTCTGTCATCCCGGAATTTGCGTAGCAAATATCCGGGATCTTGTAACAACTCCGTGATTTCAATTCCTGGAATGTATTGATCCCAGGATACATCCCAGACCGTCGGCAACCGGTGGATCCACCGGTTGCCGACATGGTATCTGTTAGCCTGAATATACAAATCCGTAAGTTCACTGCGCATTCGCAGACTATCAGTGGCCATAAGCACATATATTGACACTTTCAAGGTGTGGGCATTGGAGCGTTTTTGCGGGAGGTTGCGCAACAGGGATGTTGTGATCCGCATCCGGCGCACGAGCCTACATGGATGTATCGGTCCGACGCATCGGTACGGCGTTCCCGCGAAAATGCTCCAATGACCGCGCCGATCGAAGGGTAACTGCCAGGCTTGGAGATAGTTCGAGATAACGCGTAACGGCGTCAGCTGGATTCGGCGTTGTAGCGTTCGATGGAGTCGAGGATTTCCTGCTTGGCTTCTTCTACGCCGACCCAGCCGTCGATCTTGACCCATTTGCCGGGCTCGAGGTCCTTGTAGTGGTCGAAGAAATGCGCAATCGAATCGAGCAGTGACTTCGGCAGGTCGCGCGCGGTGTCCATGTGGGTATAGAGGCTGGACAGCTTGTCGACCGGGACCGCGATGATTTTGGAGTCCTTGCCGGCCTCGTCGGTCATGCACAGCATGCCGAGCGGCCTGACGCGGATCACCGCACCGCTGATAACCGGAATCGGGGTCACCACGAGTACGTCCACCGGGTCGCCGTCTTCGGACAGGGTTTGCGGAATATAGCCGTAGTTGCAGGGATAATGCATCGCGGTTCCCATGAAACGATCGACGAACATGGCACCGGTTTCCTTGTCGACCTCGTACTTGATGGGATCGCTGTGCGACGGAATTTCGACTATGACGTTGATGTCACTGGGTACGTTTTTGCCGCTGCTAACCCGGTCTAGAATCATGATAAGCCACCTCGATGAAGGAGTCGAAATTATAACCGACTGAGTTTGATTGAACAGCCGGCAGCGCAAACCCCTGAATTTTCAATCCTTTATATTAGAGATGCCCTAGAGATCGAAAGCGCCGAGTTTCTTGTCTACCAGCTCGTTTTTCAGCACCACGTAGCGCGGCATTCCACGTTCGTCGTAGTCGGGATAAGCTTCTCCCCGAATCAGGGGGTAAAGGTATTCGCGGCATTTGGCGGTAATGCCGAAACCATCCTCGGTAATGAAATCGAGCGGCATAGTCTTCTCGACGTTGGCGACGTCGGCAAGGGCGGCACTGCCAATCTGCCACTGGTAGGGATTCGACGATATGCGCTTTATGGTCGGCATGATGGCGTTCTTGCCGGCAAGCGCCATCTCGACGCCGGCCTGGCCTAGCGCGTAAGCCTGTTCGAGGTCGCTGGCGGAAGCGATGTGCCGGGCAGAACGCTGCAGGTAGTCGGCTACCGCCCAGTGAAATTTGTAACCCAGCGCATCCTTGACCAGGTTCGCGACCACCGGGGCAACGCCGCCGAGCTGAGCGTGGCCGAAGGCGTCACGGGTGCCCTGTTGCGCAAGAAAGCTGCCGTCGGCGTTGCGCGCACCCTCGGAAACGACAATCGTACAGTAGCCGTGGGTTTCGACTTTGTGCTTGACGGCGGCGATGAACCTGTCGTGATCGAAATCGACTTCGGGGAAGAGCACCAGCACCGGAATGCCGTAGTCGTCGATCAGGCCGCCGGCCGCGGCGATCCAGCCGGCGTGACGTCCCATGACTTCGAGAATGAATACCTTGGTCGAAGTTTTTGCCATCGAACTGACGTCGAACGAGGCTTCCAGCGCCGACACAGCTATGTATTTGGCAACCGAACCGAATCCGGGGCAGTTATCGGTAATCGGTAAATCGTTATCCACGGTTTTGGGTATATGGATCGCCTGCACCGGGAAGCCCATGGTTGCGGATAACTGCGAAACCTTGAAGCAGGTGTCGGCGGAGTCGCCGCCACCGTTATAAAAGAAGTAGCCGATGTCGTGCGCCTTGAAGACTTCGATCAGGCGTTCGTACTCACGCCGGTTTTCTTCCAGGCTCTTGAGTTTGAAGCGGCAGGAGCCAAAGGCGCCCGCGGGCGTTTTTTGCAATGCCGCGATATCGGCCTCGGACTCGAGCGAAGTGTCGATCAGTTCCTCGCACAGCGCGCCGATGATGCCGTTTTTTCCGGCGAATACATTGCTGATTTTGTCGCTATGCTTGCGGCTGGTTTGGATGACGCCACAGGCGCTGGCGTTGATGACCGACGTAACCCCGCCGGATTGGGCATAAAATGCGTTTTTAGGACTCATGGTTTGGCTTGTACTCGATGCTGGATTAGTGTTGGGGTCGCTGAAAGTCGCCGTTGTGGGTGGACTCGTGGTCTGATCTGGACTTCGCAGAATACCGCAAAAAATCAGAAAAAACATATACCCGACGGGGATATAAATACCCGACGGGGATATAAAAAAGGGTAGTGCACGCACTACCCTTTCGCTACTACCTGTCGTCGAGGTCTAACCCAGCAGCGGGGCGATAACCAGGCTGACGATTGCCATGACGTTGATCAGGATATTCATCGATGGTCCCGACGTGTCCTTGAAAGGGTCGCCCACGGTATCGCCGACCACGGCCGCCGCGTGTGTATCGGTACCCTTGCCGCCGAGATTACCCTTTTCGATAAACTTCTTGGCGTTATCCCATGCACCACCGGCGTTGGCCATCATCAGCGCCATCAGTACGCAGGAGAGCAACGCGCCGGAGAGCATGCCGCCAAGCGCCTGGGGACCGATAATGAAACCCACCACTGGTGGCGCGCTGACCGCAATCACGCCGGGAAGGATCATCTTTTTCAGGGCCGCGGTAGTCGCAATATCCACACAGGTCGCGGTATCGGGCTCGGCCGTGCCTTCCAGCAAGCCTTCGATTTCGCGGAACTGACGCCGAATTTCCTTGATCATTTCAAAAGCCGCATCACCGACCGCCGTCATCGTAATCGAAGCGATGATGAATGGAATAATACCGCCGATGAACAGACCGATCAGCACGTCCGGGTTGCTCAGCTCGAGCGCGAAATTATCGATTCTGAGCGATACGGTTTCGATATAGGCGGTGATGATCGCCAGGGCCGCCAGGGCCGCGGCGCCGATCGCAAAACCCTTACCGATGGCAGCCGTGGTGTTGCCCAGCTCGTCCAGCGAGTCGGTGATCTTGCGCGTATCTTCACCGAGGCCCGCCATTTCGGCGATGCCGCCGGCGTTATCGGCAACCGGGCCATAGGCGTCGATCGCCATGGTGATGCCGACGGTCGCGAGCATGCCGACCGCGGCGATACCGACTCCGTAAAGACCGGCATTGGCGCTGGCGATCCAGATAATGCAGCAAATCGTCAGGATCGGAATCGCAACCGACTGCATGCCGATTGCAAGGCCGGCGATCATGACGGTTGCCGGACCGGTTTCGCCGGCCTTGGCAATGTGTTCGATCGGTTTGCCCGCGGTGTAGTACTCGGTCACCAGGCCGATGACAATGCCGCCGATTGCGCCGGCCAGCACCGCGATCCAGATACCGTTGCTCAGTCCCATCATCGAAATCACGAAAAAGGCCAGCGTGATAAACAGGATCGATGAACCCATGGTACCCATGCGCAACGCTTTTTCAGGTGACTTGCTGGAATTGACCTTGACGATCAGGATGCCGCCGATCGAGCACAACAGGCCCAGCGAGGCCATCACCAGCGGCAGGAACATCATGCCTTTCTGGCCGCCCATGGCATCGGCCGTGGCCACCGCCATGGTGGAGGCAATCGCGATCGAGGCAATCATCGAACCGCAATAGGATTCGAAGATATCGGAGCCCATGCCGGCGACGTCGCCAACATTATCGCCCACGTTATCGGCGATAACGCCCGGGTTGCGCGGGTCGTCTTCGGGGATACCGGCTTCAATCTTGCCCACCAGGTCGGCACCGACATCCGCACTCTTGGTAAAAATGCCGCCGCCGACCCGCGAGAACAGCGCAACTACTGAAGCGCCCATGGCGAAGCCATGGATGGCGTGCAGCGATTCGATGTCGCCGGAAAATATAAAATAACAAATGCCGAGGCCTAGCAGGCCGAGCGAAGCTACCGCGAGGCCCATGATCGAGCCGCCAAAAAAGGCCACGGTCAAGGCCGCGGCGGCGCCTTGAGTGTGCGCGGCGGTCGTGGTTCTGACGTTGGCACGGGTTGCGGTATTCATGCCGATGTATCCGGCGGAACCGGAGGCCAGCGCACCGAGCAAGAAGCAAAACGCAGTACCGGCACCGAGAAAGATATACAGCAAAACCAGCAAAACCGCGGCAAACATGGACAGCATCGTGTATTCGCGTTTCATGAATACCATGGCGCCGAGATGAATCTGATTGCCGATTTCCACGACCTTGCCTTCGCCTTCAGGATATTTCTTGACCGCCGCGTAGGTCATTGCGGCAGCGACCAGTCCAAAGGCGCCGATAATCGGCGGCAATAGTTGACTAAGCTCCATACTAATTCCCCAAGATGTTAATGGTGTTTTTTTGGTATTTTACCCACGGAATTGCCGGGGTTTAAAAAATCGTGTGCATGATATCGGGTTTTACCGGCATATTGAAACTTCTTTACATATATTCGGCACTTTTTTAGGTAAATTTCTGTTATTGTCCGCACATCTGCTAATGATCCGTAGTGCGCAAGGTTAATTCCGTTTCCATGTTGAAGCGAGAACAGCTAAAAGACGATTTCCTAGAAAACCGACTCATCAGGCGTCGCCTGGTCGTAGCCGCTATTTTCATCGTGATCCTGCTAAGCCTGGTGCTTGGCCGGCTCTATGTGTTACAGGTCGTCGAGTATGAGCATTTTGCGACGCTATCTGACAGTAATCGCATTCGCATCAAGGCCCTGCCGCCGACCCGCGGCCTCATCTTCGATCGACATGGCGTGGTCATGGCGAACAATCTGCCCACTTATCGACTGGAAATCGTGCGCGAGCAGGTCGAAGACCTCGACGCCACTCTGACGCGGCTGATGCAGTATGTCGAATATAGCGAGCAGGACCTCAAACGTTTCAAACAGTCAATCAAACGCCGCCGCCCGTTTGAGAGTATCCCGCTGCGACTCAATCTGAACGACGAGGAAGTCGCGCGGCTGGCGGTCAACCTGCACAAGTTCGAGGGTGTCGAAATCAACGCCCGCCTGACGCGTAACTATCCTCTGGGCGCGCATGCCGTGCACGCGTTGGGTTATGTCGGTCGCATCGATGAACGCGACCTCGGCGAAGTGAATGAAGTCGACTATGCCGGCTCGACGCATATCGGCAAGCTCGGGCTGGAGAAATTCTACGAGCATGAATTGCATGGCACGGTTGGCGTGCAGCAGGTCGAAGTCAATGCCAATGGCCGCACCTTGCGGGTGCTCAACGAGTCGCCCCCGATCCAGGGGAATAATCTTCATCTGACGATCGATTCCCGCTTGCAGCGAGTGGCAGAGGAAGCCTTCGCCCAGCAAAGCGGCGCCGTGGTGGCCATCGATCCCAACAATGGTGAAATCCTGGCCCTGGTATCGATGCCGATATTCGATCCGAACCTGTTCGTCAATGGCGTCAGTTACGAAACTTACAACGAGCTGCGCGATTCGCCCAGTCGCCCGTTGTTTAACCGCGCACTTTCGGGTCAGTATCCTCCAGGTTCCACCACCAAGCCTTTTTATGGGCTGGCCGGCCTCGAAACCAGGGTCAACGCCAAAGACCAGGAAACCTATTGTATCGGCTACTACCAGCTACCAAACGAACCTCGAAAATATCGTGACTGGAAAAAGCAAGGCCACGGCCTTATGAATCTGCATGGCGCGATCACCCAGTCCTGTGACGTGTACTTCTACGATCTGGCTTATCGGCTCGGTATCGATCGCATGGCCGAGTTTATGCAGCAGTTTGGTTTTGGTGAAAAAACCGGGGTCGACAGTACCGGTGAACGCAGCGGATTGCTGCCGTCGCGCGAGTGGAAAAGGCGTGCCGAGGGTATGCCCTGGTTTCCCGGCGAAACCCTGATAACCGGCATCGGGCAGGGCGCGCTGCTGGTCACACCGCTGCAATTGGCCAACTCGACGGCGGCGTTTTCGCTCAAGGGCACGCGCTACCAGCCGCATCTGGTTAAATCGGTCGAAAAAATACCCGATTACAATCGGATCGAGATCGCGAGCCGCGTTGCCGGGCAATACGAAATACTTAAACCGAAGAACTGGGAGCATGTGCATAACGCCATGGTAAACGTGGTGCACGGTTTACGCGGCACCGCGTATCGCATCAGCCAGGGGATACAGTACAAGGTCGCCGGAAAAACCGGTACCGCACAGGTATTCGAGGTTGCGCAGGACGCCGAGTACGAAGAGGAGGAGATCGCCAAGAAACTGCGCGATCACGCACTTTTCGTCAGCTACGCACCGGCCGAGGAACCGCGCATCGCAGTCGCCGTAATCGTCGAGAATGGTGGTCATGGCAGCTCTGTGGCGGCGCCCATCGCGCGCAGAATCATGGATGCCTACCTGCTGGAGAAATCATGAACCAGTCGCTGGATTCCGACTCTGCTTCGATCACGCGCCGCATCCTGGATGCTCTGCGGCTGGACCCGGTGCTGTTGTCCCTGCTGATTATTCTTGCCCTGTTCGGCAGCATGGTATTGTTCAGTGCGAGCGGATCCGACCAGGGGGCCGTTATCCGCCAGCTGACGCGCATTCTGGTGGCGCTTCTGCTGCTGGTGGCCGTGGCTAATATTCCCCTGCGCATGTTGCGCAAGATATCGATATGGCTTTATCTGGGTGGGGTTGGATTGCTGTTTGCGGTCATGTTTTTCGGTGAGGTCGGTAAAGGCGCGCAGCGCTGGCTGGACCTGGGTATTATCCGCTTCCAGCCGTCTGAAATTCTGAAGCTGGCGGTGCCGATGATTGTCGCAACCTATCTTGCCAATCGGGTGTTGCCGGTCGGATTCAAGGAACTGGTGGTTTCTTCGGGGCTGGTATTGATTCCGGTCGTGTTGATTGCGCGCCAGCCTGACCTCGGAACCGCAATCCTGGTCGGTAGCGCCGGTTTCTTCGTCTTGTTCCTGGCCGGTGTTCGCTGGAAAATCATGATCAGTCTCGGGTTTTTGTTTTCGGCGATGGCGCCCCTGTTGTGGAAATTCGCATTGCACGAGTACCAGCGTAAGCGCATATTAACCCTGTTAGATCCCGAAAGTGATCCGCTCGGTTCCGGTTACCATATAATTCAGTCGAAGATAGCGATTGGTTCGGGCGGAGTTTATGGCAAGGGTTGGCTCAACGGTACCCAGTCGCAGCTTGATTTTATTCCGGAGCGTTCGACCGATTTTATTTTTTCCGTGTTTGGCGAAGAGTTCGGATTCTTTGGCAGTGTCGTGCTGTTGCTGATTTATCTGGCAATTATTCTCCGGGGGCTTTATATAGCCGCGCATTCGAACGAAAATTTCGGGCGTCTGCTGGCCGGCGCACTTAGCCTGACATTTTTTGTCTATTTATTCGTCAATACCGGCATGGTTGCCGGTATGCTGCCGGTAGTCGGCGTGCCTTTGCCACTGATTAGTTATGGCGGTACCTCAATGGTGACCCTGATGATGGGGTTTGGTTTAATCATGTCGATTCGATCGGCAAAACGGTTTTTAGTTTGATGAGAAAGTATATATTTGTATTCGGTTTGTTGGTGGCGCCACTGGTCTCGGCGCTGGAAATTCCCAGCGGGGATTACCAGGGGCGCGAAGATGTGATTGCTTTCGTGCAACGCATGGCCGCCGAAACCGACTATACCGAAGCCGAACTGGTCCAGTTGTTTGCGCAGGTCGAGAAACAGGAGCATCTGTTCGCCAAACTGGATAGGCCGGCGGAAAAAGAGCTCGAGTGGTACCAGTACCGCAAAATTTTCATCAAGGACAAACGTGTCGATCTCGGGGTGCAGTTCTGGCGGCAGCACCAGGAACTACTGTCGCGGGTCAGTGAACAAACCGGGATTCCAGCCGAAATTATCGTCGCGATCATCGGGGTTGAAACCTTCTATGGTATTTACAAGGGTAAGGATCCGGTATTCGACAGCCTGGTGACCCTGGCCTTCGATTATCCGCGCCGCGCCAAGTTCTTTACCCGGGAACTGGAGCAGTTTCTGTTGCTGGCCAAGGAGCAGGGCTTCGATGCGCGTGCCCTGCGAGGGTCTTATGCCGGCGCCATGGGGATGCCGCAGTTCATTGCTTCCAGCTACCGCAACTATGCAATCGATTTCGACCAGGATGGTCGGACCAACTTGTTCGACAGCGTTGCAGATATCGCCGGCAGCGTCGCCAATTATTTCATCAAGCATGGCTGGCAGCGCGACGGCATTGTGGCGCGCCCGCTGGTGAAAATGGAAAACAATTCAGTTGATTCCCTCGAGCCCGGGATGAAACCCGATTACAAGTGGGCCGACCTGAAGCGCAATGGCCTGACCTCGGAATTTACCATCACCGAGGAAACGCCGGTCGCGCTGGTCAAGCTGCAGCAGCGTGATCATCCCGAGTACTGGGCCGGCTTCCAGAATTTTTACGTGATCACGCGTTACAATCATAGCGAGCTTTATGCGATGGCGGTTTACCAACTGGCCAAGCTGATAAGCCACAAATACAAAAAGGCGACATGAAACCAGGACTGCTGCCCTGCCTGATAATCCCGCTGCTGCTTGGCGCCTGTACTTTCGGGGTGCCTGTCGGCGAGCGCGGCGACGC
This sequence comes from uncultured Gammaproteobacteria bacterium, assembly GCA_947259305.1. Lineage (GTDB taxonomy): Bacteria > Pseudomonadota > Gammaproteobacteria. The sequence goes on along the minus strand of CAMYML010000093.1, from coordinate 3,956 downwards.
GCAAGTCTCTGGATCAACCTCGACCGAGAGATCGCAACGGGGAAATCCATCTTCCTACGTCGTATTCGGTAAGCGCTACTACGTGCTCGACGGCGCCGATGGATTCGTCCAGCGCGGCGTTGCCTCATGGTATGGAATCAAGTTTCACGGCCGCAAAACCTCCAGCGGCGAAATCTATAACATGCACGACATGACCGCGGCGCATAAGACCCTGCCGTTACCGGTTTACGTGCATGTGAAGAACCTGGATAACGGCCGCAGCACCGTGGTTCGGGTCAACGATCGCGGGCCTTTTGTTCACGGCCGTATCATCGATCTCTCTTATGCGGCGGCCAAGAAGCTCGGTGTCAAAGGGCCAGGTACCGCTAAGGTGGAAATCAGCGTCGTCAAACAAGGGCAGAGCCGGCCAACCAGCGTGGTGCGCACCATTCCGTTAACCGAGGATCTGGAAAAGGATGTGCCGCTTTATATTCAGATGGGCTCTTTCGCCAGTGAGGCTAACGCCAGCAACCTGATGCAGGATTTGCATGCCGCCAATGAATCCTCGGCGCGCATTTCACAACTGCAGACCAATGACGGGCTTTACTACCGGGTCCGGGTCGGGCCGCTGTTCGATATCGATGAAGCCAATGCAATTGTCAAACGCCTCAGGGGCAAGGGTTTCCAAACTTCGCGTATCGTGGTGCAGGATTGACCTGGGCTGCAGCAATGCCGAGCCCGATAAACCTTGAGAGCAATCGCCGTGGTCGCTACAATCGCGACACTTTTCCAAGCCCGCTAAGCATCAGGTTAATATGAAGATCGTCTCGCTTTTTCTCGGAATTCTAGCCGTTGTTTTTTCCGGTTCCGGCTGGGCCGCAGCCAAACCCATCCCCAATCCGCCGGCGCTCAATGCCACCAGCTATTTTCTGGTTGATTTTGATTCGGGCCGGGTGCTCGCCGAAAAAGATCCCGACAAGCATATCGAACCCGCCAGTATCACCAAGTTGATGACCGCCTACCTGGTGGACAAGGCCATCGCTGATGGCGACATCACGCTGGATGAAATGGTGACCATCAGTGAAAAGGCCTGGCGCATGAAAGGCTCGAAGATGTTTGTCGAGGTTGGCAAGCAGGTGGCGGTCGAAGAACTGCTCAAGGGATTGATCATTCAGTCCGGCAACGATGCCAGCGTGGCCCTGGCCGAGCATATCGCCGGTTCCGAATCCGCGTTTGCGGGCTACATGAATCACCAGGCGCAACTGCTGGGCATGGACAATACCAACTTCGTCAACGCGACCGGCTGGCCGCATGAGAATCACTACAGCAGCGCGCGCGACATTGCTAGGTTGACGCAGGCGGTTATCCGCGAATTTCCCGAGTCTTATCGCCACTACAAGGAGCGCGAGTACACTTTCAACAAGATTCGCCAGTTCAACCGCAACCGCCTGTTATGGCGTGATGAAACCGTGGACGGGGTGAAAACCGGTCACACCGAGTCTGCCGGGTTTTGCCTGGTGGCTTCGGCGGAGCGTGACGACATGCGTCTGATATCCGTGGTGCTGGGCGCCGATTCGGACAAGGCGCGCACGCAGAGCAGCCAGTCGCTGCTGAACTACGGCTTCCGCTTCTATGAAACCCACAAGCTTTACCGCGCCGACGAAGCGTTGAAAACTGCGCGCATCTGGTATGGCGAACAGGAACAGGTCAGCCTGGGTGTCGGCAAGGATATTTACATCACGATACCGCGCGGTCGCTACCGCGATCTTGATGCATCGATGGAAATTGATCGGGAAATCTCCGCGCCGATCGCGCGCGGGCAACAGCTCGGTCAGGTCAACATCAAGCTCGATGACGAGTTGATGCTGAGCGAAGACATCGTTGCGATGCAGAATGTCGCCGAGGGCAGTTTGTTCGTCAGGGCCATGGATAGCGTTAAGCTGATGTTCCGCTAATGAGCGGGCCGAAGGAGCCAGGCGAGCCCGTCGAGTCCGGCTTGGCGCTGATCGATTATCCCAGCCAGTTTCCGCTCAAGGTATTCGGTGAAGACTCCGAAGAGCTAGAAGCAATCGTGCTCGAACTGGTGCGCGCGAGATGCCCGCAGGCCGAGCATATCGAAGTTCGCCGCCGTCGCAGCAAGGGCGGTAAATACCTGGCGTTGACGCTGACCTTTACCGTTTACAGTCAAAAGCAGCTGGAAGAAATTTACCAGGATCTGTATGACTGTAAACAGGTTGTGATGTCGCTCTAGCGGCCTGTCGCAAATGCCGATCCTGGTCAAAAATCTGGGCCGCTCAGACTATCGGCAAACCTGGCAGGCGATGCAGGATTTTACCAATGCGCGCGACCCGCATACCGCGGATGAGCTATGGATAACCGAGCATGCCCCGGTATTTACCCAGGGCCTGAACGGCAGGGCCGAACACCTGCTGGCGCCGGGGGACATACCGGTAGTGCAGATCGATCGCGGCGGCCAGGTTACCTATCATGGGCCGGGTCAGCTGGTGCTTTATTGCCTGCTCGACATCACGCGGCTTGGGCTCGGCGTCAAGGGACTGGTTGCCCTGATCGAAGAATCGGTGATCGATTTGCTGCGGGCCTACCACATCACCGCGAAAGGCCGTCCCGGCGCACCCGGGGTCTATGTCGGCGCGGCCAAGATAGCGGCGCTTGGATTGCGTATTCGAAAAGGATGTTGTTATCATGGCCTGAGTCTCAACGTCGATATGGATCTGGAGCCGTTTACCCGGATCAATCCTTGCGGCTATCAGGGTCTCGCGGTAACTCAGTTGCTTGATTTTGAAATTAGCGATAGTGTCGAGACCGTCGGCCACAAATTGGCAAGCATACTAACTGGACATTTAAGTGAAAAAAAATCAGGTAGTGCAGGGAGTTAAGCTCAAGGGAGCGGACAAGGTCGCGCGCATCCCGATCAAAGTAGTGCCGTCGAAATCAGTACAGCGCAAACCGCCCTGGATACGGGCCAAGGCGCCGACCGGCAACCGCGTCAAGGAGCTCAAGGCGCGCCTGCGTGAAAACAGCCTGTACACCGTATGCGAAGAAGCTTCCTGCCCCAACCTGGGCGAGTGTTTTTCCAAAGGCACTGCGACCTTCATGATCATGGGCGATATTTGCACTCGGCGTTGCCCGTTTTGCGATGTCGGCCACGGCCGACCCAATTCACTGGACGCGTCTGAACCGGCCAATCTCGCCACAACCATCCAGGCCATGGGCCTGCGCTATGTCGTGATTACCTCGGTGGATCGCGATGACCTGCGCGACGGCGGCGCCGGCCATTTCGTCGAGTGCATACGCGAGACCCGCAGGCTGAGTCCCGATATCCAGATCGAAATTCTGACGCCCGATTTTCGCGGCCGCATGGACGTGGCGCTCGAGATCATGACCCAGGCCCCGCCCGATGTATTCAATCACAATCTCGAGTCGGTGCCCTCGTTATACAAAAAGATTCGTCCGGGTTCAGACTACGAGTGGTCGCTCGACCTGCTGCAGAAGTTCAAGCAGATGCACCCGCGGGTGCCGACCAAGTCCGGCCTGATGCTCGGGCTAGGCGAGGAAATCGACGAAGTCAAACAGGTGCTGCGCGATATGCGCGAGCACGAGGTCAACATGCTGACCCTGGGGCAATACCTGCAGCCCAGCCTCGATCATCTCGCGGTGGAACGGTTCGTCACGCCCGAGGAATTCGACCAACTCGGCGCCTACGCCGAATCGATCGGCTTCGACCAGGTCGCCAGCGGCCCGATGGTGCGCTCGTCCTATCATGCTGATTTACAAGCCGAGTCCGTCCTCAGTTCCTGAAACCTGTCCCAGCGGCACCCGGTCTTTATATCGCGGCTGACTACACCGATTGCCTTGCTCACAAGGTGCAGGATGATAATTCGAGTCCTTGTCATACCGTGGCATGTACTCGGAAGCCGGTAAACTAGTAAGAATCAGATAGTTCCATGACCAACATC
>CAMYML010000092.1 GCA_947259305.1 uncultured Gammaproteobacteria bacterium | reverse complement strand
GCCGCTGATGCGAGGCGTTATGTGGCAAGTACTCAGAGCGCTTTAGCAATATGAAATAATCGCAAAGCAGACACTCAGAACCTGATTACTAGAGCCGGGAAAATTCCCAATCTCGTCATTAAGAAATAAAAAACTACAGCCTGGAGAAAATTTTTCACCGTCAGTGCTTAACAGTGAGTAATTCCTCTTTCTAAGGAATAATCACTAGTTCCCATATATGGCTCCTGTATCCTGGCTGAAATTGAAGATCGTTATTTTACTCGTATAAGTGGGGCTATATTCGAGGAAATACTATTATAATTGGGGAATAATTTTTGAATTGATATTTAAAGTTTTTCTTAAGGGCAAGGAAAATATTTTTAAATTTACTTACTTTTAGGTGTATGCCAATCTTGGCTCATCGAAATTTATTAACAAGGTACTTGAATAGCCATGCCAAAATATAACGATAATTTTACATTAGACATACATGACATTGATCTTATCGAGAAAGCACTTCGTGTTATGTGGTCTGAGGATGAAAAAAATATACCAACAGGTCAAGGTTTCCCTAGAAAAACAACAGAACGTATTAGAAGCATCCACAATTTACTAGGGAAAATTTCTAGCCAGAAGATCTATTATAGTGAAGTAAATAGGACATCTTGTCCTATAGGCTAGAATCGACACATACTAGGCCGATAGAATGTATTAGTGCGGCGAAATATATCGCATGTCTTAAAACCTTTCACCGACCTCAAGTTTAACCGTATAACCGCTCCAGTCTTCCGGATAGATCTGACGTTAAACCAATTAGTGAAAAGTTGAATATGGCCAAACTTTAACCTGTTCTACATGACCATAATCAACGGGATTATAATGGAGATGATCCATATGAGCGATATAGTCAGAAATCCTCTCGGATGCCATGTTCCCAGATGCGTTTTTGCCAAATCCCTCTTTCCCGGCGGTTTGTTTTACTATTGAGCGTTGTTTCGTTTTGGAAATTTTCTTAAAGACTTAACCGGACAAAATAAGTCAACGGCCGCAGTGTGCCGAATTTAGCCGACCAGGTTAAGAATTTTGAAGGCCCCTTTTACCCACTCGCAGTTAAACTCAAGCAATGTATTCCTGCCACATAACAAGCAAATGCAGTCGGACCCAGCTAATGCTGCGTCCGCTTAGGACAGGCGATATGTGTCGCAGAGCTAAGTAGTGAAAATATTTAATTCGATTAGGGCATCTATGCTTTTAGGGAAAGGGCACAAGCTTCTACAGAGTGGCCGTTATCAAGAGGCGTTAGAAAAAGCTTTAAAAGCAAAGAGCCTGAAACTGGAAGAACAATTTGAATGGTTATGTCATTCAATCGAAGGAAAGTCGAGATTCTATCTTGGGGATAAAGAAAATGCCTTGCCCTCTTTAAAAAGGGCGCAAGAAATTTTGGCGGTAAAACTTGAAAAAGAGAAGGAATCGAAATCCCTGCAAAACATTATGGACGACATCACCAAGCACATAGAAAATATTAAACATGGTGACACATAACAAACGCATGCAGTCGGTCAAAGTGCCCGCTACGCGCGCACTTTGCCACTGATGCGAGGCGTTATGCTTAGGAAAATTAGGTGCTAGAACAATATCGCCAATTCGAACAATGTGTTCTTGAGGCATATACAAATCAAGGATTTACTCCAAGACACCTACAGCAGGGGCCACAGGATGTGGGATATGATTTTGTTTTAACTTTAAATGCACACCTGTTTTTCAACAGCATTGAGTAGCGATCCAACTTCTTGATTTGATCGGTGCCCCCATACTTCCCTCTCTTCTAATCCAGCGCCAGGCTCATTCCACAGCCGCCAGCGTGGATTCCAGGCGACTGCGCAACTCCCGCTCGTCTGCCGGTATGCTTGTGACCCGCAGTGGTTGACCATCCTGCTTCAGGAACACCGCCTGACCATCGACCAGTTGATAGCGATTGGCAAACGCGCGCCCCTGCGGAGTTCCCAAATCGGCCACCACAAATACAAGCCGCGATTCGTAATCGCTCCTGACCTGGCGCAGGCGATTAAGCGCGTCTCCGCCGGTAGGCGAAAAGTTCTCATAGGCCAGAACCAGAACCGGCTTGCCCTGACCAATGACAGAAAGATCGGTACTAATGGGTTTTCCGACACCCATTGTCAAAAGGTAGCCCAGTGCAACCAGGGCCACGGCGGTCACCGCGATCGTTTTAACCATCGTCGTGCAGTCTCCCACGTCAAATGCGGCCGGCCAAACATCAGCGACCATCGCCTGTCAGCGTATTTTGGCTTTAGACTTGCCCCGATATTCCACGATAAGTGTAAGGAAATTCGTCGGTAATAGCCGCTCCGGTGTATGCAGCCGCTATCGCACCAGTCTTACGGATAAGGACACCCATAAAATATCTGTATCAAATATCCTTTATGGCTGCACCGAACCAATACTTGATGGGTGTCTTCGTTCATTTTTCACTCCCAATCAAAAAAAAATCAGTTTTACATTAGTTCTACTATGGAGCGTGCTCTTGGCTTTCATGAGAAAGAGGTCGACGTAATTAAAGACACATTGTATGGTGAATCCATTACACAGTAATTAAAATGTACTCGGAAAAAACACAGCTACGTTCGTTTCTCACTTCGCTGTATTTTCCCGATGATATTGGCCGTTATGCGGTAGTCTAAAAATGGATTATCTACAATTAAAGCCACAAATAGAACCACCGGACATAATAGAGAAACCCCCTTTCCGAGCCGTAGTAATAATAGAGGAGCCTTCAACATCGAGTTGGCAGGAAAAAGTTAGCGACTGGTTAGTAAACGCCGGATGTCTGTATATGATGGCTTGGGGTAAAAATTGTAGTTCCTGGGATGATTCAGTAGATGGGTCAAATACGAAAATATGGAACTATAAGAGCATCCCTGAAGAAAAATTTTCCAAATAAAAGTTTCTCTGATTGGAGCGAAACCTCCGATATGGCGAAGGCTGTTAGTCACAAGCTCAACAGATCTCTCGAAATTTCACGACATCATCCAGATCGCTATGGGCTGGACGGATTCCCATCTACATCAGTTTATTGTCAGCGATATCCGCTACGGAGTATCCGAGCCCGATTGGGAGGATGGAACAATTTCAGAGAGCGGGGTTCGTATCGGAGAGCTACTGAAAAAGCCGAAGGACTGGCTCGTTTACGAATACGATTTCGGTGACAGTTGGGAGCACCGAGTAGAATTGGATAAGATAGTTCCATTTTCACCGAGAATAGTCACGCCGGCATGTACGGGTGGGCGAAAAAGCTGCCCTCCTGAAGATGTTGGTGGTGTTTGGGGTTATTCAGAATTTTTAGAAATATACAGAGATAGGAAACATACGGAACATGAAAATCGGGTGGCGTGGGTGGGAGAATACTTTGACCCAGAAAAATTTGACATGGATGAGGTCAACGAAATTCTTTTAGAAGAGCATGGAACCGCATAACAAACGCATGCAGTTGGACGCGGCAGAGTCGCGCCGCTGAAGCGGGGCGTTAAGTGCTTTTCGCTGAAACATAAAACTAATGAAGTTTGTTAAATACACCGCTTTTTCATTCTTAGGTTTATCCCTTGCAGGTTATATTTGTTTGACCGAATTTTGATCATGACTCCCGCCTCGAATTTTGATACACAAGGCCCAGGATTGTTGGGCGCATTTGCGATGTTTAGCAGCGAAATTTTGGGGGCCTTCGGGATAGTTCTGCTAATCATCTGGAAACTAATATCCCCACGGATTAATGACCGTATTATGAGCGAAACACGTTGATCGCAGCATAAAATCACTTACCCTTGAGCGTTAGATTATCTGACGATCAGGCAACTGCTGCCGGCATTGTTGGCGACCTTGCGCGAAACACTGCCCAAAATCGTGCCCTTCAGCTTGCCCAGACCCCGGGTGCCTATCACGATCATATCCATTTTCCTGCGCTTGGCCAGGCTGAGGATACTGGTCGCAGGATCACCGGTTCCGATCACGGTTTGAACTTTGCTAGCCCCGGCTTTTTCGGCTTTTTCCTTAGCGGCTCTCAAGACACGTGATACTACGCACCTGCATGTGGCAAAAAGAACCCGACATGGTCGTCAGGACCGGGACTTTGGAGCTTATAAAAAATGGTGTTCTTATCCTGAGAATACAGACAAATTCAAACGGAAAGTTGCACGGCCAGTTCACCTCCTGGAGTGATGAAGGAGTGATTCTGGAAAAAGGGATGTACGTCGAAGGATTATAAAGAACGGATCTGGATAAGTAATTAAAGTAAGTGGCAGCAGTGAACTATTCATTACAGCGATGGGGTCCCAATTGAGCCGTGACAAACCCATAGCGTCGACCAAACCCGGCGCCTGAATCGCATTTCGCCGCTGATACGGGATGTCAGGCAACTGGATTGGCAGTGATATCGAGAGCAATCATGGTTTTATAATCATCGGAGCTGAGCAATTTAAGGCTCCGCCCGGGATTGAATGGCTCGACGCCATACTGTTTCGCAACGACCGATTTTCAAGTATCCCTCTCGTCGAAGAACAACTCGAGCGGAATGTATGGCGCTGGACAGTTCATCAGCCAGGATCGCCATACCTTCCGGGGATTACCGCGGAATGTTGCTATACTCGATTCAAGATAATAATCAGCAGAGACAGCAGCATGATAATCACTAATGTGGAAACCATTCCCGGCAAAACCGTCAGCAGGCATTTTGGCCTGGTGCAGGGCAACACCATCCGAGCCAAGCATGTCGGTCGGGATATCATGGCAAGCCTGAAGAATATCTTCGGCGGTGAGCTGACCGGGTACACCGAATTACTTTCCGAATCACGCGATGAAGCCACCGACCGGATGGTCGCGCAGGCGGAAGCGCTGGGCGCCAATGCTATTCTCAACGTGCGCTTCAGCACTTCATCGGTGACGCAGGGGGCCGCCGAACTCTACGCTTACGGCACCGCAGTTCTGTTGGAGTAAAGCATGATCGATGTCGCCATCTTTTTGTCATTGCTGATCTCGGGTTACCTGTTTGGTCAATTCTTCGAGCGCAGACACTACCGATCCATCATTGAACGCGAAAAGAACACGCTGCATATTCCCTTGCTGACATTGAAGACAACGCCGAGCGGCCTGAAACGCTGCGACGCCGCGCTGGTAACGGGCAACGTTGTCGTATCCGTGGACTATTTCAAACGCTTTCTTGCGGGGCTGCGTGCAATTGTCGGTGGTCGGGTAAAGAGTTATGAAAGCCTGGTCGACCGGGCGCGTCGCGAAGCCATATTGCGGATGAAGGAACAGGCCATAGATCAGGGCGCAGTCGTTGTTACCAATGTGCGGATTGAAACTTCATCTATTAGCAAGGGCCAGGGTAACGCAATCGGTTCGATCGAGGTTCTGGCCTATGGCACCGCGATTTCCCCATACCGGCCCTGATGGAATACGAACCAAAGATCGTACCTGAAGGGATAAACACATCGAAGGAACACCCGCTGCGAGAATTTTTCATCCTCGTATTCGGCCTCGCCGCCGTCATAGTCGCCATTACCGGCCTGCTTGCCCTGAGTACCGATTACCTGATGCAGCACATCCCGCTCGAAAAGGAACACGAGTGGTTTTCGAATGAAATATCAACCGATGAAAATGTTCCCGGGCCCGATATCGAGACTTCACTGCAGGCAGAGGTAGAACTGCACCTGCAGCACCTGGTCGAACGACTTCGGCAGGAAGGCAAACCCGGCTACAGATTCACGGTCGATCTGCTCGAGAGCGAGGTACCCAACGCCTTCGTCATTCCCGGCGGACATATCTTCGTCACTTCCGGATTACTCGAATCTGTCGAAAGTGAAAACGGTCTTGCCATGGTGCTGGCGCATGAAATGGGGCATCAGTATTATCGCCATCCACTACGCAGCCTTGGCCGAGGGGTTGTGATTTCACTCGCATTGATGGTTGTTAGCGGTGTCGAGAGCGATGCGCTGGTCGGGCGATTTGTTGGAAATACGGCACTGCTGACCAGCCTCGGCTTCAGCCGTGAACAGGAGCGCGAGGCCGATTCGCTGGGCGTCGAATTATTAAAACAGCATTACGGTCATGCGAGCGGATCCCTCGAATTCTTCGAGGCGATCAAGGCACAACCGGCAGCGAGCTCGGACCTGCCCGGTTTCCTGAGCACTCATCCGGGCATCGACGAGCGTCTCGAACTGCTGCGCGATCACAGTCAACGCGCCAGCGGAGACAAAACGCCCCTGCCCGCGGTTATCGCTCGCTACCTCGAATCCATCGAGTCCAGATAAAGCGGCTGACGACCCCGGATCGATACCTGGCGGGTGCCGGATTTGGATATACTGTCTTTAATCTCTACCAAGTAACGCTGTAACCCGATCCCGAAAACAATGGCGATTCCTGCAAAAAACTTTTGGCGTAATTCTGCCGCACATGACCACAAGGTCCCCGGTGATACTGGCGCAGATCACCAGGCGCTCGAGCCTCGAAAGCGGGCGGTTCAGAAAAAACCCGGCGATGACCACCCCAGGCTTGATCGTGGCCGGCGCGAGGCTGAAAATCCCGCGACGTCACCGGGCTCATGATGCCTGACGCCAGCATGCTTCTGATCCTCGCGACCTTCCTGCTCGCGGGTCTGGTCAAGGGCGTTATCGGTCTGGGCCTGCCCACCGTCAGCCTGGCAATCCTGACCGTGGCGCTCGACCTGCCGAGTGCGATGGCTTTACTGCTGGTGCCGTCGTTTGTCACCAACCTCTGGCAAGCCCTGGTCGGCGGCCATTCCAGGCTCATACTGAGCCGCGCCTGGCCGTTCCTGCTGATGGCCACGGTTACCGTCTGGTTCGGTGCGCAGACGCTCAAATACGTCCAGTTATCAACGCTTTCCGCCCTGCTTGGCGCCCTGCTCGTGGTTTATGCAGGCGCAAGCCTCGGCGGATTGCGCTGCACAATTTCCGCGCCCCAGGCAAAATGGGCCGGGCCACTGCTCGGGCTGGTAAACGGGGTACTGACCGGCATGACGGGATCATTCGTCGTGCCGGGCGTCATCTATCTGCAGGCGCTCGGCTTCACCCGCGACGCGCTGATCCAGTCAATGGGCATGTTGTTTGCACTGTCGACGCTCGCGCTGGCGTTGGCGCTGCAGAGCAACGACCTGCTCACTATCGAGCACGGCATCCGTTCGACGATTGCGCTGTTGCCGGCAATCGCGGGCATGGTGCTGGGACAACGAATTCGACGCCTGATTTCCGAATCCCTGTTCAGGCAGCTATTTTTTGTTTCCCTGCTGGCGCTCGGTGCCTATATCATCGTCACGGCCCTGGGCGATTTCACATAACCAACCCGGCATCCGGCGACAGGAGGTATCCATGAGCATAGAAAAAACCGGTATCATACTGAACACCGAGCGTTACAATGATCAGGAAAGCCCGTAAATTCGCGACCAAGGCGCATGCCGCAATCGACCAGCGGCGCAAGTACACCCGCGAGCCTTACATCGTTCACCCGGCGGAGGTGGCCCGGCTGGTCGCCAGCGTTACCGACGACGCGGCGATGATTTGCGCCGCCTGGCTGCATGACGTGGTCGAGGATACACCGGTGTCGATAGCCGAAATCGAGTTCGAGTTCGGCGATGACATTGCGCGGCTGGTCGCCGATCTTACCGATGTTTCAACCCCGGCGGACGGCAACCGCAAGATGCGCAAGCTGATCGACCTGGAACATACGCAGGCCGCATCGCCGCGGGCCAAGACGGTCAAACTCGCCGATCTGATCGATAACTCGAGCTCGATTGCCCGGCAAGACCCGGGCTTTGCCAGAATTTACATGGCGGAGAAAAGGCGTTTGCTGAGGGTATTGCTGGAAGGCGACCCGGTGCTGCATGCGATGGCGACGGAAATAGTCGAGGCCTACTACGGGCGCTAAGCCGGCCGCGAGATGATGGCCGGGTATCAATTTTTTTTCACCGATTTTTCACAGCGATTCTGTATAACGGTTCCATTGAAACAGGAACCGATTATAGACAGGTGAAAATATGAACATTCAGACATCGTCCCTTGTTGCCGCGCTACTATTGCCGTTAGCCCTGCTGGGCTCTAAAACGGCAGGCGCTGCGCCTCACCCATTCGAGTTTCACACCGATGCGCGTATGCAGCACGAGCTGTATGGCCCGATCGAACAGGCCTACGGCTATATGAATGTCGTCACCGACGATAACGGCAACGGCACCATCAACGTCATGTTTTCCAACGGCAGCGGTCTCGATCTGGCGCAATTCAACGCGCGGGTCAAGTTCCTGGATTCCGCGGGCGCAATAATCAGGGAGGAATACTTCGACTGCTGGATGGATGCGGAAGGCCTGCAGGAAGCCATCGAATGCAAGGTGACAAAACCGCTGTCCCTGTCCAACTTTGACGCAGTCGAAGTCGATTTCTACCTCTCCGAAATCGACGAATTCAACGCCGCGACGGTCGTCTATTAAATCCTGACGCGTCGGCGCGCCGGCGAGTAACCCTACGGTTAATGCTTTGATGTTTGCCTGATGCTCTTTTATCATGCGCGCAGTTAATCATCGGACAACCGCCATGCTCGAACAAAACCAGCCCGCTCCCGATTTCACCACGGTCAATCAGGATGGCGATGAAATCAACCTCGCGCAATTCCGCGGCGAGAAAAATGTCGTGCTCTATTTTTATCCCAAGGACGACACCCCCGGCTGCACCATCGAGGCCAATGAATTTACCGGGCTCGTCGAGCAGTTCGCCGCCGCCGACAGCGTGGTCCTCGGCGTCAGCAAGGATAGCTGTGAAAAACATCAGAAATTCATCAAAAAGCACGGCCTCAAAGTCGAACTGCTGGCCGACACCAGCGGCGAGTTATGCGAAAGCTACGGCACCTGGGGCGAGCGCCAGTTCATGGGTAAAAAATATATGGGCATCGGCCGCTCCACCTTCGTGATCGACAAATCCGGCAAGCTCGCGCACGTCGACTACAAGGTCAAGGCCAAGGGCCACGCCCAGGCTATGCTGGAACTGGTGCAGCAACTGGATTAGTCGTCATGCCGGCTCCCAGGCCGATACGTCGGACCGCGGCATCCCATAAAACGCCTTAATTTCAAGATTTCTGCCTGCGCGGCGGTCGGCAGCACCGGGATGACCACCGTTTAGTCCAGAACTGAGAATACTGCACTTGTGGAATGCCTCCATATCGTTATAATCGCGCGCCTGATCCTGCCCTGTATCCCCCTATGAGCACGCAACGAGAAAATCTGCGAAATATCGCAATCATCGCGCATGTCGACCACGGTAAAACCACGCTGGTCGACCAGCTGCTGCGCCAGTCGGGCACACTCGACAGCCGCGCCGAAATCAGCGATCGGATGATGGACTCGAACGAGCTCGAAAAGGAACGCGGCATCACCATACTGTCGAAGAATACCGCGATTAACTGGCAACAGCCGGAAGGTGGCCAGGAATATCGCATCAATATTGTCGATACCCCGGGACACGCCGATTTCGGCGGCGAGGTCGAACGCATCCTGTCGATGGTCGACTCGGTACTGCTGCTGGTGGACGCGGTCGAGGGGCCGATGCCGCAAACCCGTTTCGTCACGCAAAAAGCCTTTGCCATGGGATTTACCCCGATCGTCGTGATCAACAAGATCGACCGCAACGGCGCGCGCCCCGACTGGGTCATCGACCAGGTGTTCGAACTGTTCGACCGGCTCGGCGCAACCGACGAGCAACTCGACTTCCCGATCATTTACGCCTCCGCGCTGAATGGCTACGCCAGCACCGACGATCAGGCTCGCAGTGGCGACATGACGCCGCTGTTCGACGCCATAGTCGAATACGTCAATCCGCCGCAGGTCGAACTCGACGGACCGTTTCAGCTGCAGGTATCCAGCCTCGATTATGACAGCTACAAGGGCGTGCTCGGCATCGGCCGCATCACCCGCGGCCAGGTGGCACGCAACACCGCGATCAAAATCATCGGCGCCGACGCCAAACAGCGCGACGGCCGCATGATGCAATTATTCGGCTTCGACGGGCTGCAGCGGATCGAGGTCGAATCCGCCCAGGCCGGCGACATCATCGTATTTTCAGGCATCGATCAAATCTTTATTTCCGACACGTTATGCGATCGTAATCACGTCGAGGCGCTGCCGCCGCTGACGGTCGACGAACCCACCGTAAGCATGACCTTCAGCATCAATAGTTCGCCTTTCTGCGGCAAGGACGGCAAGTTCCTGACCTCGCGCCAGATCGAAGAACGCCTGCGCCGCGAGTGCCTGCATAACGTTGCGCTACGGGTCGAGCAGCTTGCCGACGCCGACAAGTTCCGCGTCAGTGGACGCGGCGAATTACACCTCGGCATCCTGATCGAAAATATGCGCCGCGAAGGCTTCGAGCTGTCAGTGTCGCGGCCCGAGGTTATCATTCGTGAAATCGATGGCGAGCCCTGCGAGCCTTACGAGCAGTTAACCATCGATGTCGAGGAACAGAACCAGGGTGCGGTCATGGAAGCCCTCGGCCAACGCAAGGCCGAGCTCAAGGATATGCTGCCCGACGGCAACGGTCGCGTGCGCATCGACTACGTGATTCCGTCGCGTGGCCTGATCGGTTTCCAGGCCGATTTCATGACCCTGAGTTCAGGCAGCGGTTTGATCTACCATGTGTTCGATCACTACGGCCCGCAGATCGAAGGCGCCATCGGCCAGCGCCAGAACGGGGTGCTGATCTCGACCGCCACCGGCAAGGCGCTGGCTTACGCGCTGTTCAACCTGCAGGAGCGCGGCCGGCTGCTGATCGGCCACGCGGAACCGGTTTACGAGGGCATGGTCGTCGGCATTCACAGCCGCGCCAACGATCTCGTCGTCAACCCGCTCAAGGCCAAACAGCTGAACAACATCCGCGCCGCCGGCACCGACGAAAACCTGATCCTGACCAAGCCGATCAGAATGACGCTGGAGCAGGCGCTGGAATTTATCGATGACGACGAACTGGTCGAAGTCACGCCGAAAAGCATCCGCATTCGTAAAAAGCTGTTGCTCGAGCACGAACGCAAACGCGCCTCGCGCAGCAGCGCCGCCTGAGGCTGTTCGATACGCCGCTTTTGCGGCTAAGCGGCGCCCTGTATAATCGCGTGGCAACCAACCGGCTGTAACACGCATGAAAATCGGCTATTTCGCCTTCGGCTCTAACCTGTCCAGCCAGCGCCTGCTGACGCGAATCCCGCGCGCCTCGAAAGATTGCGTCGCAACCCTTCCCGGACACCGCTTATGCTGGCACAAAAAAGGCCAGGACCGTTCGGGCAAGTGCGATATTGCCGTTACCGATAATCCGCATGACATCGTTTACGGCGTGGTCTACCTGATGACACAGGACGACAAGCTGGAACTCGACGCTTACGAGGGCGCGGGTATTGGCTACGAGCGCAGGCAAATCAGCGTAACTGCGTTACACGGTGCATCGATTGACGTCTTTACCTACTATGCGCTGGAAATCGATCGTGTGCGGCAGCCGTATCACTGGTACAAGGAGCACGTGTTGCGCGGCGCGCTGGAGCATGAGTTTCCGGCTCACTATATCGAGCACATTCAGGCGACGACGTCGATCGACGATCACGACGCCGAACGCCGTGACCGAGAACTGTCCATTTACCTGGCAGGCCAATGAAAAATATCCTGGTTTTACAACATATCGCCGTCGAGGATCCCGGCTACCTCAAGGACCTGATGCAGGCGGACGGCTGGCAGTTGACCCAGATCGAGCTCGACGAGGGGGAGACTATCCCCGCCGACCTGGACCGTTTCGACGCCATGTTATGCATGGGCGGGCCCATGGACACCTGGATGGAAGACGAGTACCCGTGGCTGGTCGAGGAAAAACGCCGCATCCGCGAGTGGGTGGTCGACCTGCAAAAGCCGTTTCTCGGGTTTTGCCTCGGCTGCCAGTTGCTCGGCGAAGTGCTGGGGGGCAAGGTACAGCCATCCAACCCCGCTGAAATCGGCGTGCTCGATATCGACATGACTGCGGCCGCGCGCGAAGACGCCCTGGAAGGCAATGCCGAAGTGACTCTGCTGGGATCGTCGGCCAGTACCCGTTACCAGATATTCAAATACCGCGAACACGCTTACGCAATTCAGTTTCACGTCGAAGTGCGCGCCGATACGGTTGAGCAATGGGGTTGCATACCCGAGTACAAAGCGGCGCTCGAAAACAGCCTCGGCGCCGACGCGCTGGCGGGATTCGAGCAGGCGGCGCGCGCGGCGATGCCGCAGATGAACCGGCTGGCGCAACTACTCCACGAAAACTTCAAAAGGCTACTCTGAGCGCGATTTCACGCAGGCTGCTGCCGCGCATTGGCCGGATTCCATTCCTCCGCAGCATCTATCGAACCCGGGTCGACAGCTGCAGCCGGATTTCTGATGAACATTTAGACCGCTGCTATACTCGATGTCTATTGGTCAAAAAAATCGAAGGTCACAGATGCTGGACTCTCTCATTAAGCAGGCAGGTGAATTGCCGTCGCTCCCCGAAGTTTATATCAGGGTAACCGAACTGCTTGAAACCGAAAGCGCCACCGCTGCGCGCATCGGCGACGCGGTGCAGACGGACCCCACGCTAACCGCAAGAATTCTGAAACTGATCAATAGCGCCTATTACGGGCTAGTAAATCCGGTTACCTCGATTTCCCAGGCGGTTACCCTGCTTGGTCGCCAGCAGCTGCAGCAGGTACTGGTGGGCTCCGTCCTGGCCGGTGTTTTCAAGGACTTCGATATCAGCACATTCCCGTTACGGGACTTTTGGCGACATTGCGTAAAAACCGCAATTATCGCCCGGCAACTGGCGATGCAAAACGCCCGAGTCATCGATCACGAAGCTTTTTTCACGGCTGGACTATTACACGACATCGGTTGGCTGGTCATCGCAAAAGTGAACCCGGGCTCCTACCTGCACATTTCCGAAATCGCAAGGTCTGAAAACAAGGATATCATCCAGGTCGAAACTGAAAAACTGGGCGTGACGCATATCGAGGTCGGCGTCGCGTTACTGGATAAATGGGGCATTCCCGGGCTGATCACCGAATGCGTCAACAAACATCACGAAATCGATCACAACGGGCCACTCGCGGTTGAAACCAGTATTGTGTATCTAGCGAATCGATTGAGCCGACTCGAGCTCGACGATGCCAGGGAAGAGGATGAAGCGCTGATATCGGAATACCTGACGAGCATACCGAACTGGGAGCAATCGAAGTGCACCTCCGAGCAGATCATAATTGCCTGTTGCCTTGCCAACGACCAATGGCAGGAGGTCATGGAATCGCTTGGCATGGTCGACCTCGATATCGACGATGCCGAAGAGGAATCCTTCCTGTTCAAGACCGATTTAGGACGGCTTTAAGCAGATTGGCTGGCTGCTTGCCATCGGTCTGCGCACAGCAATTAACCGCCGTATAAATACGAAAAGTCTATCGCAACCGCGTTCGTACAGAGCACTTTCTCTGGATTGAAGTCTAGCCGACGCTGCAGTACAAAATCATCCGCCAGCATCACGCCGCGATTACGGCAACCTGTTTATACCGGGTCGGTTTCCGTCAGGCGCGGGCGAAAAGCGAGCACCCGCACCTTGCCGGGCAGCGCCGGGTTGAACAGGTGATTGTGCCAGTAAGTGGCCTGGAACAGTGCGTCGTCCCGGTCTAGTGAGCTGACATCGAAAGCAAAGACATGTTCGATACTGCCCTCGGCAAATCGCAGTTTGCACTGCCCCGCCTTGAGCAGAGCATAGGAAATCGCGGAATCGTCACTGAATAGCGCGGACAGTTCGTCCACAAACTGGTCGGTTTCGTGGTAATGCAGTTCCGCGAGGATGCGCAGGCCATTTTTGATCCACTGGCTCGGGTCGTGGGTTTTACGGATGATGTGGCGAAACTCGCTGGTGCGATCGGCCGGATCCCTGCGGTTAATCAGGAAGTTTATCCGCGCCTGTTCGTCGCCACCCGCTAGCGCGTGGATACCGGCGCTCATGCCGGCGCTCGGGCGCCCGGCCTTTTCGCGCATGGCAAGTTTGCGCAGCCGGCACTGCCAGGAAATAAAGCTTTGGTATTGTTCGATCAGATCCATGGGCTATTTATGCACAGCTTTCCTACTTAAGGGGACAGTTTACTTAATTTCAATCAGGGTATCCGTATTATCGATGTCAAAAGGGAATTGAGTAAACTGTCCCCGGGTATCTAGAACAGGCCTTCGACCTGCCCGTCCGCGTTGAGGTGGATATTGTCCGCCGACGGCACCCGCGGCAATCCTGGCATGGTCATGATGTCGCCGCAAACCGCGACGATAAACTCGGCGCCAGCCGACAGGCGAACTTCGCGAATCGGCACTTCGTGCCCGGTCGGCGCGCCCATCAACGCGGGATCGGTGGAAAAGCTGTACTGGGTTTTCGCCATGCATACCGGGAAATGGCCGTAACCGTCGGCTTCGAACTTGGCGAACTGATCGCGCACTTTTTTGTCGGCGATGATGTCGTCCGCGCCGTAGAGCGTGCGCGCGATATGACGCGCCTTGTCCCACAACGGCATGTCATCCTCGTACAGCGGATGAAACTGCGCCTGACCGGAGTCGGCGACTTCGGCGACGTGCATTGCCAGCTCCTGGGTACCCTTGCTGCCCTCGCCCCAGTGATTGCAGTCGAAGGCCTTGACGCCGAACTCGTCGCAGAATTCGCGGATCGCGCCGAGTTCGCCCTCGGTATCGGCTGAAAAGCGGTTAATCGCAACCGTCACCGGGACACCGTACTGTTTCAGATTGCGGATATGCCGGCCAAGGTTTTCGCAACCCTTCCTGATCGCGTCGACGTTTTCACCGGCGAGCTGATCTCTGGCAACACCGCCATGCATCTTGAGCGCGCGTGCGGTCGCGACCAGCACCACCGCGTCGGGAGAGAGGCCCGCCTTGCGACACTTGATGTCGAAAAATTTCTCGGCTCCGAGATCGGCTCCAAAACCGGCCTCGGTTACCACGTAGTCGGCCAGTTTAAGCGCGGTTTTGGTGGCGATTACCGAGTTACAGCCATGCGCGATATTGGCGAAGGGGCCGCCATGGATAAACGCCGGGTTATTTTCCAGGGTTTGCACCAGGTTCGGCATGAAGGCGTCCTTCAGCAGTACGGTCATTGCGCCCGGGGCGTTTACGTCGCGCGCATGCACTGGCTGCATAGCGCGCGTATAACCGACGACGATATTGCCGATGCGGCGGGCGAGATCGTCGAGATCGTTGGCGAGGCAGAAAATCGCCATGATTTCTGAGGCCACGGTGATATCGAAACCGCTTTCGCGCGGGGTGCCGTTACCGGGCCCGCCGAGGCCGATGGTGATGTCGCGCAGGGTGCGGTCGTTCATATCCATGACCCGTTTCCAGGTGATACGGCGTGGGTCGAGGCCCGATTTGTTTTCCCACTGGACGTGATTGTCGACCAGCGCCGACAACAGGTTATGCGCCGCGCCGATAGCGTGGAAATCACCGGTAAAGTGCAGGTTGATATCTTCCATCGGTACGACCTGGGCGTAACCGCCGCCGGCCGCGCCGCCCTTCATGCCGAAACAGGGTCCGAGACTCGGTTCGCGCAGGCACATAACCGCTTTCTTGCCGATGCTATTGAGGCCGTCACCCAGCCCGACCGTGGTCGTGGTCTTACCCTCACCTGCCGGCGTCGGAGAGATTGCGGTGACCAGGATTAACTTGCCGTCCGGCTTGCCCTCGAGCGAGTTGATGAATTCGGTGGTCAGCTTCGCCTTGTCGTGGCCATAGGGTTTGAAATCGGCGGGGGTTATAGCGAGCTTTTGCGCGATTTCAGTGATCGGTTTCAGGGTTGCTTCGCGAGCAATTTCGATGTCGCTTTTTGCCATTATTGTCTCCACAGCGAGGAAATCAACGGATTTATGGGCCGCGTAGCGGCGTTACCACCGTGCCGTTTTCCGCGGGCCAGCAGGGTAGAAGGTCGGCGTATCATAGGGTTTGAACCGGGCTGAAAGTATCTCGAAAGCGACACTTAATTTTGGAACTAAAACAGGGCAAACCGTCAGGCATCGCGCCACAGGGCGCGCCGGATCGGAGCGTACAAAAATTCGATCAATCCCGCCAGTGTGATTAGCGCGATGCCGCTCAGTTCGCGCACGCCCAGCGGCTCGTTGGCCCAGATCGCAGCGGTAATGCCGCCGACGCTGAGCTCGGTCATCATCAGCAAGCCGACCACCCCCGGATTTAAATGCGGCGCGCCCCAGAAGGCGGCGTAGGCGCCGGGGATGACGATAATGGCGATGGGTATCGCCCAGGGCAGCACGTCGAGGACCACTGACCAGTCCGGGATTTCGAGTTCTCCCGCCATCGGTGACAATGCCAGCACGATCGAGGCGATTACCCCGTAAAAGAAATACACCGAACAGATTTCCATGCTGCGGCTGCCGTCGTCCTTACGCAGCAACACGGCCGCGACTGCCCAGCCGCCGGCGCCTATGAGCGCCATCCAGTCGCCGATATTTTTCGGCCAGGGGTAACCCAGGTCGACACCGAACATGACCAGCATGCCGGCCAGGCCAAAAACAATTGCCAGGATCCGGGCCGGGGTGATGGATTCACCTAACAGGATACGCGCCAGCAGCAATGACCAGACCGGCGTCGTGTAATACAGCACCAGCCCGCGTACGACCTCGGTGTAGAGCATCGCATTGGAATAAAACGCCAGCGAAACCCCGGTCGCGATGCCGATAAAATGCAGCGGCCAGCCACAGCTCGCAATGCGTCGCCAGTTGAGCAAAATCCATGGAGAAAAAATAATCAGCGGTACGCCGTAAAACAGCACCGTGGCCCAGGCGTCGGTGACACCGGCGCTGTCCATGCCGCGCAGCGGGATCCAGAACAGCCCCCAGGCGATGCCGCTATAGGCGCAGGCCAGGCTGGCCCGCGCCTTGAGGCTCAGACTAGATAACAACTGTTGGCGTCGAAACAAACATCAGCTAGCAATCGAGCGTATTTTCTCGTTCCCAGCTACTCAGGTGCGACGCGTAGCTATCCCAGGCCTGCATCTTGAGCTTGACATAGGCATCCACCAACTCGTCGCCGAGACCTTCGCGAATTACCTTGTTCTTGTCCAACTGGCGAATCGCATCGAGCAGGTTCAACGGCAACATACGTGCGCTCTTGGCGCGATGTCCTTCCTCATACATATTGAGGTGGGTCGGCTCACCCGGATCGCGCTTGTTGGCGATGCCATCGAGTATCGCCGCCAACACGCCTGCCTGCATCAGGTAGGGATTGGCCGCGCCATCCATCAGGCGCAGTTCGAAGCGCCCGTCTTCCGGTACGCGAATCATGTGGGTGCGGTTATTACCGGCGTAAGTCACCGCGTTCGGTGACCAGGTGGCGCCCGACATGGTGCGCGGCGCATTGATGCGCTTGTAGCTGTTGACCGTCGGATTGAAGATCGCGGCCAGATCGGAGGCCGAGTGCATGATACCGCCAAGCGCCTTGTAGGCAAGCGGCGACAGCCCGAGGCCGCGGGGATCTTTGCGGCTGGTCTCGAACAGGTTTTTCTTGCCCGTGCGATCCCACAGCGAGACGTGCGCGTGACAGCCGTTGCCGGTTAAATGCGTAAACGGCTTGGGCATGAAGGTCGCGCGCATACCATGCTCTTCGGCGATCGACTTGACCATGTACTTGAAGAACACATGCTTGTCGGCGGTTTTCAGCGCATCGTCATAGTCCCAGTTCATCTCGAACTGGCCGTTGGCGTCCTCGTGGTCGTTCTGGTATGGATTCCAGCCGAGCTTGAGCATACAGTCGCAGATTTCGCCGACCACCGGGTACTGGCGCATCAGGGCCAGTTGATCGTAACAGGGCTTGGCCTGGGTATCGGCATCATCGGCGAGTTTGGTGCCGTCGGGCGTAATCAGGTGGTATTCACATTCCACCCCGGTTTTCATGCGATAGCCTTTCCTCTGTGCCTTGGCGAGCTGGCGTTTCAGGGCGACACGCGGCGAGGCTTCGACTTCCTTGCCGTCCATCCAGAGGTCACCCGCGACCCAGCCGATTTCCGGTTTCCACGGCAGCTGGATCAGGCTGTCCGGATCCGGGACCGCAAACATATCGGGATGCGCCGGCGTCATATCGAGCCAGGCCGCGAAGCCGGCAAATCCGGCGCCGTCTTTCTGCATGCCCTTGATGGCCCGCGCGGGCACCAGCTTGGCGCGTAACACGCCGAACAGGTCGACCCAGCTCACCAGGAAATACTTAATTTTTTTTGCTTTTGCGATCGCTTCGAGATCTTTAGCCACTTTTATCCCCCTATGGATTTCTGCTTATGTCAATGCCGCTAATTTTATATCCAACTAATGCTGATGCAAACTGCCCGCCATCGGCACGCCCGCGGCCCGGGATACCACCAGCGTGATCGCACGCAAATCTTCGGGTTCGAGATTTTGCACATTGGTTTTACCGGTGCAGCGCGCCATCATCGTCGATTCCGCGGTAAACGCCTGCAGCAGGTTGGAACTGCGCTCTTCCCGCTCGGCGGCATCCAAGTTTGCATTGAAAACCGGCGTGCCGCCAGAGATATCTGCACCCAGCGCGAGCGCCATCGCGGCACCGACGGTTACCGCGATCGTCCCAAGCGCCAGGATCTTGGCCGCGTCGGTACCGGTGCGTAATCCGCCAAAATAAACCAGGTCGACTTCTTCCTCGCGGTCGAGCGCGCGCAGTTTCGTCACTGCCCGGTGCACGATCGAAATATCGGGAGCACCGGCGAGTTCTGCATCGAGCCCGGGCAGGCCTGCGGTCGGATCGAGCAACAGAAAATCGAGCTTCTGCGCGAGCGCGAAATCGATCGCGGCTTCGACGTTGCCAACATGAACCAGCAAGCCGGCAGGTTGCTCCGCGCGGGCGCGTGAAACCTGTCCGCTGGCCATAGCCTGATCCGCATCGATGACGATGGCGTCCGCCGCCGGATCGGCGTCGCGAGTAACAACCTGGACCCACTTGCTGCCCGCGCCGAGCGACGCGGCCCCGATGTAGGCGGCACCGTGCGCGGCAATCGATTTCGCTACCGACTGCCGAATCTCGGACGGCGCATTGTCAAAGCCCGTTACGGTAAAGGGTAGGTCGAGTCCGAGGCTCTGAATGGCGCCGAATTTGGTCGCGGTCACACAGCCTTCACGATAGGGGTCGATGACTAGCCGTGACAGGTTGGCGGGCAGAAATACGAGGTCATCCAGGGTTGCCACATGCTCCTCGGTGAACGGGTTCTCGCGATTTGCCAGGCGCGCCTCGAGAATACTGGTCTGTTCTTCGACGTCCTCCGGTTCGATGCGTGCCATTGCGAAAATGGATTCGCGACTACCGACCGTATAGTCGGCGGAACCGGTCTCGGCGTCGCAGCGGAAGCAACGCGCGGCTTCCGCTTTTGCGGGGACCGATCTCTTGACTTGAGCGACTCGATTTACCATCTTTTCCGCATTGTTTAGCTGTCTGTATTCCAGCAACTTACGACGGTAGCGATGTCTCTGATCCATCTTGACACGGTCTCGAAGCACTACGGTGCCAACGAGGTCATCCGGGTCACGAAC
>CAMYML010000091.1 GCA_947259305.1 uncultured Gammaproteobacteria bacterium | reverse complement strand
GTTCCCGTCGCCTCACGTCCGTCCAACCCCGGCGCGAGCGGCAACGCATGCCGCTGGGTATCCGCCATCAGCGCCGCAGCACCCTCGGTGGCGCCGAACTGGGTGGTGTACTGCCCTCTGACCTGGTCCGCCGCATCCGGTTCCGGGTACAGCCAGTTGATCGAATTGGGATGCACCATGGGCAAGTGGTAGTACTCGTTGAACACCTCGATAAAAGTTTTCCAGTTGCAGTTCACTTCCATTTCACGCACCCGGGTGGTGGTCCACTGGTCCAGCCCCCAGGCCTGGTGACAAGTATCGAATTCCGCCAGCCAGTCGTCGATCGACGGCGCTCGCTCGGCAAAACTGACAAAGGCAAAACCAGATCGAGTCTGTAGCGGAAACTCGACCAGACCGAATTCCGCAGGATCGAAGTCGAGCGCATTTTCCATGCGCGGGTAAACCTTCAGTCGCCCGTCTAAATCGTAGGTCCACCAGTGAAACGGGCATTTGATCTTTTTACAGTTACCGTCCCCGCTCAGAATCTGGCTACCGCGGTGACGGCAGGTATTGGCGAAAGCTTTCAGATCGCCCGACTTGTTGCGCACCACGATCAGCGGCACCCCGCCGATTTCCAGCGCCGAGTAATCGCCGGGATGCTGCCAGCGGTCGGCGCGGCCGAGACCGACCCAGCCCTGGTGAAACACCGCGCGCCGCTCGAGCGCCAGCAAACCGGGGTCGGCATAACAGGCGGGCGGGATACCCGCAGATCGATTGAAATCGGGCAGCACGTCGCGCAGTTGTCGCCCGAGCGCATCCCAGGACGTTAATTCAGGTTCTGCTTGCACCTCGACTGCTCCCAAACTGTTCGGTGCCGCGAGTATCCCGATAATTCCTGGCTGCTGCAAATCAAATGTTTTAAAGTCGGAATCTTTGCAGAACCGACGTCATTATCCTGCTAAACAGGAAACTGGAGAAACATTGAAACTCAAGCGTCTCGTTCCCATGCTGAACGCTTCCAATATCGATGACAGCCTCGATTTTTACCAGCAGGCTTGCGGCTTCGAGGTGGTTAGCGACCCGGCGGCGGTCAGGTAATGGCGCTGGGCAAGCATCCGCTCCGGATACACCGAGTTGATGCAATCCGAGTCAGGCCAGGCAGCGTTCGAAACAGAAATTAGCGACCCCCATGTCGACCGCAACTGGCGCAGCATTTTTTACTTTTACCCCGATGATGTCATGGGTTTGTATGCGCACGTGATAGCGCAGGGGTTTAAACCGACGCCGCTGGTGGTGACGACCTATGGCATGCGGGAGTTCAGCCTGATCGATCCCGACGGACATGTCCTCAGCTTCGGTCAGGATGCGCAACAGTAACTTCAGGACAAGCGACTCGAGGCCAGGCATGCAGCCAGAAATAAAATCAATCCACGGGGTAGCCGAGTTCGAGACCGACGAGCGTTGCCATATCCAGGAAATCGCCAATGACGCCGGCGATGAACAGGTTTCGATCGCGCGCGCGCGAGTCGAACCCGGTATCACCACGGCCTGGCACAAGTTGAACGGTATCAGCGAACGATACATCATCGTATCGGGCCAGGGCCGGGTAGAAATCGATGCGCTGCAGCCGGTCGATATCGGGCCTGGGGACGTCGTACGCATCCCTGCCGACAGTCCGCAACGCATCACCAATACCGGTGCGGGAGACCTTGTTTTCTATGCGGTCTGCGCGCCACGCTTTCGGCAAAGCCATTACGTTAACCTCGAGTAGAGTAATTTCAATTATTTAGGAAGTGTTGGCAAAAATGCCCGGCAGGCGAAAGTTCGATACTATTGGCAGCCTTAAGCGCATTACCGGGGCAAGCAATGAGCGACTGGACCAACCAGGCAGTAACAAAAATCCAGGCAGATTACCGGCGCTCGGCCGACACCCACCTGCTCAAGGTGGAGCTGCCCGCAATCGACGACATCGATTTATACCTCAAGGATGAATCCACTCATCCGACCGGCAGTCTCAAGCACCGCCTGGCGCGTTCGCTTTTTCTCTACGGTTTATGCAATGGGCTGATCGCAAAGGATACGACGATCATCGAATCCTCGTCCGGCAGTACCGCGGTCTCGGAAGCCTATTTCGCCAAACTGCTCGAACTGCCGTTTATCGCGGTCGTGCCCAAAACCACTTCACAGGAAAAGGTCGACAAGATCACCTTCTACGACGGGCAATGCCATTTCGTCGAAGCGGCCGACATATATGCCGAGTCCGAGCGGCTCGCGTCCGAATTGAATGGTCATTACATGGATCAGTTCACCTACGCCGAACGCGCCACCGACTGGCGCGGCAACAACAATATCGCCGAATCGATCTTCGCCCAGATGGGCCGGGAACGGGCCCCGATACCGGCCTGGATCGTGGTCAGCGCCGGCACCGGCGGCACCTCGGCCACGATCGGGCGTTTCATCCGTTACCAGTGTCACGCCAGCGAGCTGTGCGTCGCCGATCCCGAAAATTCGGTGTTTTACGATGCCTGGAAAAGCGGTGATCGTTCCTTGACCAGCGCCCTCGGCTCCAACGTCGAAGGCATCGGTCGTCCACGCGTCGAGCCATCGTTCGTCCCCAGCGTTATCGATCGCATGATCAGGGTGCCCGACGCCGCGTCTTACGCGACCATCCATTTTTTGCAGGAGTTACTCGATCGCCGCTGTGGCGGTTCGACCGGCACCAACGTCTATGCGGCATTCCAGATCATTGCCGAACTCAATGCCGCGGGTAACACGGGCAGCGTGGTATCGATGCTGTGCGACGGCGGTGAGCGCTACCTGGATACTTATTACGATCAGAGCTGGCTCGACGCCAGGGGCTTCGATCTGGAACCCTACCGCAAGCAGCTAAATCATTTCTACGAGACTGGAAATTTTCAATGAATTACATAGCCCTGAACTTCGATGAAAAACTGGGCCTGTTTGACGAACACTGGGCGCCGCAGGTTATCGCCGAGATGAACGACTACCAGGACGGCGAGCTGACCGCTGCCAACGACGTCTGGATCTGACTTGGCCCTGATCACCGACATCAGCCTGTGGGCGCTGATCAAGCACCTCGGGCAATGGCTCACCAACCTGAGGCGTGCCGGCAACGCACGCAAACGCCAGTCGATCGAGGCGCTCCGCGCGGTCATCCTCGCCGCACGCAATACCGGGGTTTACCTGCGCAAGATGAATGACGGCGCGAAGCAGGACCACGCGCAGGAGGCAAAACTGTCGCAAATGTGGACCGAACTCGGTTTCGTGTTGCAAGACCTCGGGCTCGGCGTCCTGGCCAAACGCTGCGATATCACCGGTCGCTACTGGGCCGATCCGGCACAATTCGATCGCGAGTTTATGGACCGGGCCGACGTCGGCCTCGTGCGCATGGAACAGCTGGCGCGGCAACTGGTGGCAGAAATTGAACGCAAATAATCAACAGGGTTACGGCCGCAGGGCTATCTCTGGGAGTTTTAAATGACCGACGCGCGCATCCGCTTTTCCGACCGCGTGGCTAACTACATCCGCTACCGGCCCGGGTATCCGCCCGAGCTGACAGCAGCGCTGCTTGCCGATTCAGATAAGCCGGTGGTCGCCGATATCGGCTCCGGCAGCGGCATCTTCACCCGCCTGTTACTGCAGCGAGGTCTCCGGGTTTTCGGCATCGAGCCGAATGCCAACATGCGCCAGGCCGGTGAAGAATACCTGGCTGACTACGACAACTTCGTCAGTATCGATGGCGGCGCCGAAGATACCGGGCTGGATGATGCTTCGGTGGACCTGATCACCGCCGCGCAGGCTTTCCACTGGTTCAACAATGAATATTCCAGAAATGAATTCGCACGCATCCTCAAAGCCGACGGTCAACTCGCTCTGATCTGGAACAAGCGTCGACTGGAACAACCGTTTCAACAGGCTTACGACGCCCTGTTACGAGAAATTGCGCCAGAGTACGGCCAGGTCAATCATATGAACCTGAGCAGCGCTGATATCGCCGAATTCTTTGCCGAGGGAGAGATGGAATTCCAGCATTTCGATAACTACCAGCAACTGGACTTCGAGGGCTTGAGCGGCCGTCTCAAGTCATCGTCTTACTGCCCGGTCGAGGGGACGCCGGCCTACGACCTGCTGATTGAAGCGTTGCGCGCTTTGTTCGAAAAGCACGCCTCCAAAGGCCTGCTGACTTTCGAATACGATACCCAGCTTTACCTTGGGCCGGTCGCTCGATGAAAGTCACGGTCTGCCAGCTCGACAATCGCGCCGGACCACTCGAGCCCATGCTCGACGATCTGGCCAGCCATATCGCACAGGAAAAATCCGCTTTCTTGTTGCTGCCAGAAATGTGTTTTCACGAATGGCTCGCCGCCGATCGAAAGCCCGGTGGCAAACGCTGGATGGCCGCGGTCGAGTCCCACGCAGCGCTTATTCTGCAGCTGGGCAGGCTCGGCGCCAGGGCCGACTGCGGCGGACTCGGCTGGATTATCTCCCCGGAAGGCGATGTGATGGCGCAAACAAGATCCGCACAATCCATTTACCAGCCTGGAGATCGATATCGAATTTTCGCGTCACAGTATATCCGCCTACCCTCGCTACGTGGCCGAATAAACGGGTAAACTAGGCGTGCCCAATCGATGGTCCAGTGGAGGCCTTTTATGACTGCTCCTTTCAAAGGCAGTTGTCTGTGCGGTGAAATACGCTTCGAGGTCGATGCGTTCGAACCCCGTACCGGCAACTGTCACTGTTCGATGTGCCGCAAGTTCCACGGCGCGGCTTACGCCACCATCGCTGAAGCGCGGCGTCAGCATTTTCGCTGGATCGCCGGCGGGCATCTGATCAAGGGTTTTACCGCCGATAATGGCACCACCCGCGGCTTTTGCTCAAACTGCGGTTCGAGCCTGACCTTCGCCAGTCCCAATGCCGACCCCGAGCTGGTCGAAATCGCGCTCGGCGCTTTCGACGACGAAGTACCGGTCAAGCCCGACGCGCATATCTATGTCGCCTCCGGCGCGAGTTGGGCACGCCCGCAGGACGACCTGCCGCAGTACCAGGCCGGCCGCGACAGCAAACGCATCGAGTAACGGCACGCGGCATGAAAATCTGGGTCGACGCCGACGCCTGTCCGAATCCGATCAAGGAAATCCTGTTTCGCGCCGCGGAGCGCACCGCGACCGCATTAATCCTGGTCGCCAATCACGAAATCCGCATCAAACCGTCACGTCACATCAGCTTCCTCAGGGTCGCGGCCGGTTTCGACGTGGCCGACAATGAAATCGTCAGGCGCCTCGCAGCCGGCGACCTGGTGATCACCGGGGACATTCCACTGGCGGCAGAGATAATCGAAAACCAGGGTCAGGCCTTAAGCCCGCGTGGCGAACTGTTCACCCGAGACAACATCAAGGCGCGCCTGACGATGCGCGACCTGATGGAATCGCTGCGCGCCAGCGGCGTCGAATCGGGTGGACAGGCGCCGCTCAACCAGACCGATCGCAAGGCATTTGCCGATCAGCTCGACCGGATACTTGCCCGGCATGCCCAGTAACCCGAAAGCGACTCCGACAGTCAGGTTACAGATCCAGGTAGTTCCGGGCGCGGCGCAATCCAGCGTTGCCGGCTGGCTCGGCGATCGTTTGAAGCTGCGGGTAAAGGCCGCTCCCGAAAAAGGCAAGGCAAACGCCGCGGCCGAAGCGCTGATTGCGGAGGCCCTTGGATTGCACAAGGCTGCGGTCCGCATCGTCGCCGGCGAGACATCACCGCGCAAGACGCTTGAAGTCAGCGGAATGGCTGCGTCGATAATCGATAAAATACTCGGGAGACCAGAAAAATGAGTATCGGCAACATCACGCCAACCGGCGGCTGTTCTTGCGCTATGCGGCGCAACCGTGTAATTCACTGCAGGTGATGAACGATTTAGCGCCAATAGTTTCCACCCGCGAACGCGTTAAGCTGGTTCTGAAGATACTGGCGGTCGCGGCGCCGGTTTACCTGCTTGCGCAATTCTGGCTTTTTCCCTGGCTGCAGAACTACGCCAGTTTCGCAAATTGTTATTTTTACGGCGATATCAACGGCGTGCACCTGCTGATGTATGGCGTTTTCGTGTTCATACCGCTATCCCTGGCATTGCTGATCTGGCTGTTCGAAGGCAAACGTTGTCTCAGGATTTTTCGCATCGGACAAAATCCGCTACCCGGGGAGAAAGTTTTGCGCAAAACCCGCTACCGCTACGGCCGGGCTGCAATGATTCAGCCATTCGTGATACTTTTGGCCCTCGCTGTACTGATCGGGGCTTCGGTCTGGGGTGGTTTCCAGGCGGAAAAAATAACCCGTACGATTAAACCCTGCAGCGACCAGCAGTTACAACAGATAGAACAACAACCCGACTAGCGAAAGCGCCGATGCAAACCTCGATTCAGACAATGTTGAAGCTGGAGCTGCCGATCATCCAGGCGCCGATGGCCGGGGTGCAGGGCAGCGCAATGGCGATCGCGGTGTCGAACGCCGGCGGGCTCGGATCGCTGCCCTGCGCGATGCTGTGCCTGGAAGCGATGCGGGATGAACTGAACAGCATTGCGGCAGGTACCGACAAGCCTTACAACGTCAATTTCTTTTGCCATACCGCGCCGAGTGCAGACGCGCAGCGTGAAGCCGGCTGGCGCGCCGAACTGGCGCCCTACTACGCCGAGTACGGCATCGACGCCGATTCGATCGCGGCGGGCGCGCGGCGCGATCCGTTCAGCGCCGAGGCGCTCGAGATTTTACAGGCGTTCAGGCCGGCGGTGGTGAGCTTTCATTTCGGCCTGCCAGCGGCGGAATTGCTGGCCGGCGTCAAATCGATCGGGTCGAGAGTATTTTGCAGCGCTACCACGGTGGCGGAAGCGATCTGGCTCGAGCAGCAGGGAGTCGACGCGATCATCGCACAGGGCGTCGAAGCCGGTGGACACCGTGGCATGTTCCTGACCGAGGATATCACCAGCCAGGTGGGGACCTTCGCGCTGTTACCGCAGATAGTACAGGCGGTGAAACTGCCGGTGATTGCCGCGGGCGGCATCGCCGATGCCGACGGGGTTGCCGCGGTCATCGGCTTCGGCGCCGCCGCCGCCCAGGTCGGCACCGCTTACCTGCTGTGCGACGAAGCCACCACCAGTGACGTGCATCGCGCGGCATTACAGGACCCGGCTGCGCGCCATACCGCGCTGACCAACCGTTTTTCCGGGCGTCCGGCGCGCTCCATCGTCAATCGCGTCATGCGCGAACTCGGCCCGATGGGCGAGGTGTCGCCGTTTCCACTCGCGGCAGGCGCAATCGGCCCATTGCGCAGCGCCGCCGAAGCCAGGGGACTGGGTGACTTTTCACCGCTATGGTCGGGTCAAAACGCCAGCGGTTGCCGCGCCGTTTCGGCGGCGCAAATGACGCGGGCGCTGGCGGCAAAACTGTAAGCAGCGCGAACCTTTAACTGTTAAAATCAGGCCCTATTCAACCCCGGGAGGAGAACAAGATGGCGCTATACAAATGTGAAGTCTGCGGCATGAGCATCGGCAGCATGACCTGCGGCAGCTGTGACAAGGAACTCGAACATGGCAGCATTACCACCGACGACGGCGGCGAGGTGCAGGTTTCCAAGTGCCCCGACGACCACGGCATGATCAAGTCGCCGATGTGCTGCGGCCAGGATATGACCCGCACCGATTAGGTCTGCCAGAGGCAGCTGTCACCTGCTAACGGAGTCATAATCTGGAAGCGACCCTGACTCTCGCCAGTATTGGCGCATTACTGGGATCGATGATCGTACTCGCGATCATCCCGAGCGTCAGCGTGCTCGCGGTATCGGCGCGTGCCGCCGCCTTCGGCTTCAGCCACGGCATGTTTACCGCGCTCGGCATCGTCGCCGGCGATATTATTTTCATCCTGGTCGCGGTTTACGGTCTTGTATTCGTCGCCGAGGCCATGGGCGAGCAGTTCGTGCTAATCAAGTACATCGGCGGCGCATACCTGATCTGGCTCGGCATTTCGCTATGGCGCGCGGATGCCAAAATGCGCAAATCCGACGAGCTGCGGCAATCGTCCTGGGGTTCCAGCTTTCTGACCGGCTTGCTGATCACGCTCGGCGACCAGAAGGCGATCCTGTTTTATCTCGGCTTTTTTCCCGCCTTCATCGATCTCAGCCTGATGACGCCCATCGACACCCTGCTGATTATTCTGATCGCCACCGTCGGCGTCGGCGGCGCCAAGCTGGTCTACGCTTACCTCGCCGATCGCGCCAGCCTGATTTTCAAAAACACGCGCGCAATCCAGGGCCTCAACATTCTGGCCGCCGGCGTCATGATTCTGGTTGGAGTCGTCTTGTTGTTGAAAACCCAGGAGTGGATATGAGCGTAGACCTGGAAGATCTCGAATTGCTCGATGCGGTGCGTAATTTTGCACTCGAACACGAGGACCCGGCAGTCGAGAAATTCAAGGCTTCGATCCGCGACTGGGGCGATCAATGGATCGACGTAAATCGAATGCAGTTACCCGTAGCGGATTCCCTGGTTGACGCGCTCGCCAGGGCCATCCCGCAAACTCGCGGCCTGCTCGAAACCTTTGTTCGCCACCGTGGCCGCCTGCGCTGGGAACAAAGTTACAGGAAAGAGGATGGCGTAGTTTCCGATGCCATGCTGGCGGCCTATGGCTTCGTCGAAATTCTCGGCAAGCAGGGACCCTTCGTCAGCGCAACCATTCGCGCTGGTATCGGCTTCTATGGCCCCGCTATCGAGTACCCGAAGCATCGCCATCACCCCGAGGAAATTTACATCGTGCTGGCCGGTGCGGCCGATTTCATGATCGGTGAAAAACAGGGCATCCGCAAATCCGCCGGCGACGTCGTGTTCATGCCATCGAACAGGCCGCATGGCTTTCGCACCGCCGACGAGGCCTTCGTGGTTTATTACCTGTGGCAGGGCGGCGACCTGCGTGAGATTTCGAGTTTCGATTAGCCGTCATGCCGCGTTCCGGAATCAAGATGTTGTCCGAGCATGTCGGCAGCGGAGACCTGGTTGAACGCCAGCACGTTTACCATCTAAAGCTGAAGATGTGGCTGAACCAGGGCGAGCCGCTGCGCTGGGAACATCCCTGGGGTATGATCGACCGCGCACGGTTGGAAGACGATGGCGCCACCCTGATCACCGATTTGCGCATCGACCGGGAAAACCTGTTTGCCGGTTTGTTTCAGGGCATCGACGGCATGCGCATCGGCGGCAGGCGCAAGCTGAAAATCTCGCCGCACCTGGCTTATGGCGAGGCGGGTGTTCCCGGCAGGATTCCGCCGGGGGCGGTGATTATTGCCGAGATCGAATTTATTGCAGAGCGAAAAATGGGCTGATCGTTATGACTGAAATCGCAGACAGAATCCGGGTAATCGCCTTCGACGTCTTCGGCACCGTGGTCGACTGGCACGGGTCGGTAGCGCGCGAAGTAGCCGCGATGAACCTCGGTGTCGATCCCGCGGCATTTGCACTCGCCTGGCGTGCCGGCTACCAACCGGCGATGGCTGAAGTCATGCAGCGTGGCGAATGGGTGATTCTCGACGACCTGCATCGGCGCATTCTCGACCGCGTGCTCGGCGAATTTGGACTCGACGACCTGCCGGAGGCCGAACGCCAGCACCTGAACCTGGTCTGGCATCGCCTCGACCCGTGGCCGGATTCGGTCGAAGGCCTGACCCGGTTGAAGTCAGGTTACACGATTTGCTCGCTGTCGAACGGCAATATCGGCTTACTCACCGACATGGCGAAAAACGCCGGCCTGCCCTGGGATTGCATCCTCAGCGCAGAAAATTTCAACAAGTACAAACCACACCCGGAGACTTACCTCGGAGTCGCGAAAACATTCGCTGCCGCGCCAGAACAGGTTATGCTCGCGGCCGCGCATCACAGCGACCTCGAACACGCGCGCAACTGCGGCCTTGAAACTGCCTACATCGAACGCCCTTTCGAATATGGCCGCGAGAAACCCAAGAATGTCGCAGCCTGGGACGCAAACACGCTGCATTCGACCAGCATCATCGACCTGGCCCAGCAGATGGGCTGCTAAGTCAGGATGACTTATGCGGCAATCGCTTAACATTCAGGTTATGACATGAGTCTTATCGCAGACACGCCAGAACCACCTTATTACGCGGTGATCTTTTCGTCGCATAAAACCGGCGATACCGATGGCTATACCGAAGCCGCCGAGCGCATGCTTGAACTTGCCGCCGAGCAACCCGGATTCCTGGGCGTCGAATCGGCCCGCGAGGATCTGGGCATCACGGTTTCCTACTGGGCCGACCTCGAATCGATTCGCTTATGGAAACAACAGGCCGAGCATCGTCTGGCGCAAAAATCCGGCAGGGAAAAGTGGTACTCAAGCTACAAAACCCGCGTCGCGCGGGTCGAACGCGACTATGAAAAGCAGCCTTGACAGCCAATAAATTATTGACATTATTCAAATTACGTATAAAGTTCGGTTCAGCTCGAAACTAAGTCTATGTTATTTCCACTCCTCGTTGTGTTTCTGTATTCCCTCGTTCTGTCGTCAATAAGTAATAGTCTTGTTCTAGCACTATCGCCTCTCGCAGGTTTTTGTTTTTTTTTAAATAGGTACACATTATGTCTGACAAGACAACCGGCAAAGTAAAATGGTTTAACGAAGCCAAAGGCTTCGGATTTATCGAACAGGAATCAGGTCCCGATGTATTCGCGCATTTCAGCGCAATCCAGGGCACCGGCTTCAAGACCCTGACCGAAGGTCAGCAGGTAGAATTCAAAATCACCCAGGGACAAAAGGGACCCCAGGCGGAAGAAATCACTCCCGTCTGACCCCGAATCGCCGGGTTTCCCGGTTATTCAGTTTTGCAAAGGCCAGGCTTTCGAGTCTGGCCTTTTTTTATCCCTGTGCCATTGACCAGGTCGCGCAAACCAGTCCCTTTGCCGGCGGCCTAAAGGCACAGCCGCGCAAGTACTTCGACATCTCCGAGGCGCCTGACCGTGTCAAGGAAATCTACGCTACCGTGCTGCCCCATTACCAGCAGCTTTACCAGCATCGCCTCGCCCCCTCCAAAGGTGATCGAGCGCGGCACGGCATAGCAACAGGAGCCGATGTCACAACAACAGGAGTTGCTGAAGTCAGGCCAGGAAATGGTTAAATCGCTGAGAACAACTATAATTCTCCGATATTCCAATCGCAGCCACGGCTGACAAGGCTTTTGAAAATAGACCGACAAAATAACGACCATCAGACATGGGCTTCCGTCAGAAGCGAACGCCTCAGTCGTGATGAACTGCAGACCGAGGTCAAGCGATTATGGCATCGCGAAGCATTCTTCGACGCGAGTCAGCGGATGGCGCAGTTCGGTTATTGCGAATGGGATTACGACAACGGCCGTATTATTTCCTGCACCCCCGCCTACGCCGAAATTTTCGGCATGACCGGCGAAGAGGTAATCGAAAGCCAGAGCTCCTGGCGCAAGGTGCTGGAACAGATCCATCCTGACGACCGGGATCGTTACGAGCAGTCCTATCGTTTGCACATGGGTGAGGGTTCGCACGAAGTCGAGTACCGGATATTTCGCAAGGATGGCGCGGTACGACATATAAAAGAGGTGGCGATCCTGCTTCGCGACAACACCAGCGAGCGCACGGAAGCGATTGGATTAATCCAGGATGTTACCGAGCATGCCAGGCTGCGCAAGGAAGTCGAAGAAAGCGCCGCCAAACTCAAGCTGGCGGCTCGCACCGCAAAGCTGGGCTACTGGCATTTTGACGAGGTTGCCAACGAGTATTTGAACGTCTCCGAAGAGTATGCACGGATTTTCGGTTATACCGTCGAAGAGTTTATGCGGCGGTACCGGAGCCTCGAGCAGGACACGGAACTGGTACACCCGGAGGACCGGGCAAGGGTCCTTGCGGCGTACAAAGCGCGCCAACATGCCGATATCGATTATCGAATCTTTCGCGCAGACGGGACCATACGTTATGTGCACGAACGCACAAGATATATCAAAGAGAACGGCAATGTCATTGAAGCCATTGGTACATTGCAGGACATCACTGAGCTCAAGGAAGCGCAGCAGGCGGAGCAGGCGAACCGCGCCAAATCCGAATTCCTCGCTAATATGAGCCATGAGATTCGTACTCCCATCAACGGCGTGCTGGGAATGACGGAGGT
>CAMYML010000090.1 GCA_947259305.1 uncultured Gammaproteobacteria bacterium | reverse complement strand
GCTGTTTAATGTGTCGTGCCATAACCATGAGTTTTATCCACACCGGTGGTTGATTAAATTTGAATACCTGCGCTAAAGCGGCGCCTGTGTTTATTCAGGCGGTGCGACGCCACGTACTCTGGACTTGGTGGGGTCGTAAAACGGAAAACCGACCACCTTTGCCGGCAGGCGTTTCTGCTTGCCGTCGAGTTTGCCGACCTCTACTTCGGTGTCGAGTTCGCTATGTTCGACCTGGATACGGCATAGCGCAAAATTCTTGCGCAGGATCGGAGAGCGCACCGCGCTGGTGATTTCGCCGACCTGGTTGCGTCCGATGTTGACGCAATCGCCACTGGCAGCCAATTCGTCTCCCGACAGTTCGAGCCCGACCAGCACGCGTTGTGGATTCTCCTTGCGCTTGATCAGGGCGTCTTTGCCGATGAAATCGTCTTCCTTGGTTTTGAGCGGCACGGTAAATCCGATACCGGCCTCGAACGGATCGGTCTGATCGCTGAACTCGTAACCGGCGAAAATCAGCCCCGCTTCGACGCGCAGCATGTCCAGCGCCTCGAGTCCCAGGGGCGTCAGATCGAACGGCTGACCGGCTTCCCAGATCGCATCCCACACCGCCGCTGCGTCCTTCGGGTGACAAAAAACTTCGTAGCCCAGCTCACCGGTGTAACCGGTGCGAGAAACGATAAGCGGGATTCCCATTTCATTACCGATACGTGCTATCGAAAAGCGGAACCATTCGAGTTCCTCGACGGTTGCCTGATCGGGACGGGTCCAGATAATATCTTTCAGTATGTCACGGCTGTGAGGTCCTTGTATCTGCAGGTTATGCAGTTGATCGGTGGAATTGCGCACCCAGACCTCGAGTCCGAGCTTTTGCGCCTGTTCGCGCAGCCAGATACCGCTCTCGTCGCTGCCGCCGATCCAGCGAAAATTATTTTGCCCCAGCCGGAATACGGTACCGTCGTCGATCATGCCGCCGTTTTCGTAGCACATCGCGGTATAAACCACCTGGCCGACCGCGAGCCGGCGGATATTGCGCGTCACGCAGGTCTGCATCAACAGCTCGGCATCCGGTCCCAGCACCTCATACTTGCGCAACGCTGAAAGATCTATCACGACCGCGGCTTCGCGGCAGGCCCAGTACTCGCCGATTGCGCCGTGCCTGGTGTAGCTGTTGGCGAGCCAGTAGCCGGCGTACTCGGTAAAATTACGGGTGTGTTGTAGCGTTTTCGAGTGGAAACCGGTCTCTTTGGTTAATTGTTTTTCGGCGTCTGTAGTCATTCTATAAGCCATCGCTTTGGTAAATGGTTGTTTCCCTGAGTAAATGCGCATGTGGATGTCGGTTGGATTCCAGCCGTTGGCCGGGTCGACATCGCAGGGGCAGGCGGATGATACGCATATCATATCCTTGAGCGCGCGCATCAGGACGTAGTCACCCGGTCGTGACCAGGGCTCGTCGAAATACATCTGGTTGGTATCGTCTATATTGGTATTGAAGAACAGGTTGATCGCCATCCAGCCAGGACGTTGCTGGATGCCGAAGGGCGCCAGCGCGCGGTTGAAGTTTTCCGAACAATTCACGTGACCCGGGTAACCGAGCTCTTCGTAGTACTTGGCGGTACAGGCGGTGCCGAAACTGTCGTGACGTCCGCAGGTATCGCGCACCAGCTCCACCATCGGTTCGAAATCCTGGGTGTAAAACTTGGCCAGCAGTCCCGGCGCCGGGTAAGAGGCGCCGACCACGTGGCGTGTGCTGGTTGCGTCGAGGCAGCGCTCTAGCCCCTTGTCGAGTGCGGCGATGTCGAAACACTGGAAGTCCGAGCATTCGCGGCCCTCGACATCGATTATTTGAATGTACTGCCCGGCTTTGACCTCGTAGGCAAATACGGTACAGGCCTCGATACGCTGGTCTTGAAGAGGGTCGGCGAGCGGCTCCGGTAGCCGCACTATCTGTTCCCCGGCGTCGCGCGGTTGACGATGCACGAAAACCGTCAGGTCAGTGATGGTATCCTGCTGCTCGACCGACATCGGTTCGCCGGGCGCGGCGATTACGCAGGTGACGTCTTCGGCCGCGGTAAAGCTCGCCGAGTCACCGGCGGGCGATTCCTGGCTGAATACCCGGGTACTGCGCGCGCTGTCGAGCGAAATGTTACGAAAACGCAGGGTGCGCTCGAGCTTGACCGCGCTCGCGTCCTTACCGCGCAGGATGTTCTTGAATCCTTCCGCTGCGCCATCCGCGCGCGCGCCGATCAGGTGCAAATCGCTGCGGCCCTGCGCATCGAAGACCGTAATTTCGCCGACCTGTATGCCTTCCGCGTTGATCAGTTCGATGCGATCGCCGGCGAATAGCTCGAGTGCGGTAATCCCGCCCGCGCGGACGACGTAACGCTCGGTATCGGGGGGCAGGCTGTTCAATCCAGGTTCCAGTACACGGACCGGAGAGACGAACAAGGGTGCGTTCATAGAATGATTCCTAGTCAGTTTCGAGCAGGTCGTCGTGGACCCCGTAGAGGTGATCCTTGATTAGTTTTATTGCACTGGCGGTATCACGTGCGGCAATCGCCTCGTATAGCCTGCGGTGCTGGCTGTTATAAAAGTCGATACGTTCCGCGGTCAGCAATTTTGCTTTCATCGTGCGCCATTGCGAATGCCGGCGCACCTCGCTGATGCGCTCGTACAGCCAGTACATCAACTTGTTGCGCGAGCAGTGCGCCAGCGCCATGTGGAAAGCCGCGTCGCCGCGGGCGAACTTCTCCGGATCGCCGCCGCAGTCTTCGCACTGGCGCAGCGCATCGCGCAGTTCGTCGAGTTCGCGCGCGCTCGCGTTGGCAATCGCCAGGCGCACCATTTGCGGTTCGATTGCGATGCGCACCTCGTTCATTTCCAGCGGGCTGGTGATACTGGAAATTTCCTGTTGATTGGTAGTCTCGCGGTGAGTCACGTAGGTGCCGCTGCCAATTTGCCGCGCCACCAGGTGTTGCTGCTCGAGAATTTGCAGCACCGAGCGAATCGTGCCGCGCGAGACACCGAATTCCGTGGCCAGATTGCGTTCCGCCGGCAGACGTTCCTCGAAAGCGTAATCGCCTTCAAGAATCCGGCGACGCAGTTGCGCGGCGACATTACTGGTGGTCACCCCGACGCGGTTGCCGCTGCGCCCGTGCGCTGGTTCTGTCTCCGGATCTGATGCCGAAGGGTGGTTGCTGTCAGCTGCTTTCAC
Organism: uncultured Gammaproteobacteria bacterium; assembly: GCA_947259305.1. Taxonomy (GTDB): domain Bacteria; phylum Pseudomonadota; class Gammaproteobacteria. Next base: position 9,033 of record CAMYML010000090.1, on the reverse strand, counting down.
GCCTTTGGATTCCTCGCAACTCGGTATTATTATGGTACTGTTAATTGGTACAATAATGCGGCATAAAGAGATTCAAATCAAGCCCTGTCAGCGCCCGAATTAAGCTGAATTAAGATTTAGGAAGCGAAATTGGCATTATCTTCCTCGCCCTTATTTGCGTCCAGGAGTTGCACGGTCAAGATAGAGCGCGAATTAGATTTAATTACATAAATTATTGAATTTTAATAATATTATTATTTTATATGCTAACCTGATTGATGCTGCCAGACACCGTCCTGCACAAATATATACCCTGTTTTCAGGTCTTGCTTTAAAATTGGTCCACTAATAACGCGCCTTTTTGTCAAAATTGTCCAAAAAAAGACACCAGAGGTCTTGTTTTGACCAAGCCTATGGGTATAACATGACGGCCTGTCTGGTTCGCCCAGAACGCACGCTGGGCAGTTACAAAGATGTATTTTCCGGCGAAAAACAGACTAAGAAACCGGATCACATCAGCGGCTGAACTAAAGCATAGGCGAACTAAGTCTTAAACCGTTGGAGGGTAAAATGACCGAATTACAAGCACACGTAGAAGCGCCGGGGCGCGCCGATCTGGTTAAGCAGGTCGCCGAAAAAATCAAGGAAACCGGGGTTGATTACATTTATTACCAGTTTATTTCCGTTACCGGGCGTATCGTCGGTAAAGGTATTCCAGCGGCGCACTGGGAGCGTCTGGCGGAAAAGGGGTTCCAGCTGGTTTACGGTTCAACCGCGAACCTGTTCATCGATCGTCATGGCGATTACATCGGTTACGGTCCGGAAGCTTCGGAACTGGTAGGTATCCCCGATCCGGAAACCTTCTGTCAGCTTCCCTGGGATAAACGCGTCGGGCGCGTATTCTGTACCCTGTTCCGTAATCGTGAAGAACGTGATAACCCGGGTGGCGCGCTGACTTCGGATTGCCGCGGTAACCTGCGTCGGATCCACAATGAATTCCAGGACAAGCACGGTCTCGACATGCGTTGCGGTACCGAGCCTGAAATGATGTGGCTGAAGCGCGGTGAAGACGGCAAGATGGCCGGTGGCGTCACCAAGCCTAACTGTTATCACATCGACCAGTTCGAAGAATTGCGGCCTACCTTCATGAAGGTTATCGAGTACTCGCAGCAAATGGGCCTCGATATTATCCAGGGCGACCACGAAGACGCGCCCGGGCAGCTCGAATTGAACACCCAGTTTGACGACGTGCTGCGTAACGCGGATCGTCTGACGACCTATCGCCAGATCTGTGCCCAGGTAGCGCGTGAAGATAACCTGATCGCCTGTTTCATGTCGAAGCCGTTCATGGGTGTATCTGCTTCTGGCTGTCACCACAACATGTCGTTGTGGCGTGGTGGTGAGGATGTGCTTAACCCGCTCGGTATGGATTCATTACCGGGTATGGATGGCGCCTTCACCTACCGTGTCGGTGGTGAAAACACCTTTATGCCCGATCCGTCTATCGACGAGAGGGCACCTGGCCCGATCGGCCTGCAATCCATCGGTGGTGTGATCAAGCATCTGGGCGCGCTGACTTCAATCGGTTCGTCCACGGTCAATTCCTATCGCCGTCTGTGGGACACCGGTTTCTGGGCGCCGATCTTCGCCGACTGGGGTTACCAGAACCGTACCTGCGCCTTGCGCGTATCGGCCCCGGGTCGATTCGAGTACCGCTCGGTAGACTCGATGGTGAATCCGTACCTGATGGGTACAGCCCTGTTGAAAGCCTTCGATGACGGCATCGACAATAATCTCGATCCCGGCGTAGCGGAAGAACGCAATATCTACGCGGCAATTGACGCTGGCAAAGATGTTAAGAAGTTGCCGATGTCACTGGGTGATGCGCTAGAGGAATTGCGCAACGATCCGGTTATCCAGTCGTCTATGCCAGGTGAAATGTACAAGGTTTACGAGCACTACAAGCGCGATGAGTGGGAGAAATACAACGCCACGGTCACCGACTGGGATATCGAAATGTATCTCGACTGTCTGCCATAGGCAGCTAAGGATTCCAGCCCGGTAGCGATGTTGCGTACCGCGCCGGGACAGTAATTTTGTGTTGCGCTAGCAGCAGGCTTAAATCTTAAAGAGGATAATCTTATGTGTGGTATTGCTGGACTTATCTGGAAAGGTGGCGTCACCAGCGATATCGGTAGCGAGATGACCCAGATGCTTCAGGCGCTGAAGCACCGCGGGCCGGACTCTACCGGTTTTGCACTCTACGGCAAGGCTGAAGAAGGCGTGCTGGTGTTGCGTTTCAAGGTTGCCGAACAGGAAGAAATGAAGACCGGCTTCGATATTCACCGCCTGGTTATCGAGCGCAAGGCAGCAGTCGACACGCGTCTGGAGGAAATGGGCGCCGATGTCACCGCACGCGAAGACGCCACTGAATACGCTTTCCGCTATCACTTCAAATTTGGCGGCGACCTGAAACGGCTGATCGATTTCATCGAAGACCTCGATGGTGTCGAGATCCTGTCGGTCGGAACCGCGCTTGAGCTGATCAAGGACCTGGGCGATGCCACCGTGGTTGCCAATCAATACGGATTGAACGGATTCGTCGGTACGCACGCTATTGGCCACACCCGCATGGCGACCGAATCGGATGTCGATATTCGTTCCGCGCATCCATACTGGGCCTACCCCTTCAACGATGTTTCGGTGGTGCACAACGGCCAGTTGACCAACTACTGGACCATGCGTCGCGATCTCGAGCGTCGCGGCCATCGCTTCATGTCGAACTGTGACTCGGAGCTGATCGCGGTATACATCGCCGATCGCATCGATCGTGGTGACGAACTCGAAGGCGCCATGCGCCGCACCATCGACGTCATCGACGGCGTATTCACCTACCTGGTCGCCACCGGTAACCAGCTGGGTATGGCCAAGGATGTCATGGGCGCGAAACCCATGGTGCTCTACGAGAGCGATGAATTCGTTGGCCTGGCTTCGGAAGAAGTGGCCATTCGTAGCATTTTCCCACGTGAAATAGACACCTGGGATCCTTATCAGGGGGAGGTAAAAGTATGGGCAGCGTAACTACATCGCATGACATGGGGCTGCACGAAGAGCAGCTCGCGGGTCGTACCCAGCAAATGTATTTCTCGGCTACCGCGGAAGAAAATTTCACCTATCCGTGGTCATACGAGGTCGACTACGCCAACAGCGCCGAATTCGACGCCGCGGATCTGAGTATTTCCGAGATTAATCTCAAGATTCGCGAACTGATGAAATCGGGTCACGGCAGCATTACCGTGCTGAATCCGCGCGCCAAGCATTCACTCGGCGTTGGAATCCTGAATCGTCTCAACCTGACGTTCGAAGGCAGCCTCGGTTACTTCGGCTGCGGCCTGATCGACGGGCCCAACGTGCACATTACCGGCCGTGTCGGCTGGTCCTGCGCGGAGAACATGATGGCCGGTACCGTGGTAATCGAAAAGAACGCGGGCTCGCTGTTCGGCGCCGCGATTCGCGGCGGCGACCTGGTGTGCAGGGGTCAGGCCGGCGCGCGCGTCGGCATCGACCAGAAGGGCGGCACGATCATCGTCGGCGATAGCGTTGGCGCCTTTACCGGCTTCATGATGCAGCGCGGTCGCATGATTATTCTCGGCGACGCCGGCGATAACCTCGGCGACTCGATGTACGACGGCACCATTTACGTAGCTGGCAAGATCGCGAGCCTCGGCGTCGACTGCGTCGAAACCGAACTCACCGATCTCGATAAAAAATATCTGAAGGGCAAACTCGAGCTCTACGCTATGCAGGCGCCCAACGGTATCGACAGCATGGTCAAGCTGACTTCGGGCAAGCAGTTGTGGAACTACGACAACCTCGAACCCACCGAGAAAAAGCTGGTGCTCTAAGCATCACCGGGAATTTTGGAGAATACAGATGTCTGAATCAAAGAGAGATCCATATAACCTCGGCAAGAGCTTTATCTTTCCGCCCGAGGTAATCAACGATATCCACATCAAGTCGGAACTGGGGCGTTACCGCATGCGCGGTTTCTCGCTGTTCAAGAAAATTCCGACCTGGGACGACCTGACGTTCCTGCCCGGAACCCTGACGCGATTCGTGATCGAGGGCTACCGCGAAAAGTGTCTAACCAAGACCATTATCGGTCCCGAGGCGAAGCGACCACTGGAACTCGATATCCCGATTTACGTGACCGGTATGAGCTTCGGCGCGTTGTCCTACGAGGCCAAGACCGCGCTCGCGCGCGGCGCCACCATGGCGGGCACCGCGACCTGTTCCGGCGAAGGCGGCATGATTCCGGACGAACGCCGCTACTCGTCGAAGTGGCTGTACCAGTGTATCCAGTCGCGTTACGGCTTTAACCCGAACCACCTGCGTCTCGCCGATGCCTGTGAATTTTTCATCGGCCAGGGTTGCAAGGTCGGTCTTGGCGGCCACCTGATGGGACAGAAAGTAACCGACCAGGTCGCTGAAATGCGTTCGCTGCCGGCAGGTATCGATCAGCGCTCGCCGGCCCGCCATCCCGACTGGATGGGTCCGGACGACCTTGCGCTGAAGATCCAGGAAGTCCGCGAAGCCACCGACGGGCAGATTCCGATTCAGCTCAAGCTCGGCGCGGCACGTGTCTACGATGACGTGCGCATGGCCGCGAAAACGGGGCCAGACTCGATCTACATGGACGGTATGGAAGGCGGCACCGGCGCCGGTCCGCACCTGGCGACCGAGGATACCGGTGTACCCGGTATCGCGGCGATTCGCCAGGCGCGCCAGGCGCTCGACGATGTCGGCATGTCCGGCCGTATCTCGCTGGTTTACGCCGGCGGTATCCGTAACGGCGCCGACGTCGCCAAGGCGATTGCGCTCGGCGCCGACGCGGTCGCCATTGGTCACTCCGTGATGATGGCGCTGAACTGCAACAAGGACATCCCGGAAGCCGACTTCGAGAAGGAAATCGGCGTGGAAGCCGGTTATTGCTACCACTGCCACACCGGCCGCTGCCCGGTCGGTGTCGCGACCCAGGATCCTGAGCTGCGCAAGCGGCTCGATCCCGATGAAGCAGCGGAGCGGGTATACAACTTCCTGCACACGCTGACCATCGAGGCGCAGCTGTTCGCGCGCGCCTGCGGCAAGACCAATATCCATTCGCTGGAGCCGGAAGACCTGGCGGCGCTGACGCTGGAAGCCTCGGCCTGTGCGCAGGTACCGATGGCCGGCACCCAGTACACCGTCGGTCGCCCCGACATGAACCGTTTCTAAGGAGGTCTGAAATGACTGAACTAAGCATTAATCATTTCCTCGAAGGCGATGGCGTCGATACCGAGCGCGAGAAAATCATCGGCCAGCACATCGGGTACCGTTACGACGTCAACCTGGTGCCCGATATGGACCGTTGCACGCCGTTCCTGACAAAGTACATGAAAATCATGGGCTGGAGCGATCTGAACTGGCTCGAAGACGTGCACATGGGCTACGAGGAAGGCCGCCCGGCGGTGTTCGATCGCAATATCAACGGTTGGGTAACCATCCCCGAGGACATCGATTTACCGGATAACCAGCAGGATCGCGACATGATTGCGCGCGAACTGCTGGTCAAGTTCCAGATGGCGACGGGGCATCCGATGGTCGATTTGCGCAAGGCTTACGAAAAGTTTTCCTGAGCCAGGCATTCGCCAGGCGAGGAATATAGAGGTTTACCTGAGAAATCTGTGATTATCTAAGTATGGAATCTTTAAATACTATTGATACAGATCGCTTATAAAGGTATAAATACCGGAGATTTTCTTTCGGGTGGTAAATGTTTCCTGTGAGTAAAATCATGGGCTGAATGGGAATCGATGAGGGCATTGCCGGGGGGATTCCGGCGCGATTTTAACAATACAAATTTCAAACAGAGGGGGGAGTCAGATGGATAACGAACTAACGGCGCTCGGGATCATATTTACCGAGTTTTATTACTGGATAACTGTCGTGATCATGTTTTTGATTCACGTCGGTTTCTGTATGTATGAGGTCGGTGCTTCACGGCATAAAAACCACATGCACACGTTAATGAAAAACACGATGATCATACCGCTGGTAACGATCACGTTTTTCTTCTTCGGCTGGTGGATTTATTTCGCCTTCCCCAACGGCCCAGGTTTTATAGGTGGCCTGGTCGAGGCACCTCACGCTACGATTTACAGCGAAGCGATGGCGCCGCACATGGGTGCCGGTGACTTCAACGGCTGGGAACGCATCAACGGCGTTTTCTGGGCGGCCTTCCTGCTGTTCTCGTGGACCGCGGCATCGATCGTTTCGGGTGCGGTTATCGAACGCATCAAGACCAGTGGTTTCATGGTTCTGGCGGTCGCAATAGGTTCGTTTTTCTGGATCATCGACGCTGCCTGGGGCTGGCATCCCGATGGCTGGATGGTACAGGTGCTGGGCTACCACGATGCCTACGCCTCGGGCGTAATCCACGGCATTGCCGGATTCTTTGCCCTGGGTGTATTGATTAACCTGGGACCGCGAATCGGGAAATTTGCCGCGGATGGAACCCCGCGTAATATCAATCCACGTAATCCGTGGCTGGTCACCATTGGCCTGTTCCTGATTTATACCGGATTCTGGGGTTTCTACGTAGCCTGTAACATTCCGATGTGGGACGTACAGGCGGGTGACGGCGTGTTTTATTCCGCAACCAATATCTATCTCGGTCCGACGACCTTGTCCGGCATCACCTTTAACTTTCTGATGTCGCTCTCCGGTGGTTTGATGGCGGGTTATATCGTTTCTAAAGGCGATCCCTTCTGGACCTACTCGAGTGGTCTCGCCGGCATTATTGCGGCTTCTGCGGGTAACGATCTTTACCATCCCATCCAGGCGATGCTGATCGCCGCAATCACTGTTCCGGTCATCTACAAGATGCATTACTGGGTTGAACGGAGATTCAAGATCGACGACGCCGTTGGTGCGGTTGCAGTTCATGGTTATGCCGGTTTCTTTGGCATGATCTGGGCGGGCTTCATGCTCTGGGGTTACCCGTCTTCGCCGAACACCGAATATGCAGCCATCAACCCTCTGGGCAACTTTATCGGTGCGCTGATCATGTGTGGTGTGCTCGGATTTATCCCCGGCTGGGTGATCGCCAAGATTTTGAAATCCGCGGGCATGCTGCGTGTTCCGCCGGAAATTGAAATCACCGGCCTAGATATTGGGTTGCACGAAGCCGATAAGGCCGACGAGCAGGGCATCATCAATGCCGAGCTTGAGTACGTCAGAAGCAGGACTTAAAAACAACAGCGCCCCCGGTCTTAAACGCCGGGGGCAAAAAATCAGGAGACATGATTATGTCCACAGGTAATTTTGAAAACTGGGCTGGTGAAATCGCCGAAATCGGTGCGATCTATCCGTTTGTCGGGACCGAAGGTTTACTCGCTATCGCGGGTGTCGTCTTCTGGCTCTGGTGGCATTTCAAGCAGGCTAAAATCGAGGAACAGCAATTCAAGGATCAGGTTGAAAGGTATGGAAGCAAGGAAAATATGATGAAATTAGTCAGCAGGGAAGATCCCGAAGATCCGTAACGCGGGAAAACTGCGGCAGCGTATCAGCGTTGTTTTTGCAGTTGCACAACAAACAGGGCCGCAGCAATGCGGCCTTGTTTTGGCCGGTCGGGGAAGTCTGTCAGATGACCTAAAAGAGTGTCGTATTACCGATATTTTCGCGCTGGAAACTTAGTAAAATGCCATCCTGACCCCGAGCTTGCTGAACCCATGAGTATCAGCCGGCACCATTTATCTACATGTTTGGAGCATATTAACCGTGGCGACAATAATTGACGGAAAAGCTTTTTCAGCCAAATTACGCGCCGAAATTGCGCGCAGGGCCGAGCTGGTAAAACAACAGCATTCTGTGACACCCGGATTGGCCGTGGTATTAGTCGGCGAGGATCCGGCCAGCCAGGTGTACGTGCGCAGCAAGGGCAAACAAACCGCGGAAGCAGGGATGAATTCATACGAACACAAGCTCGACGCGAATACCAGCCAGGAAGATTTACTTGCGTTGGTCGATCAACTGAATAACGATGCCGATGTGCACGGTATCCTGGTGCAATTGCCGTTACCCGGGCATATCGACGAAGAGGCGGTGATCAATTCGATTTCGGTGGACAAGGATGTCGATGGATTTCATCTTTCCAATGTCGGCCTGTTGTCGATCGGTGCCGAAGGCATTGTGCCCTGTACGCCACTGGGCTCGTTGATGATGCTCAAAGACCATCTGGGAGATCTGTCAGGCATGAAGGCGATCGTAGTCGGGCGTTCCAATATTGTCGGTAAACCGATGGCCGCGCTGTTATTGAAGGAAAGTTGTACCGTCACCATCGCGCATTCGCGGACCCGGGACCTGCCCGGTGAATGTCGCCAGGCCGATATTCTGGTCGCCGCGGTGGGGCGTCCCGAAATGGTCAAGGGCGACTGGATCAAACCGGGGGCGACGGTCATTGACGTCGGAATCAACCGTATCGAAAACGAAGACGGCAGTACCAGACTCGTGGGCGATGTCGAGTTTGACAGCGCGGCTGAGGTGGCTGGCGCCATTACGCCGGTACCCGGTGGCGTAGGGCCGATGACCATTGCCTGTCTGCTGCACAATACCTATGTGGCTGCCTGCCGCCTGAACGACGTGCCGGTTGCAAGAATTGAATGATTGGCAGCCTCAGGTGCGCGTTGCCCCTCAGGCCAGCATGCCCAGGGCGGCTTGCATATTTGCCGACAGATCCTCTTCCTCTTCCTCATCCTGTTCTGTATTAATGCCAAGCTGGGCAAACGCCGGGATTGTCGACCAGTCCAGTTTTGCAAGCGGGTTACTGGACCCTGACAGGTTTTGAAGGTGGGCCACGGTAACGATATCTACCAGGTCGGGTCGTTCACTTTGCCGTTCAAAATCCAGGTAATGAGCCGGAACATCACAAAGGTCATCACCGAAATCCCAGGCTTTCAGGATCAGCTTGCCCAGTTTCGGGTGAAGATGTTCGGTGATTTCATCAAGCGTGAAACC
>CAMYML010000089.1 GCA_947259305.1 uncultured Gammaproteobacteria bacterium | reverse complement strand
TGAAAAAACGGGGCTTTACATTTGTCGGCAGCACCATATGTTATGCCTTTATGCAAGCCGCGGGACTGGTTAACGATCATACCGTCGACTGTTTCCGCCAGCGTGAATTGAAACGAGGTTGATATGACCGTCCAGGCCGAAGTCGAATTCCTGTCGCGGCGCACCGAGCGACCGATTTACTATGCGTCGAGCGCCGGGCGCAACGCCAAACACGATATCGATCAACCAATGAACATTGTTTCGGTCGATGTCAGCGATGCGCGCGAACGCGCCGATGCCGACCTGCCGCGTGAGTTCGGCCAGCATCCATCCGGCTTCGATCTGCTGAAATTCGAAACCCGCGTCGATAATTTCCTCGACCACGAGCAGATCGAATCCGTGTATGAAACCGAGATCATCGAATTCCTGCAAAAAGTGACCGGCGGCTATCGCGTGCATATCTTCGATCACACCGTGCGCGCGTCCGATCCGGACCTGCGTGAGCAGAAAAATGTACGCGAACCGGCGACGCTGGTGCATAACGACTACACGGCGAATTCGGGCTTCGTGTGTTTACAGGAAAACCTCGGCGACGATGCCGACGAGCTGGCCCGGGGGCGCTTCCAGATTATCAACCTCTGGCGGCCGCTGACCGACCCGGTCGAAGATTACCCGCTGGCGCTGGTCGATGCGCGCAGCCTCTCGGCAGATCACCTGGTCGATACCGAGCGCCGCGCGCCGAATCACGTCGGCGAAATCCAGCTCGCGCTGCACGCTCCACAACAGCGCTGGTACTACTACTCGGCGATGCGCCCCGACGAGGTGTTGCTGTTCAAGACTTTCGATTCAATCGACGGCGGCGTGCATCCCTGTAGCATTCACACCGCGATCCATCTGTCCGCCGCGCCGCCCGATGCGAAGCCGCGCGAAAGCTTCGAAACGCGCGCCTTCGTGTTCTATCGTTAGCCTGCATCTTGCACCAGTCGGTCTCGGGCCTCGATATAACCAATTGATCTGGCAATAACAAACGAATAGTTTAAGGACTAAGGTGAAAATTACATTTTTCTATCGGCCCGAGTCCTATCCCGGCCCTGACTTGTCCAGATACGCCTGAACTTGGGTTTCCCCGCTCCCGGTCGGCTCAATCCATAGCTTAGGCTATGAATTTCGGTCCAACCCGGCGTTCAGCCGCATCTGTCCTGCGTCGGTTTCCCGCATGACAGCATCCGGGATACTGCTGCAAGATGCAGGCTAGGCCAGGTCGATCTTGACCGGCACCGCGCGGCTCAGCGTGTGCCCGACCGGGGAAGTGCCGACAACTTTGTCGTGCAGAGCCTGGATCTCCGCCCGAGGCGCTTCGCTATCGATATTGACCTTGACCGAGATATTGTCGTAGCCGGCATTACCCTGTGGCGCGAGGCCGAGAAAAGTGTGCAAATCGAGGTCGCCCTCGAGATCGATATTCAAATCCCTGATCTCGATCCCCATGGCAGTCGCATTGGCTGCATAGCCAACCGCCAGACAGTTGCCGAGTGCGGCCAGCACCTGTTCGACCGGATTGGGTCCGGTATCGGTGCCGCCGAGCGCGTCGGGTTCATCCGACGGCATCGGCCCGAAGTCGCGGATTGACGCCTCCGAACGAAAGCCGCCCTTCCAGTTAACCCTGGCATTCCATTTGGTGTCGGCGACCTGAGGCTCCTGCTGGATTTTACCGGCGAGGCCGGCGACGGCGTCTATGTTAACGTCGTTTAGCGTAGTAGTTACGGATGCGGTCATATCGATTCGTCCTCCCGGGGAAACATCTGGTTAGACGAGGCATCATACGCGTATTCGCACAGTCTGGACAATTCCGGCTTAAAGACTCAGGATTACGACATTATCGATATGGCTCGAACGCGATCTCAGCGGGCCTTAAACGGCAGTAAAACGACGAGTTGACCATGGCGGGAAAAGAAGAACCACGTAAACAGGCGATTATCGAAATCTGGCAGGCCGCGATCGACGCGGTCTCCGGCCGGCAGGCGGTGCTCAACGCGCTCGACGCCGACCTTGCCTTCGACCCCGACCTGGTCGTCGCGGTCGGCAAGGCTGCGTCCGGCATGTGCCTGGGTGCAGTGGAACGTTTTCCGTACTGCGACGCACTCGTAGTGACCAAATATGATCACACTGACCCCGGATTAAACGCTAACCCGCGCGTGCGGGTAATCGAATCCGCACACCCGATCCCGGACCAGCATTCGCTCGACGCGGGCAGGGCGCTGCTCGAAAGTATGCAATCGATGCCGGCCGGCAGTCGCGTGCTGCTGCTCGTTTCCGGTGGCGCCTCGGCGCTCGCCGAAGCCTTGCCCGCAGACATGAGCCTCGCCGATTTACAGGCGATGACCGATGATATGATTGCTACCGGTAAGACCATAGGGCAGATCAACGCGCGCCGCAAGCAGGCCTCGCTGATCAAGGACGGCAAACTGATCGAAGCCTTTAGCGGCGCCGAAATTCGGGTTTACGCAATTTCCGATGTCGAGGGCGATGGCATCGACACCATCGGCTCGGGTCTCGGTGATTGCCACCGTGCCGGGGTGCCCGCACGCTCGAGTATCATCGCCTCCAACAGCATTGCGCGCGCGCAGGCCGAGCGCCGCGCGCGCGCGCTGGGCTATGAAGTCAGGTTGAATGAAGAAAGCCTCTATGGCGATGTATTTGAGCTGGCGCCGCTAATTGGTGACAGACTGCGCCGGGCCGAAGCGGGAGTTTACGTCTGGGGCGGCGAGCCCACCGTGGTGCTGCCGCAAAACCCCGGCAGGGGCGGGCGCAATCAGAGCCTGGCGCTGGCGCTGTCCGAGTACCTTGCGGGCCGGGACAATATCGACCTGCTGGTCGCTGGCACCGACGGCACCGATGGACCGACCAGCGCCGCCGGCGGGCTCGTCGACGGCGCTACCTGGAGCGATCCCGCAGCGGCGCAAACGGCGCTGAAAAATGCCGATGCGGGCGTTTACCTGGAAACACATGACAGCCTGTTCGTCACCGGTCCGACCAATACCAATGTCATGGATCTCGCGATCGCCGTCGTCGACTGAAGCGACGATGTTCATAGTAAATTGGCCGCATATCCAGGTAGCCAAGGAGAAAATACGATGACTCAACCCGTGTACGCCCTGAACCTGTTCAACGTCTCGAACCAGGACGAGTACCTGGCCTATTCGCGCAGATCGGCGGCCGAAGTCGGGTCTCACGGCGGACGGGTGGTTGCGCTCGGCAAGTTCCGCGAGGCGGTCGCGGGCGAGGTCGAACCACGCCAGGTCATGATCCTGGTCGAATGGGAATCGAAAGATGCATTCGACAGCTACTGTAATAATCCACGGCTCAGCGACCTGCACCCGCATCGCGAAAAAGGCACGGATGCTTATATCTGGCACCTGTTCGACAAAATTGAAGATCTCAGGCCAATTCTGAAGTAACGGGGGTTTCCGTTAGCTGTCATACCGTGGCTTGTCCACGGTATCCAGCGTCATTAAACAGGTTTCGGCTTGCTGGATTCTGCCGCTCCGACGCATCGGCTTAAAGCGCGGAATGGCAGCCAGTGTTCCGCAGCGGCGTTGTCAGAGCAGCGCCTTGATTTCGTCGAGTGCCGCCGGGTCTTCGATGGTCGACGGCACCACGTAGTCGTCACCGTCGACCATCGAGCGCAGCGTCTTGCGCAGTATTTTTCCGGAGCGGGTCTTGGGCAGGCGGCCGACGACCAGGGCTTCCTTGAACGCGGCAACCGCGCCGATATCCCGCCGCACCAGTTGCACCAGTTCATCGACGACCTGGTCGGGATTGACGTCTTTGGCATTCTTCAATACGACGAACCCCATCGGCATCTGTCCCTTGAGTTCGTCGCGCCGTCCGATCACCGCGCACTCGGCGACCATCGGGTGCTTGCCGACGATTTCTTCCATTTCTCCGGTGGACAGGCGATGGCCAGCGACGTTGATGACATCATCGACGCGGCCCATGATGAACAGGTAGCCGTCTTCGTCGAAATAGCCGCCGTCGCCGGTGGTGAAATAGCCGGGGTAGGTTTCCAGGTAATTTTCCTTGAAACGCTCGACATCGCCCCAGATCGTGCTCAGGCAGCTCGGTGGCAGCGGTAGTTTGATTGCGATGAAGCCCTGCTCATTGGGGCCGAGCCGGTTGCCGGATTCATCCAGGATTTCGACATTGAAGCCGGGAACAGGCACCGTCGAGGAACCTGATTTTACCGGCATCGGCTCGAGACCGTGCATGTTAGCGGCGATCGCCCAGCCGGTTTCGGTTTGCCACCAGTGATCGAGCACGGGCACCTTGTAGGTTTCGGCGAGCCATTCGTAGGTCGGCGGGTCGAGACGTTCGCCGGCGGCAAATATGGTTTGCAAACAGGACAGGTCGTATTTAGCCGCTAGAGCGCCCTCGGGATCTTCTTTCTTGATCGCGCGAAAAGCGGTTGGCGCGGTAAACAATGCCTTCACCCCGTGCTCGGAAATCACGCGCCAGAAGGCGCCGGCATCCGGCGTCATGATCGGTTTGCCTTCATAGAGAACCGTGGTGCAGCCATGGATCAGCGGGCCATAGACGATGTAAGAATGTCCGACCACCCAGCCGACGTCGGACGCTGCCCAGAAGACTTCACCGGGTTCGATGTCGTAAATCGCGCTCATGCTGTAATTCATCGCGACCGCGTGACCACCGTTTTCGCGCACTACGCCCTTGGGTTTGCCGGTGGTGCCGGAGGTATAAAGAATGTAGAGCGGATCGCTACCCTTCACCGGGACGCAAGCGGCGGGCTCGGCAACATTGACGGCCTCCTGCCAGTCGATATCGCGACCCGGCTGCAGATCGGCCTTCGCCTGCGGGCGCTGCAGCACCACGCAGGTATCGGGTTTGTGCTGCGCCAATTCGATTGCCGCGTCGACGATCGGCTTGTATTCGATGACACGCTTGATCTCGATGCCGCAGGACGCGGTCAGCAGCACTTTGGGCGTTGCGTCATCGAGGCGTACCGCGAGTTCGGGCGGTGCGAAACCACCGAAAACCACGGAATGGACGGCGCCCAGGCGCGCGCAGGCCAGCATCGAAATCAGGGCTTCGGGAATCATCGGCAGATAAATGACCACGCGATCGCCCTTGGTGACGCCGCATTGCTTAAGCATGCCGGCACAGCGGGCGACTTCGTCACGTAGCTCGGCGTAGGTAAATTTGCGCTGCTGGCTGGTTACCGGCGAATCGTAGATCAGCGCGACCTGATCGCCGCGACCGTTTTCGACGTGATAGTCGAGCGCGAGATGGCAGGTGTTGAGTTCGCCATCGGCAAACCAGCGGTCAATGCCGTGTTCATCCTTCGTCAGCACCTGGCTGGCGGGCCGGTACCAGTCGAGCTGGCCCGCTTTCTCCGCCCAGAATGCTTCCGGATTGTCGATTGATGCCTGGTATTCGTCTTGATATGACATTAGTTGCCCCCTCGATCGATGATTTTTTTAACTTTGAATAATTCTGGATGAATATTATTACGGATGGAAATTGTAGACAATACGCTATTCTTAATGACCAATATTGCGAAAAATAATCCTTCTCATCGTATAATTGTCAACAATCTGTCATTTATCACCGGGATTACTGGCCGTTATCCCGACCGAAACACTCATGCATGATCTCGATAAAACGTTTCGCGGGTGCGGACAGGAACTTGCCCTTGCGGGTGACGATGCCGTAACTGCGCTTGGGGAAATATTGGCCTACTGGAATAACACTCATCCGGGCGCGGTCTTCAGGCGTGATGCAGACATCGGTAACGATGGATATACCCTGGCCCAGGCTGACGTAGCGCTTGATTACTTCCCAACCCCCGGCTTCCAGCGTGACGCGAAAATTGACGTTGTGCTGGGCAAATACCATCCTGACGATATGCCAGGTGCTGAGATGCCGCGGCGGCAGGATCATCCCGTATTTGCCGATGTCGGTGATGGTCACCTTTTCCATCTGCGCCAAAGGGTGATCCGGCGGCGTGATGACCACCGGGTTGTAGGTAACGATCGGGTCGTAAACCAGGTCGTCGGGCACTTCGAGCATCGATCCAACGGCGAAATCGACGCTATCGGTGCGCAGCATTTCCATGCCGTTGCGCCCGGTCTCGTTAGCGAGGCGTAGTTTGATCCCTGGGTACTGTTGCGAGAATTGTCCCACCGGTTCGGGTAATACATAGAGGATTGTCGATTCGCCCGCGGCGATGTTCAGTTCACCCGACGTCAGGTTGCCGCAATGCGCGTCGAAGGTTTCCTTGAGGCGATCGATGCCCTGTACGTGCGGCAGGCACAGTTCATACAGAATACTACCCTCGGTTGTCAGGCTCAGCTTGGGACCGCTGCGCTCGAACAGTTGGGTGTCCATTTCCTCTTCGAGGGCATGAATCTGCAGGGAAATGGTGGGTTGACTGGCAAACAGGGACTCTGCTGCCTTGGTCATGCTGCCCAGTTTTGCGGTTTGACAGAATGCGCGCAGCTTTTTTAAATGATTCTGTTTGTAGTAGGTATTTGCCATGTAAATGCCCCGAGACAGGGTATTATTGAGCTATCCAATATAAAAATCAAATAGGATGTATTAATTTAATCTTGGCGGATTGTCTAAACTAAACTCCGACAATCCCGTCGTCCCCATATCGCTAAATGTCGAGCAGTCGCTATTTCATCGCGCGCATACAGGGCAAAATCAGGCACGATCCAGAAAAGGTTATCTATTGCAAAATACAATAGGTTAGATTAAGTAAATTGACTTTTTAAATAGCCAGACATCGGTATATTTGCTGACGTGGGCCTCCGCGGGGGCATTATTAATCAAATTCGTATTACGAGAGATTACGACGCAATGACTAGAGACGAGCAAATCGCCGCACTCGAGAGGGAGTGGCAGGAAAACCCGCGCTGGGCCGGTATAACCCGTGGTTATAGCGCCGCTGACGTGGTGCGACTGCGCGGTTCGGTGCAGCCTGAATACACGCTGGCTCGCCTCGGCGCAGAAATGCTCTGGCAACAGGTGAATGGTGGCGCCAAAAAGGGCTATGTCAACAGCATGGGTGCGATCACCGGCGGGCAGGCGATGCAGCAGGCCAAAGCGGGGATCGAAGCCATCTACCTGTCCGGTTGGCAGGTCGCCGCCGACGGTAACACTTCGGAAACCATGTACCCCGACCAGTCGTTATATGCTTACGATTCGGTACCGGCCATGGTGCGTCGTATCAATAACACCTTTCGCCGCGCCGACGAAATCCAGTGGAGTCGCGGCGTCAATCCGGAAGACGAAAATTACGTCGATTACTTCCTGCCGATCGTGGCCGATGCCGAAGCCGGATTCGGCGGCGTGCTCAACGCTTTCGAGCTGATGAAGAATATGGTTAGCGCGGGTGCCGCGGGCGTGCATTTCGAAGATCAACTGGCGGCGGTCAAGAAATGTGGACACATGGGTGGCAAGGTTTTAATTTCAACCCAGGAAGCAGTGCAGAAGCTGGTCGCCGCACGCCTCGCCGCGGACGTCATGGGCGTACCTACCGTGGTACTGGCGCGCACCGACGCCGAGGCGGCTAACCTGCTGACTTCGGACTTCGACGACAACGACAAGCCTTTTGTCACCGGCGAACGCACCAGTGAAGGTTTCTATCGGGTCAAGAATGGCCTGGAGCAGTCGATTTCACGCGGCGTTTCCTATGCCAGGTATGCCGATATGGTGTGGTGTGAAACCGGCACCCCGGATCTCGGGTTCGCACGCGAATGGGCCGAAGCGGTGCGCGCGGTGCATCCGGGTAAGCTGCTGGCTTATAACTGCTCACCGTCATTCAACTGGAAAAAGAATCTCGACGATAAAACCATCGCCGAGTTCCAGGACAAACTCGCCGAGATGGGTTACAAGTACCAGTTCATCACGCTCGCCGGCATTCACAACATGTGGTACAACATGTTCGACCTCGCTTATGATTACGCCCGCGGCGAAGGCATGAAGCACTATGTGGAAAAGGTTCAGGAGCCGGAATTCGCCGCGGCCGACAAGGGTTACAGCTTTGTCTCGCACCAGCAGGAAGTCGGCGCCGGTTACTTCGACGATGTTACCACGACGATCCAGGGCGGCATGTCATCGGTCACCGCGATGTCCGGTTCGACCGAGGAAGATCAGTTCTGAGCCTCGTTCGGCTAGACATACAGAGCGCATACGGTTTTGCTGTATGCGCTTTTTTTATGTCGAAATTTTACGAGTATTGCAACGATAACCTTCAAGACCGTTGATCGAAGGCTAGCGTTTGAAGCGTATTTTCTGCGGATAGGGGAATACGTCCTCGTAGATACCGGCCTTGATGTTTTCCTGTTTCTGCTGCCAGAAGTCGGCGTCGAGCAGATCGCGATGATATTTCAGAAAGGCCTGGCGCACGCGATTGTCGGCAAACAGGAAGGTGACAAACTGTTCCGGAAACACGTCGTTGGCGGCGATGCTGTACCAGGGCTCCGCGGCGAATTCATCTTCCGCATACATGGGTTCCGGAATCTTGCGGAAATTACACTCGCTCAGATAGCAGATTTCATCGTAGTCGTAAAACACGATTCTGCCCTGGCCCTGGCCGGTCACGCCGAAGTTTTTCAACAACAGGTCGCCGGGAAATATATTCGCCGCCGCGAGTTCCTTGATCGCCTCGCCGTAACCTTTCATCAAGCGCAGCAGGTAATCGTCATCCGCCTGCTGTACCGCCAGGTTCAGCGGCGTCATTCGACGTTCGATATAGATATGCTTGAAAATGATCTGCTCGCCTTCCTGGCTTACGCTATTGGCGCAGGTGTCGTAGAGTTCTTCGAGCAGGTCTTCGGAAAAACGAGCGCGCGGCAGTGCGACGTGCGAGTATTCGAGGATGTCCGACATGCGCCCTACGCGGTCGTGCATCTTGACCAGCCTGTAAGTCTCGAGGACTTCCTGGCGGGTCGTCTTTTTCGGCGGCGGAAAACGATCGCGGATTACCTTGAATACATACGGATACGAGGGCAGGGTGAATACCGCCATAACCATGCCCTTGATACCAGGCGCAAAGATGAGTTCGTCTTCCGAATGCTTCAGATGATGCAGAAAATCCCGGTAAAAAACCGTCTTGCCCTGTTTATGATAACCGATGGCCGAATAGAAGGATTCCTTGCTGCGGGTTGGCATCAGGCGCCGCAAAAAAGTGACGATCGACGACGGTACCGGGTGGTCGACCATGAAGTAAACGTAGGAGAATTCGAATAGTCGGGTCAGGCCCTGCTTGCCGATAATAATCGCGTCGCAGAATATGGAATCGTTGCCACTGTGCAGGATGGGAATCGCGAAGGGGACCTCCTTGTTCGAATTGATCGCGCGGCCGACGATATAGGCGGCCTTGTTGCGATAGAACACGCTGCTGATGACCTGGAACTGAAAATTCAGGTGCGCGCGGCGTGGGCGCGAAAAGGTTTGTTTGATCAGCGCCTGGATAATGTTGCGCACATCTCGCTCGATATTTTCGAACGGCAGGTTGAAGCCGCTATCGAGCAGTACCTGCTTGATCGAGGAGCGAAATCCGCGCTTGGCTGGATAGTACACGTGGTAAGAGGGCTTCTCCGAATCGATAAATTCCGTCGAAACTGCGCTGCGCACGAAAATATAGTCATTGCCGAAATAATCGCGATGAAACAGTGCGCAAAACACCGAGTTGTAAAATGATTCGGCCAGTTCCGGTTGCAGGTGGTTACTGATCAACAGGACGTATTCTCGCTTGACGTCAAACCAGAGCTGGCTGTCGAAGGGTTCCAGATCGAACAGTTTCTGCAGATCGCCAATCGCATCCTTGACGCGAATATCGTAAAACTCGATACGTTCGCGCGAGGCTCTGCGTTCTGCGTCCCAGTCGGCATTTTCGAAACGTTCCTTGGCGCCTTTGGTGATCTTGCTAAAAATCGTAAAGTGTCGATTGAAGCCATCCAGTATGCTGTTGGCAATCTGCATCGACAAGCCTTTGACCGGGGTATCCATCAACTGGCTCCAGTTAAGTTATTGTTTGCGTGACGGAATATCAAGACGCTGTCTTTTTTCCCACAGGTTTTTGCGGCTGATGCCGAGCATGCGCGCGAGTTCGGTTTCGTTGTACTGCGGCTGATATTTCTTGACGAAACTGACGAAGTAGTCGTCGAGTGACAGGCGGTTTTCGAGTTCGTAAAGCGGCAGCTGATGGTTGGTTTCGATATTATTCAGCGCCAGATCTTCGGCCTCGATGCATCCGTTCTGTCTCAGGATGACCGCACGTTCGATGATGTTTTCGAGTTCGCGCACGTTGCCGGGCCAGGGGTAGCGTGCTATCTGCGCGTAGGCGGCTTCGTCGAAATTCATGACGTTGCGGTGGGTGCGTTGCGCCATCCGGGTTAGAATCGTGTCGGCCAGCAGTTTGATGTCGCTACCGCGTTCGCGCAACGGTGGCAAATTCACTTCGAAAACATTCAGCCTGAAATAGAGATCTTCGCGAAAAGTTTTTTCCTGCACCATTTGCGCCAGGTTCTTGTGGGTCGCGGCCAGTATCCGCACATTGACCTTGATGACCTTGTTCGAGCCCACGCGCCGAATTTCACTGTCCTGCAGGGCCTTGAGCAGACGCCCCTGCGCCGCCAGCGGCAGTTCGCCTATTTCGTCGAGAAACAGGGTGGCGCCATTGGCGGCCTCGATCAATCCCTTTTTCATCTCCAGGGCGCCGGTGAACGCGCCGCGTTCATGACCAAAAAGCTCGGACTCGATCTGATTTTCGGCGAAAGCCACGCAGTTGACGTTGACCAGGGCCTGCTTGCGCCGGTTACTTTGTGAATGAATAGCGCGCGCTACCAGCTCTTTGCCGGTGCCCGTTTCACCAACGATCAAAACCGTGGTATCGGTCGGGGCTACCCGCCTGATGCGATCGATGACCTCGAGCATCGGTTCGCAATGCGCGACCATGCCATTGATCGGATAATACTTGGCGACCTCTTGTTTCAGGAGTGTGTTTTGCTGTTCGACCCGCGTCTTTTCGAGGATTCGTTTGACCGTGAGAATCATTTCGTCGTGATTGAACGGCTTGGCGATATAGTCCACCGCGCCCTGTTTCATGGCTTCCACGGCTGATTGCACGGTCGAGTAACTGGTCATGATCAGGACCGGGGTTGGGGCCGCGCGCCCAATTAACTCGGTTCCCGGCTCACCTGGCAGGCGTAAATCCGAAATGATCAGGTCATACATGTTAATCGAATTTTCTTCTGCCTCGGCAACCGAAGCCACGCCGGTAACATCGTAACCCTGGCGTCGCAACAGGCGCACCAGGCTTTCCTGGATGATGGGCTCGTCTTCGACAACCAGAATACTGCTCATGCCTGCGCCACCATCGATTCGTCAAATCCGGGTAACACAATATCGAAGCGGCAGCCCTGGCCTGATTTGCTGCTAACCGTAATCGAGCCGCCGTGCTCCTGGATAATGTTGTAAGTCAGCGATAGCCCGAGACCGGTACCTTCACCCACCATTTTGGTGGTAAAAAAGGGCTCGAATATTCTCGGCAGATGATCTTCAGCTATGCCTTTGCCCTGATCCCTGACTGAAATCGTCACCTGGTTCGCTCTGATCCCGGTATCGATGGTAATCGTCTGGCCCGGGTCGGATGCATCGGTCGCATTGGTCAGCAGATTGACGAAGACCTGCACCAGTTTCTGCGCATAGCCGGCGACAAAAACGCCGCCTTCACAGTGGTTTTTATAAATCATCTGTTTGCCGGACTGGCTCAGCGACACCAGGTCGATGGCTTCGTTGATAACCTGTTGGAGATCGAGGTTTTCAGCCGGGAACTCATCGGGCGCTCCGGCGTGGCTATAGTTCGACAGCGATCCGACAATACGGGAAATACGATCCGTCTGTGCCAGGATCTGGGCCAGGCCTTCGTTGGCTTCCGGCGTCGCCTGCAGATCGGCGCGCATATCCTGCGCCAGGCAGGCTATGCCAGTCACCGGATTGCCGATTTCGTGTGCTACACCGGTAGCCAGTTGGCCAATCGAGGCAAGCCGTTCGCTGTGCGCCAGCTTTTCTCCGAGCGAGTAACCTTCGCTATGATCTTCGATCAGAATTGCGATCCCGCTGTTGCCTTCCTGCTCCTGGCGGACCACCGCCTTGAACAAGTTCAGGACCTTGACCTGGTCTTGAACCTGCAATTTGAAATTGCTGACCAGGAGCAATTTATCGATAGAATTGCCGACCGCATCCCGCTGCTCGATCCCGGTAAGAGTAGTGAGAAGCTTGTTCCAGCTAATGATGTTGTATTCATTGTCGATCGAGACCGCGCCCAGGGGCAGATCCTGCAATACCTGGAAATGAAAACGCCGCAGTGCATCGAGTTCGCTCGAAACCCCGCGCAGCTCGGTACGTGATTTTTCCTGGGTACTACCGACGAACTGGATGGTATCGGCGAGTGCGCTCTGGGTTGCTCGATCGATTTGCAGGTGCTCGTTGACGATCATGCGCGACAGTACGGGTCCCACCAGTCCCGACAGGTTACGATCGATTTGCGCGCGCAAGCGAGTGAGATCGCTCTGGCTGACTTCACCCGGGACCAGCCCGAGATCGGCCAGCGCCCGGTCGACTTCGTTATGCGCGATATCGTAACCGACGATGCTGCTCAACTGTTGTTCGAACTCGGCGATCGAGGCGGCCTTGACTGCGCCACGCGGAATCAGGAAGCTTTCGCGGCTGCAGGCTTCCGCCACATCACGTTCCTCCAGTGATTGCCGACTTAACAGCGAGACGATGACGAAGGTCAGGCTGTTGAGCACCAGCGACCAGAGCGCCGCATCGGTGGTGCTCATCGCCAGTTCGGGAATCGTGAAGTAGGGTGTTTCGATAATGCCGGCGCGCTCGAACAGGGGGACAAACAGGGTGACCGCCCAGATTGTCGCGCCGACCGTGAGGCCGGCGATAAAACCGTTTTTATTGGCGCGTGGCCAGTACAGCAGGCCGACCACGCCTGGCAGGCACTGGGCAACCGCGACGAAGGAAATCAGCCCGAGGCCGGCAAGGCCTGGATTGTGTTGCTGCAGCAGGTAAAACAGGTAACCGACGCCGACGATCGACATGATGACGAAACGACGTCCCCATAGCAGCCACTCGTACATGCTGGTGCCGGTCGACAATTTGGGCGGGAAACTCGCCGGCAATACGAAGTTATTCATGCACATCGAGGCCAGCGCCAGGGTGGTGACAATAATCATCGCGCTGGCCGCGGACAGCCCGCCCATGAAGGTCAGTATCGGCAGTACCGACGAGCCGCTGTCGAGCGTGATGCCGAGCACAAAGAAATCAGCCGGAATCGAGAGCTGCATCGACTGGCCTGCCCACAGAATCGGTGGAATCGACAAATTCAGTAACAGCAGGAATAGCGGAAACGCCCAGCTCGCCGTTTCGATATTCTTGTGTTTGATGCTCTCGACAAAAATCATGTGGAACTGGCGCGGCAACAGAAAAGCGGCGGCGAAGGACAGCAGCATCAGGGTTGCCCAGGGGCCGTCGCTGACCGGGGCGAACAGTGCCGCGTTGGCCTCGGGATGTTGCTGCAGATACTGGTTCAGTTCACCGAAGCCGCCGAAGATACCAAAAATCGCGAACAGGCCAACGGTTAACAGCGTTATCAGTTTGACCAGCGACTCGAAGGCGATTGCGACGACCAGGCCGCGATGCTTTTCGCGCAGTGAAATATGGCGTGTGCCGAACAGGATCGAGAACAGGCCAACGGTGATGCAGAACATCAACGCGATCAACTGCTGTTCGGTTTCGTTGGTCATGATTTGCAGCGTATTGGTCACCGCCTGTATTTGCAGCGATATATAGGGCAGGGTACCGGTCAACACCAGCAGGGTTACCAGCACTCCGGCTAGCTGGCTGTGATAACGAAAGGCAAACAGGTCGGCCAATGAGGCCAGACGGTAGGTTTCGGTGATCTTGAGTATTGGCCGCAGCAGAATTGGGGAGGCGACGAAGGCCAGCGTCGTGCCGAGGTAAATGGTCAGGAAGTTATAGCCTTCCTTCTGCGCAAAACCGACACTGCCGTAGAAACTCCACGAGGTCGCATATACGCCAAGCGACAGGGTGTATACCAGTGGATGCTCGGCGACGGATTTCGGAATCCAGCCGCGGTCGGTGGCGGTTGCAATGACGAACAGCAAGCCGAGGTAAAGCACTCCGACGACAAACAGTTGCCACAGCTCAAACTGCATTTTTTCGCAACAGGCGCTGTAGATAATAGGACAACACGATGATGCCGAACCAGACCAGGTACGGCAGAAACCAGGGTGAGCCGATCGAAAACCACAAGCCCAGCAGGGGCGGCAGTAATAACAGCAGGCAAATTAGCAAAACCACGATGGTGATTTCGGTCGCGCGTAAATCGGCGGCAAAAAGCGACACGGTGTTACCCCTGGTTACCTCATTTTTCGAAAGAGTGTTACCTATAGTGACGATCAGGTCAATAAGATTGAAAAAACCGTTGATTTACATCAAGAATAACGTCTCTGGGTCGAATGTCCGCCCGCCAGCAACTTGTCGCTGACCGGGTATTGTGTAAGCATATCCGGGCCCACAGAGAAACTTAATAATCAAATCCCCGAGGAAGGCACGATGTCAGAAAGTAAAACATACCCAGTCCCGGCAGAATTTGCCGCCCAGGCTAATGTCACCGCGGCTCAATACGAAGAGATGTATCGTCAATCGGTCGAAGACCCTGACGGATTCTGGTCGGAACAGGCAGAAAACTATATTTCCTGGTTCAAGCCGTGGAATTCGGTTAGCGACTGGAGCTTTGCCGAGGACGATCTGCATATCACGTGGTTCGAAGGCGCGGAACTCAACGTTTCCTATAACTGCCTGGATCGCCACCTGGATAGCCGCGCCGATCAGGTCGCTATCATCTGGGAAGGCGACGATCCCAAGGAGGATCGCAAGATTACCTATGCAGAACTGCACCAGGAAGTCTGTAAATTCGCCAACGTGCTGAAGAGCCGAGGCGTCAACAAGGGCGATTGCGTATCGATTTACATGCCGATGATTCCCGAGGCCGCGGTCGCCATGCTCGCCTGCACCCGCATCGGCGCTGTTCATTCGATCGTATTCGGCGGATTTTCGCCGGATGCGTTGCGCGATCGTATTCAGGATTCGGATTGCCAGGTGGTCATTACCGCCGATCAGTCGATGCGTGGCGGCAAGCGGGTACCGCTAAAAGCCAATGCCGACAAGGCGGTTAGCCAATGTCCCGGTCGAATGGACCGAGGGACGCGACGTCTGGTATCACGAAGCCGTTGCCGCGGCCGCGGCCGATTGCCAGCCCGAAAGCATGGCGGCGGAAGATCCGTTGTTTATTCTTTATACCTCCGGCTCCACCGGCAAACCCAAGGGCGTCCTGCATACTACCGGCGGTTATCTGCTGCAGGCGGCAATGACGCATAAACTGGTGTTTGATTATAAAGATGGCGAAGTCTACTGGTGTACCGCCGATGTCGGCTGGGTTACCGGCCACACCTACATTGTCTATGGCCCGCTGACCAATGGCGCTACCACGCTGATGTTCGAGGGCATTCCGACTTATCCCGACATCTCCCGTTTCTGGCAAGTCTGTGATAAACATAATGTGTCGATTTTCTATACCGCGCCGACCGCGATCCGTTCACTGATGGGTGCTGGCGACGAGCCGGTTAAGAAGACTTCGCGCAGCAGTCTGCGCCTGCTCGGAACCGTCGGCGAGCCGATCAACCCGGAAGCCTGGGAGTGGTATCACCACGTGGTCGGCAACGGTAAGTGCCCGATTGTCGATACCTGGTGGCAAACCGAAACCGGCGCGCATATGATGACGCCGCTACCCGGCGCGACCACGACCAAACCCGGTTCGGCCACATTCCCGTTCTTTGGCGTTCAGCCGGTGCTACTCGATGACAAGGGTAATGAAATCGACGGCAACCCGGCCGAGGGCAACCTCGCGATCAAGGCGCCGTGGCCGTCGATGATGCGTTCGGTGTATGGAGACCACAAGCGCTTTTTTGAAACCTACTTCGCGATGTTCAAGGGCTATTACTTTACCGGCGACGGTGCGCGCCGTGACGAAGACGGCTACTACTGGATCACCGGTCGTGTCGACGACGTGCTCAATGTTTCCGGTCACCGTCTTGGCACCGCTGAAATCGAATCGGCGCTGGTATTGCATGAAAAAGTGGCCGAGGCCGCCGTGGTCGGCTACCCGCATGAACTCACCGGGCAGGGCATTTACGCCTATGTCACGCTGATGGCGGGTCAGGAAGGCAGCGATGAACTCAAGGCAGAACTGGTGAAACAGGTGCGTTCCGAGATTGGCCCGATTGCCAAGGTAAACATCATTCAGTGGGCCCCCGGATTGCCGAAAACCCGCTCCGGTAAAATTATGCGCCGTATTCT